>NZ_JASBOH010000007.1:0-166848 GCF_039907205.1 Corynebacterium sp. c25Ua_47 | reverse complement strand
AATGGTGTCAGCAACGAGGTTTCCAGTAGGCTTCACAGTACGGGTTCCTGGTGGGTTTAGATGGTTGTGTAGGAACTTTCATCTTCACACCAGGGACCCCTACATGTTGTGGCGACCCGCTGAACCCGTCGCGTTCTACTTCACCCCGCTACGCACCCCGAAACCGGAAGGGCCCGTTTCCACGACGGGGTAGATCACACCGTAGCCGCAGCCCTCCTGACCGAATCCGGCAAACACGTGCTCGGTTTAAACGCATATCATTTTCTCGGTGGCCCCTGTGGTGAAATCTCGGCCTTAGCTAACCACGCTGCTAGTCATCCAGAGGATCCGATCCGAGCGGTAGTCGCCGTCCACGGTCCGACTGGCCAGGTGCTTTCGCCCTGTGGAAAGTGCCGCCAAGTGCTATTTGATACTGATCCGTCTATCCGGTGCATCGTGCGCGGAAGCAATGGACTTGAAGCACTCACTGTGGAAGAGCTCTTACCGTTCGCATATAACTGGCGTGACATGGACAAAGAGCAACGCATCTATATGTGGGAAGGTTACGAGGAATCAATTCGAAGCGGAGAAAAGCAACAAACCATTCGGGTGGATGATCCCTTCCATGAAGGAAGCGCCCAGATTGTCTTTGAGAAAGAATCCGGAGAGGTCGTCACCATTCCCGCAGCGGTCACGTCAGTTGTTTCTACCCAGCGGAGGTCCTTGACGGAGGAACAAGCCCGAAGAGATGGCTTTGGCTCTCTTGCTGAGCTTCATGAAGCGCTTGATACTCACTATCCCGGATTAGCTGAGGACGACGAAGTCGACGTCGTTGAGTTCACGCTCCGCAAGGCTTAAAAGCTTTGGCGAAGCCCACGCGGAAATGATTTTACCTAGACTGTCGGTATGTTCGGCCCCGCTTCCGCCCTGCCACCGCGGCTTATAGATTTCCCTGTGCTGCGGTTACCGTTTGTGGAGTTCGTGCTTGTTGGGCTGCTGGTGGCCCTCTTTTTCGTCGATACGCAAGGAACTGATGCTGAGAGTGGCTTCCTTGCAGTCTTTGTGCTTCTTCCCGCACTCGTGTTTCTGGGAATTGCTTACCTTGTTTCCCTGCCCATGCAGCGGAAGGTCATTACAGATTTCCGCCTGGATGCCGTTTTCGTCGTTATCGGGGCGGTTGGTCTCTTCGGCTGGATCGAGCAGATGCTCATCGCTTTGCCCTTCCTGTGCTGCCTACCCGTGGGGCTTTCAGCACTGATTCGCAGAGGCATCGCCTTTGCGTTGTGGAAGAAGGGTAAAGGCCCTCAACTGCCGGAATGAGGTTACGCGCTTTGCCAGCGCATCCTGCCATCAGAAGCAGGTGCGCACGTCATCGGGACACCTCTCTTTGATACGCCGCTTCCGCCGCTGCAATACGCGCCGGGATGAACATAGTTCTCCTGCACGGCGGGTGCTTCATACACCGCGGCGGCTTCTTGAACTGGAGGATTCGCAGCCAGCATCTCGTCCGAGCACTGTTGCGTCCAGCCAGAGGTTCCATCGCTGAAGAATGTCGTACCGGTTTCGTGCAGCGAGACATCACCGCAGGACTCGATGGTTTTCTCCATCGGAGTAGGCTGCGCCGCGCCGGGGGCCTCGGTGAAGCCGATGACTTCCTCTTGTGGTTGATCTATGTTGACGCCTTCGACGTTTTCCTCCGTAGCGGGGAGGGTGGGCTGTGGGGCGTCTTCAGTAACGCTGGTGCTTGTGCTTGGCGACGTCTCACTCGCAGGGGTGGATTCAACGTCGAGAGAGGAACAGCCGCTGAGAAAGAAGAGTGCAGCGGCAAGAGAGAGAAATCGCTTCATCACAGGTCCTAATGATATGCCGTGGTGTGCGGTGAGCACGCATGCGATTACACTGATAGAGTTACGCCTTGTGTTCCCTGGTATTCTCGCTTCCTTGCTCTCCATCATCGTGACAGTGACGTCCTCCCTGTTTGGCGCCCCCACTTCTGCGAACGTCCCCGGGGTTCTACAGGCAACGAGCACGGTTGCAGCCAGCGATGACCGCGTCGCGGCGCTGTGGCGAAACGGCAAACGCGAGTGCTCCGCGGGGTACATCGGCAATGATTGGTGGCTTACTGCTTCACACTGCTTGGGCCGCGACCTGCGTCTCACGCAGGCGGATGGTGACAACGCCAAGGTGCTCGCCTCCACCCCGGTAGCAGAGAAGTCGGACGTCGCCCTGCTGAAAGCGGAACCCATGGACGCGGAAGCCTTCGAGTTGCCCTCGCGGCCGCTGCGCGTCAATGACTCGCTCTTCCTCGTGGGCTACGGAGGGATGCACAATTTTGCCTCTGAGGCCGTGGTCCGCGTCGAAGAGACTGGGGTCGCTGGGGAGATTCAAGGCTACGATTTCGATAATCTCATCCAATCGCGCTCCATGTTTGCTTCGCGCACGTGCAACGGAGATTCCGGCGCGCCGCTCTACCAGGACACCATGATCTTCGCGGTGCACACCGGCGGTGAAGAAAACGAGGAGTGCACCGATGGCACGCGCCGTCACATGTGGCACAGCGAAATCTATCCGAATCTGCAGTCTCTGCGAACGCTGATGGATAGCTACGATGACTTCGATTCGCCCGCAGCATTCGAGGAAGCAAAGAAACACGCCCAGACCCAAAAGAAAGAATCCAAGCGCTCCAGCAGCTTGAGCAGCCTTTCCTCCTGGTAGTTCGGCAGGCATACAGGAACCGTACAGCAGATGCTCAGGGATCGGCGATAAGCTGTCTCCTTATGAAAAACGGCTTCCTGCAGCGTGCCTTCCTCGCTATTCTCCTCGCCACTGCGGCCCCCGTTCCGGCCCATGCTCAAACCATGGAGACCTCCGCCGCGCAGGGTCTCGGCATCAACGATCCCGACTGCCAGCCCACGGGTCCTGTTACCGAGCCGGTCGTTTTGCTGCACGGAACCTCGGCTAACTCGGCTGAGTGGAACGACCTCATCCCGACACTCAAGGACCAGGGCATGTGCGTCTGGGCCTTCGATTATGGCGCCGAGGACGTGGCCTACCAGAACGCCTATGACTACCTGAAGGGGATTTCGGATCTAGAATCCTCTGGGCGCGAAATAGCCAGGCAGATAGAGCACATCCGGGAGGTCACCGGAGCACACAAAGTAAACCTCGTGGGCTTCTCCCAGGGCGGCCTGCACACCAAGACCTTCACCCAGCTCTACGGTTCGCCCGATGAAGTGAACCGCGTGGTCACCATCGGCGCGAATTTTCACGGGACGACGTGGGGTGGCAGAGCAACGTCGCTAAGCACGGCAGCCAAAATTGCCCCCAGCGTGGTCAAATTCGTGGGTACCAGCGCCGGCATTCAACAGTTGGAGGGTTCGGAGTTCATGGAGAATCTCAACCAGTTGCCGGACACCGCGTCCGGCCTCACCTATACCTCCATCTACTCGCCGGCGGATAGCACTGTGACGCCGAATCAGACCTCTGAGCTGAGCGCTGTTCCGGGGGCGGATGTGGTCAACGTGGAATCGGCCCCGGTCGAACATGGGCAGCTGCCCCATGACCCGCGCGTGCACGAGCAGATTCTGTGGGGGCTCACGCGCTAGGCCGGGGTCGGCGCGGACTTGCGGGCGCGTGCAGCAATGGCGAAGGTGGCCGTTAGGCAGATAGCGAGGGCCACGAAGGGCAACGCATTCGACAGCCAGTAGGCGGTGGTGAAGGGGAGGGAATAGGCGGCGACGACGCGGATGATGGCTTCGAGCAGGAACACGACGCCCCACACGATGGTGATGTAGCGCTGGGAGGCGCGGAAGGTCGGGTATTTCCACAACCCGTTCCAGTAGGCGACGCCTTCCTTTGTGCCGTCGGTGCCAAAGCGCTGGCCAAAGTAGAAGGCAAGGGGCTTTCCAAGGGCCAGGCTGCCGAGGAAGAGCAAGCCAATAATGCCGGTAACAACGCTGCCTTTAACTAGCAGGAGGCGCTCATCGGTGCCACCGACCAGCGTGGCCAACGCCGCAGCAACGTTGAAGGCAAGGATCAACGCAGAAATCCCAGAAAAAGACTTCTGGCGCACATGCTGGATGATGCCGCCGACGAGGGGGCCGATGCTGGCGGCCAGGTAGGCATAGACGTGGTTGTTGGTTGTGGAATCGACGATCTGGAATAGCAGGATGGCCAGGCCGACGTCGAAGACGCCGAGGATGAGGAAGTTGAGCAGGCGTGGATTGAGACTCATGCCACATAGTGTGCCACAAAACATACGAATCGGTTTGTTTCTGACACATAAAAACCCTAGGGTTGGGGCATGGCTGACGTTGGACCAGGAACTTTTGGATACCTCTGTGGGTTGGCCCGCCGCGAGGAGCTCCCCGGGCCTGTGCTGACACCGATCCTCACTGGGCTGGGTCTGTCGCCGGCCGGTGCGCGCACGTATCTATCCCGTATGGTGCGCGCGGGCGACCTATCCTCGCGCCGAGCGGGGCGTTGTTCCGTGTATTCCATGGTGGGGGACTACCTTGCGGAGTTTCGTCACCTAGGTTCGCCGCGCGACTTCCAGTGGGAGGGGGCGTTTCACACGGTGATCTTCGATATCGGCGAGGATCGCCGTGCGGAGAAAGATGCCTTCCTGCGCGCCGCCCATGCCAGCGGTTTCCGGCAGCTGCGGCCCGGAGTCCTGGTGGGCGCCCACGCGCCGGGGGAGTGGGCGCAGAAAACCTTTATCGGCACCTGGTCCGTGGATGAGGACACTGCCCGCGACGTTATCGCCACCGCGTGGGACCTCGAGGACAGTGCTGCCCGTATTAGCGCGCTGGGCGACGTTCCCCCTTTGCCCACCGATGACGTTGGCATCGTCGTCGAAACTACGCGCCGCCACGCCGCCGCCTTCGCGGCGCTGCGCCGCACCCCGCCCTTCCCCGCACAGCTTCTCCCCGCTGATTTCCCTGCGGAATTGCTGGAGAGCCGCCTGCGCATGGACATCACGCCGGCCCACCGGGCGATGGCGCGGCTGTTAGAGTCGTGGCCATGATCCACGGAGCGATTGACGCGGAGGGCCGGTGCCGCCACTGGCACACGCTAGTCGACGTCGTTGCGAACAAGTGCCACACCTGCGGCGGCTGGTTCGCGTGTTCGCTCTGCCACGCGGAGTTAACGGATCATGATTTTGGACCCATGCCGAAGGACGAGCTCTGCGTCATGTGCGGGGCCTGCGGCCGAACGATGACATACGCTGAGTATTCGTCATACAAATGCCCCGCGTGCGGGCATGCCTTCAATACCGGCTGCGCGCTGCACGCGGGGACGTATTTCCGCTAGTTTTCTACGGCAAAAGCTGGGCCAGCGGGGTGCCCTCGACGAGGGTCTTGAGGTACGCCACGATATCCGGGACGTGAATGGTGAAGTTACCGAAGGTCACCGGAATCGTCGGAAAAGCGTTGTTTGTCGGGGCCTTATTGCCGTTATTGGCTGGGGTACCACCGTTGTTGGTAGGCGCGGTGTTGTTAGCTGGGGCAGTGTTGTTGGCTGGGGCACCACCATTGTTAGCAGCGTTGCCACCGCCGCCATTCAGGCCGCAGCGCGCGATGGCCTCGTCGGCGCGGGCGACGGCGTCGCGGATCTCGCCGCCGCGCGGGTGGAAGTTAGCGGCAGCGAGCGCCTGGGACTTCTTGCTGTTGTAGTCGGACGGGTTGGTGTAGTACTTGGTGGCCTGCTCGCAGGAGATCTGGCCGGCCGGGACCTTAGCCAGGTAGTCATCCACCATGTCGGCGGAGGCGGTAGGGGCGGACAGGCCGATGGCGGCAGCAACGGAGCACAGGACAAGCTTATTTCTCATGCGCCACATTGTGCCACAGCTTTTACACTTTTGTGTTAGCGGCTCAAGAAACGATCCACCAGCGAAGAATACGCCTTCACGGTCAAATCCAAGTCCTCCAAGTACAGGTGTTCGTCGTGGCTGTGCAGCTGCGAGTTCGCGCTGGCCATGTCTCGATCCTCGGCGTGCAGCGCGAAGCCGTAGGCATTGCCGCCACGTCGGCGTGCTACGCGCAGGTCGGAGCCACCCGTGGCCAGTACCGGCAACACCTTCTTTTCTGGGAAGAACTCGTGGGCGGTCTCTTCGATGCAGCGCCACAGCTCGGTATCGGTGGAGGACTGTGTAGCGTCCTCAGTAATAAGGTGCTCGATCTCTACTTCGTCGGCCATATCGCCGAGCGCTTCACGTAGGAAATCATCAAGCTCCTCCTGGGTCTGGCCAGGGAAGGGACGGATGTCCATCTCCAGGTAGGCGTGGGAGGGCAGCACGTTGATGGCACCACCCGCGCGCAGGACGGTTTGGGCAATCGTCGTGTGCGAAAAGGCGTGGGCGTAGGCAGACAAATTACCGAATTTCTCATAATCTGCGGCGGTAGCGGAGCCGTCGAGAAGCGCTGCCTCCGTTGCGGGATCGAAGCGGAAGGTCTTGACGAATCCCTGCCACACCTCATCCGTCGCCACGGGCGGCTCCGCGGCCGCGATGCGGCGAGCGACCTCACCAATCTTGACGATGGCAAAGTCCTTGCCGAAGGGCGTCGAGCCATGGCCGGCATCGCCGTGCACGTGCAGGCGGCGCTGGCCTGCGCCCTTTTCGCCGACGTTGAAGCCGAGCGCGCCGGGCAGGTGGCTGCCGCCGGTCTCCGAGAGGCAGTTGCGCACCGAGTAGGCCTCCGGGTGGTGCTTGTCCATCCAGATGGAGCCCAAACCGCCGCGGGCCTCCTCGTCCGCCATACCTACGAACGCCAGGGTGCCGCCGGGATTGCCGCGCTTGGCGACGTCCCTGACCACCGCCGCCATCGTCGCCGTAATAAAGAGCATGTCCACCGCGCCGCGGCCGTAGAGCTTGCCATCTTCGATGACGGCGTCGAAGGGCGGCTTGGTCCACTTGGGCTCGTCGACGGGCACGACATCCGTGTGGCCCATGAGCGTCAGCGGCTCCTTGTCCGGGTCACCCGGAACGGTCACCACGATGGTCACGCGGCCTGGGTGCGATTCATAGCGTTGAATCTCCACCGGGGTACCGTTGAAGAACTTCTCCAGAGTATCCGCGTTGCGGACCTCGTTGCCGGAGTCAGGCGTGAGGTCATTCACGCAGGCATTGCGAATAAGCTCCTGGAGTAGCGCGAGGGTGTCGTCATAGAGCGTGGAATCCATGGCCTAGAGGTTAGTCCGGACCGAACAAAACACGCGGATTTACCACAACTTGAACGGTGTTCAAGTAAGGTTTCCCGCATGAGCATCGTAGATATCGCACGCGAGAAGGCCCTGGAGCAGGGCATCGGCCTGAACGAAGAAGAACTGCTGCAGGTCCTTCAGATCCCGGATGAGCAGCTGGAAGAGATTGCGGACATCGCGCATCAAACCCGCCTCAAGTGGTGCGGTCCGGACGTCTCCGTGGAAGGCATCATCTCCATTAAGACCGGCGGCTGCCCGGAGGACTGCCACTTCTGCTCGCAGTCGGGCCTTTTCGAGTCCCCCGTGCGTGCCGCGCGCCTCAACATCCCGGAGCTGGTGGAGGCCGCCAAGAAGACCGCTAAGACGGGCGCCACGGAGTTCTGCATCGTGGCGGCCGTTAAGGCCCCAGACGAGAACCTCCTGTCCCAGGTTGCCGAGGCCATCCCGGCCATCCTCGATGAAGTTGATATCGAAATCTCCCTGTCCCTGGGCACCCTCACCCGCGAGCAGGCCCAGCGCCTCAAGGACATGGGCGCCCAGCGCTACAACCACAACCTGGAGACCTCCAAGTCCTTCTTCCCCAACGTGGTCACGACCCACACCTGGGAGGAGCGCAAAGAGACCCTCGAGAACGTCCGTGCAGTCGGCATGGAGATCTGCTCCGGCGGCATCATCGGAATGGGCGAATCACTAGAAGACCGCGCCGAGTTCGCCTACCAGCTGGCCCAGATCGAGCCCTGCGAGGTGCCGATGAACTTCCTCGACCCGCGCCCGGGCACACCATTCGCGAACTACCCGTTGGTCCCGCTCGGTGAGGCACTGCGCGCAGTGGCCGCATTCCGCCTGGCCATGCCGTCTGTAACCCTCCGTTTTGCGGGCGGCCGCGAGCTCTCCCTGGGTGATGACGGAACCGAAAAGGGGCTGCTCGGCGGCATCAACGCCATCATCGCCGGCAACTACCTGACCACTCTGGGCAAGCAGATTGAGAAGGACGTCGACATGCTCGGCCGCATCGACCTGCCCATCAAGGCGCTCTGATGAACAGCTCGACGGAGCTGGCCGCCGCCGTCCTTGCTGGCGATGAGCCGCTGTTCCACCCCAACACGGGGAAACCACTAAGCGAGGAATTCACTTTGCACCCAGCGGCCGCAGCGGGCCTGGACGTCCCGCGCTATTGCCAGCTGTGTGGGCGCCGCATGGTGGTGCAGGTGCGCCCGGATGGCTGGAACGCGCGCTGTTCGCGCCATGGCGAGCTCGACTCAGATCATCTCTACGAGGAGGCTCTCCCGTAAGCTGGGGCACCATGGATCCCGCCGTTGCCCACGCTCACCAGTCCGCGTTGCGCTCCATCTCCCGGGTCGTCGCCGAGATCGCTGAGCCGACTCCCCCACAACAAGCACTGGACGCCGTCACCGATCAACTGCGCCGCGGCAACGTCATGGTCCTCACCGGCGCGGGCGTATCCACGGAATCGGGCGTGCCCGACTACCGCGGCCCGCGCGGTTCCCTCAGCCGGCACCGCCCCATGACCTACCAGGAGTTCCTGCACGATCCGCAGGCCTCGCACCGCTATTGGGCGCGTGCTTTCGTCGGCTGGCGGGTCATGCAAGCTGCACACCCCAACCGCACGCACTACGCGTTGGTCGAACTCGAGCGCGCCGGGCTCCTCACGGGTGTCGTCACACAGAACGTGGACGGCCTGCACGAGGAAGCCGGGCAGCGCAACCTCATTGCCCTGCACGGGGACATGCAGCACGTGGTGTGCTTGAGTTGCGGGTACGAAGAACCACGCGCGGACTACGACGCCCGCGCCGCCACAGCCAACCCGACTTACCTGCAACGCTGGGCAGTCAACAAAGAGGACGTTAACCCTGACGGCGACGTTGCCCTCAGCCAAGAAGCGGTCGAAGAATTTGTCATGCCCGGCTGCGTGCGGTGCGGCTCACAGCGCCTCAAACCAGACGTGGTCTATTTCGGCGAGCCCGTTCCGACTTTTAAAAAGGACGCCGCCTACGCGATGGTCAACGCGTCTGACTCCCTGCTGGTAGCCGGCTCGTCGCTGGCGGTGATGAGCGGCTTCCGCTTCGTTCTGGAGGCAAAGAAACAGGGCAAGCGCGTGGCCACCATCAATGGAGGGCCAGGGCGCGCGGATGACCGCGTGGACACACTGTGGCGGACCCAGGTGGGGCCGGCTTTCGATGCGGTTCTCGACGAGCTGGAGCTCTAGAGCCGCTCCAGTTCCTCGAGGACAAACTGGCATACCCGTTTATCCATGGGCATATCCTCGTGGCGAATAATCGCAAGGCGCTCGATGTCCTGGATATAGACGTTGTGGACATTCGGGCCATTGAGGAAACAGGTGTTTGGTGGAACCACGATGGCGTCGGCGCGCGTGGCGATGCACGTATAGCTCACCCCGGGTTCGACCTCGCTGCCGCGGTTCGTGGCCTCAACAATCTCGCTGCCGGTGACCTGCTGCATGCCGGCGGGGCCAAACCAGCCGTCGATAAGCGAGCGCGCCACCTCCTCCTGCCTCTCGCTGCGAAAGAGGGGGCTGGCGATTCCACCCTGGGTCGTGCCGTGATTGGGAGAGCTGATACACACCACGTGCCGTACAAACTCCGCGCTATCGTGCATGCGCATCCAGTACCGAGCCAATAATCCACCCTGGGAGTGGCCCACGAGAATCACCTGCTCCGCGCCGGTGACGGTGCGGACGGCGTTGATGTAGGCGTCGAGCTGCCGAGCGGATTCCTGCAGGGGGCCAGTGGCGCGGGTCCCGTAGTCAGGGGCGAAGGTGGCCCAGCCAGCGGCGCGGAGCATGTCTGCGAGAACCTGCCATATTCCCTTGCTGTCGCAGGTTCCGTGGATCAAGACAACCGGCCAGGGGCGTTCGGCGGTAGGGCGCGCGGACCAGTCGTCTTCGTAGACGCCGCGTGGGCGTCTGCGGGCACCGAGGGGGAGTGGGGTCATGAAATTTCAGTTTACTCTTGACCCCTATCCAACTTTCGTACTAAGCTAAGGCTTGCCTAATACGGAACGGCGGTGAGCTCCACACCGTACGCGTTACCGGATTAGTCATGGGGATAGGGCCCGCCGCTTCACCGCGGCGGGCTTCTTTCATGGATACACTCGCGGGCATGACCGACCTGCAGCATGTCCACTCCGTCAACGAAGCGGTTGCTCGTCTCTGCGAGCTCTATGACAGTTCCTGTGCGCTGGCACGTGAAGCATTGGCCTCAGGGGACCACGATGCCTACCGCCACGTGGTGTACCCAAAGATCACCGTGCATGTACGCCAGTGGACGCCCATCGACCGCTCCGAGCCCTTCGGTTACGTGGACCAAGAGGGCCGCTACTCGGCGGTGATATCCAAACCATGGCTGATTCGTGATTACCTGACAGAGCAGCTCACGCGGCTCACCAACAACTACCTGTGCGATCTCTACGTCGGTCAATCGGATGAGCGCATCCCGCCGGAATATATTCGGGGGATTACACAGATTCCCCAGGACCGTGGCGACATCCCCCGGCCCACCCTCGATGCGGTGCATGACGGAATCGTGGACGGCGCTTGGAAGGCTTTCCACGGCAAGGAAAAACCACTGTTCCATTTTGGTGCGCAGCGCTTCGACATTGCCTGCGCCCGCATCGAGCACTACACCGGCATCGAGGTGGACACCGTGCAGAAGTACATCCTGTTCACCAACTACGCCATGCACACCACCGAGTTCGTCAAGTTCGGGCTGCGCGAATTGGCGCGGGAAGACTCCCGCTACACCGCGCTCGTGCTGCCCACGGGGGAGACCATCCACCCCAATGACGCGGTGCTTCTCGACGTCGACGAGCTCACCCTCACCTCCCGCTACCAGATGCCACGTTTTGATCTCATCACCGCCGGCGGCGATGGCATCACGATGATCAACATCGGTGTCGGCCCCTCCAATGCCAAAACCATCACGGACTGCTTGGCAGTCCTGCGCCCGGAGGCCTGGATCATGATCGGCCACTGCGCAGGGCTTGATGGCCGCATGCGCATCGGTGACCTCATCCTGGGCAATGCTTATCAGCGCGAAGACCACATCCTCGACGGCACCGTCACCACCAGCAACCCGATTCCCGCCATCCCGGAGATCCAGCGCATGCTGGAGGCCGCCGTCGACGAGGTCTATGGAAAAGACAATTCGCTCATGCGCACCGGCACGGTGCTCTCCACCGATGATCGCAACTGGGAATGGCGCACCTCCCGTGATCTGTGGGAGTGGCTGCGCCACTCCACCGCGGTGGCAGTAGATATGGAATCCTGCACCCTCGCCGCCAACGGCTACCGCTACCGCATCCCTTATGGCACGCTGCTGTCGGTCTCCGATCTCCCTCTGCATGCCGTGCCCAAGCTTCCCGCCCAAGCGCAGGCCTTTTATTCCAATTCGAAGGAGGCACACGTGATGTGCGCGGTGCGCGCGGTGGAGGCTTTGGCGGAAAATCCGGAGCGGCTGCGCACCCGCAAATTGCGCCGAACGGTAGGAGAGGTACCGTTTCGCTGAGGTTGATGATTAGACTGAGGGAAATGCACAATCTGGCGAAGGAGACCTAGACGATGAGCACCCCGGAGTGGTGGAACCCGGAACGCGAGAACCTGACGTGGGAGGTCTTCGGTGAGGCCAGTCGCTCCCTGTCCCAAGAAATCGTGGATTCGGGTTGGTTCCCCGACCTTATCGTGGGCGTGGCCCGCGGTGGATTGATCCCAGCCGGCGCTATTGGCTACGCCATCGGGGTCAAGGAGATGGGTGCTATCAACGTGGAGTTCTACACCGATATCGGTGAGACCCTCCCGGAGCCGATTCTCCTTAACCCGCAGCTGGACACTGATTCGCTCAAGGGCAAGAAGGTCCTCGTCGTTGATGACGTGGCGGATTCCGGCAAGACCCTCGACCTCGTGGTCAACCTGCTCGAGCAGACCGCGTCCGAGGTCAAGTCCGCGGTGATCTACACGAAGCCGACCACCATCTTTGAGCCGGACTTCTCGTGGAAGAAGACCGATCAGTGGATCAACTTCGCATGGTCCGTCCTGCCAGTCATCACCCGCGACGGCTCTTTCAAAGACGGCCACTAGTGTCGGAGCACGCAGCCGGGTCTTTCCGCGCGGCCTTTAGCTCGCCCGCCCGCTTCCGCAAGGAGGTGTTTGGCGGGCTTGCTGTTGCGCTCGCCCTCATCCCGGAAGTTTTAAGTTTCTCCATCCTCGCCGGACTCGACCCCAAGGTGGGGCTCTTCGCCTCCGTCATCATGGCGATGTCCATCGCCATCACCGGCGGGCGCCCGGCCATGATCTCTGCTGCAGCTGGCTCTGTCGCCGTGGTGATCGCACCACTTGCCCACGAGCATGGCCTGCAGTACGTGCTGCTGACCATCTGGATGGCGGGAATTCTCCAAGTAGTGATGGCAGTGCTGGGCGTCGCCAAGCTCATGCGTTTCATCCCCCGCAGCGTCATGCTGGGGTTTGTCAACGCCCTGGGCATCCTCATGTTCACGGCGCAGCTGAGCCACCTGTGGCAGGTGCCGTGGCTGGTCTACCCCCTTGTCGCGCTAGGCCTCGTCATCATGGTGGTGTGGCCGCGGATTACCACGGTGATCCCCGCCCCGCTCGTCGCGATTATCGTGGTTAGCGCACTCACTGTGATTTTCGGCTGGCAGGTTCCCAACGTCGCGGACCAAGGCGAGCTGCCGACCTCCCTGCCCGGTTTTGTTATTCCGGACTTACCTTGGACGAAGGAGACTATTCTCCTCTGCCTTCCCTATGCATTGGGCGTTGCACTCGTCGGCCTTATGGAATCCCTGCTGACCGCCAAGCTTGTCGACGACCTCACGGATACCCACTCCGATAAGACGCGCGAATCCGTGGGCCAGGGCATCGGCAACATGCTCGCCGCGGCCATCGGCGGCATGGGCGTGTGCGCAATGATCGGCCAGACCATGATTAACGTCAAGGAATCCCAGGCGCGCACGCGCTTGTCGACGTTCCTCGCCGGCGTCTTCCTCCTCATCCTCATCCTCGTGTTGGGCGATACCGTAGGAAAAATCCCCATGGCCGCGCTCGTGGCGGTCATGTTCATGGTGTCTTTCCACACCGTGGATTGGCACTCGGTGCGCACGATTCACCGCATGCCGTTGAGCGAAACCCTCGTCATGCTCGTGACGGTGATTGGCACCCTGGTGACAAATAACCTGGCGGTCGGTGTGATCCTCGGCGTCCTCACCGCCTCGGTGGCCTTTGCGCGCCGCGTGGCGCACCTGGTGTCGGTGGAGCTGGAGGGCAACGTCTACACCGTGCGCGGCCAGCTTTTCTTCGCGTCGTCCAACGATCTGGTCTACGCCTTCGATTACACCCTGCCGGTGGACAAGATCATTGTGGATTTCTCAGAGGCCGATATCTGGGATGCCTCAACCGTGGCGGTGCTTGAATCCGTGGAAAACAAGTACGCAAGTCGTGGAGT
The DNA here is from genome assembly GCF_039907205.1 of Corynebacterium sp. c25Ua_47. NCBI lineage: Bacteria > Bacillati > Actinomycetota > Actinomycetes > Mycobacteriales > Corynebacteriaceae > Corynebacterium > Corynebacterium sp. c25Ua_47. The sequence continues at coordinate 153,175 of NZ_JASBOH010000007.1, read as the reverse complement.
AGCGGTGGAATTCCGCGGCCTCGATGGCGTTAGCCTCGCGCGTTACCAGAGGATTTCTGGTTTGGGTTAGGTAAACCTACCAGAAAAAGTGTTATGACGTGCGAGTTTGCTTAAGATCGCCTTGCTAGCGCGTCCAGAGAATTTCTGTATTGTGGGAACAACACACGAAATTGTGGGAACAACACACGAAAGGATTAACTCTTATGGATGAGAAACTGCAAACGCTCCTCAACGCCCAGGTCAATAACGAACACGGTGCAGCCCTGATTTACACCCAGCTGGCCTACGAGATGGACAACCTGTCCTTCCCGGGTATGCGCGATTGGTTCTTCAAGCAGGCAGAGGAAGAGCGCGAGCACGCACAGAAGTTCGCCGAGCACCTGTTGGACCGCGGCTACCGCGTCGAGCTGGGGGATATCCAGGTCGGCTCCGTCAAGGCCGCCACCCCGCTCGATGCCTTTGAGGCCTCCCTCGCGCATGAGCAGAAGGTCTCGGAGCAGATCCGGGAGATCGCCCGCACCGCGGATGCCGCCGGGGATCTCGATTCCCGCGCCCTCATCAACTGGTTCCTCGAGGAGCAGGTTGAGGAGGAGTCCACCGTGTCCGAGATCATTGACCAGCTCAAGCTGGTGGGCAATGACGGCTCGGGCCTGCTGCGCATCGATGGTTCGCTGGCGCAACGGTAACGAAGCCATATAGTTTGCACGAATTCTCCCACAGCCCCCTGCGGTTGGTGGGAGAATTTCTTTTATGACTACAACGCGCCTGATGCTCATTTGCGGTGCCCTGGCCGGCCTTGTGATCGCATTGGTCGGCGGCACGTGGCTGGCGGCAACGAACATGGCGCTGGGAACCTTCTTCTTTGCTCTTGCCGTCATGCTTGGTCCGTTTGCAGGACTTGCCCTCTTGTTGGGCGCGGCTGCGGCATCGACGGCGCTGAGCCGCTCCTTGTTTAGCGTGGGCGGCTTGTTCCTCGTGGGAGCGATCTCGACGTTGTGGGCCCACGGCACGCTGTCGCTTCCGCTTTTCGTGGCGGGCACCCTGACCGGCGCTATTGCGGTCTGGCTACACTGGGCGCATGGCCACTTTGCTCTTCGACCTCTACGGCGTGCTCATGCGGCCCGCTGGGAACGCTGAGCTGGAGGATTATCTCCGTCCCGAAAACCCGGAGCACTTTTGGTCGCTCTATGAGGAGTTTCGCCCAGCTTATAATTCTGGGCACCTGAGTGATTCGCAATATTGGGGGCGCATCCGCGCGCTGACTGAACTGGACTCCTTTGACGTCAGCCACGCGACCGAACTGGACACTGAGCGCCTGCTGGTTGCCGACTCACAGGTAGTTCGTGCGGTGCTAAACCTCATCGGTCAAGGCCACAGCGTCGGCATCCTAGCGAATGTGCCGGCGGTACTGGGAACCCGGATCCGCCAGACGCAGACCTGGCTTCAGGAATGCGCCGCCGTGACGCTGAGCTGCGATATCGGGGTAGCTAAACCAGATCCGGAGGCCTACCTCGTGGCCGTCGATGCCCTGGGCGCGCAGGCCAAGGACACGCACTTCTTCGATGATCGGCCCGACTTCGTCACTGGCGCGCAGCGCCTCGGGCTCAAGGCGCACCTTTTTACGGGCATCAATTCGATCCCTTTTTAGGCAGCTTTCGCCTCGCGGCCGAGCTCCAGCGGTACGCGCAGCAGTGGATCGAGCGCCACAGCGCGGGTGCAGGCGCGCACAATTTCGGTGTGCGAGGGGATCATGCGCAGCTCCACTGGGTGATCGGTGGCCTGGCGCACGGCGGAAGCAAAGAGCTTCGGGGCCGCCGGATCATCCGAAAAGGCACCGCCGGCCACAACGAGAGTATCGGGCGTGTGCTCCGTCAACAGCTCAGCGGCGGTGGTGCCGAGGGAGCGCGCGCGGTCGTCGAGAAGCGCTCGCGTTTCTTCATCAGCATTCGCCACCACGTCTGGGAATGAGTCTCCGCCGGTCTCATTCAGTATCGCCTGCGTGGCCAGGGCGTCAGCACCGTCGAGTTCGAGCTGCACAATTTCATCGCCGACTGTGAGCGCAGCACCGACGGAGTCATCCGCGTAGAGCACCGTGACGGGCTTTTCCGCGCCCAGCTCCGCGGACTGCGTCTCGGATCCCAGGATGGCGGGGATGACGGAAGACACGACAACCGGAACGCCGAACTGGTACTCCAGACGACTAGCGATGTCCATCTCGTCCCAGCCCAGGTTGTGGGCAGTGATGCGTCCGGCCTCGTTGACGCTTCCGGAGGTGGTCACGCCGACTGAAACCAAACGGAGATCCAGGCCGGTCATGAGGCGATTGACACCAGCGATGATGTGCTCGATGACATCGCTTGCACTCAAACGCGAAACCGGGGTAGCCACGTCTTCCTCGCGGAGGGTGCGCCCCTTGGTATCGAAGAAGGCGATGTGGGTAAAGGCGGTACCAACCGCAATGCCGGCGAGCATCCAGTTATTATCCGCTACCTCTAGGGGCACGGTGGGGCGTCCGCGCCCGCGGGACTGAGTCAAATCCGTGCGCTCGCGAATCAGCCCAGCGCCCAGCAGCGCGGCAGTGGCGCGGGTAATCGTGGGCTGGGATAGCCCCGTGGCTTCGACAAGTTCACTGCGGGTCACAACGGGATTGAGTCGAATGATGTGGAGGCACTTCGCCGCCGGGGTGCGGGGGCGAGTGAACACGGGACCAGATTTAATCATGGCGCAAGTATAAATTCACCAGACCGCATTGTCTAATAGAAATTGGGATTCAGTAGACATCATAGTCTAGAAGTGTGCCTGCGTTAGAGTGGTGTTCATGGATTCTGTTGCTGTGTACTGCGGCTCCGCCGTCGGAAACTCTGAAGCCTATGGCCAAGCCGCACACCTTTTGGGGGAGGAGCTCGCGCGGCGCAACCTCACCCTGGTCTATGGCGGCGGTGACGTGGGCCTGATGGGCATCGTCGCGGATTCCTGCTTGGCAGCCGGCGGCACCGTCATCGGAGTAATCCCGCGGCAGCTCGTCGATTACGAGATGTCACACCAGCGGGTAACCAAGCTCGAGGTCGTGGACACCATGGCGCAGCGCAAGACGCGTATGGAGGAACTCGCGGATGCCTTCGTGTGCCTGCCGGGCGGCGTGGGAACTCTAGAGGAGCTCACCGAGGTGCTTACCCTGCAACAATTAGGCAACCTTGATGGCCCGGTGGGCCTAGTAGACGTCAACGGTTTCTGGCAGCCGTTTATAAACATGTACTCCGCAATGGTGCAGGAGGGGTTCGTTCAAAAACGCTTCCTCGACGCGCTCGTGGTCAGCCCGTTTCCAGCTGAAGTCCTGGATCAATTTGCATCATGGACGAGCCCGGGAAGTAAGTGGAGCAACAATTAGCTAACAACCTGGTAAATAAGGCGGCGCTGGGTTGGCCCAACCCCCTGGATCTTCGTTAGACTTCGCCCTTATGAGTTTTGACCAGAACGCAGAGCGCCAGCCTTCGCTGCTGGACGCGTCGTGCGATAACTTCGTCCACGACCTCGCGCAGCTCACGCCCACCGATGCCACCGCGTGGGGAATTCCCGGCTTCGATGGGGAGCTGGAGGATTTCTCCCCGGAGTACTACTCCTCCGTGGCGGATCGCACTCGTGAGATGATGGCGGATCTCGACGCCCTCGATGACACCACCGACGAGTCTGATGATGACGATGACTTCGATGAGGTGGACTACGTCACCGCCGCCGTCTTGCGCGACCGTCTCTGCCTGGATCTTGACCTACACCATGCCGGTGAGGACATCCGCTGCCTTAACAACATTGCCTCCCCGGTGCAGACCATCCGCGACACCCTCATGCTCATGCCGAAGGACACCCCGGAGCAGCTTGATGCGTTGCGCTCGCGCCTGTCGAAGGTGGCGGCCTCCCTCAACGGCTACAGGGAGTCCCTCACGGAGGCGGCGTCGCGTGGCATGGTGGCGCCGCAGCGCCAGATCTCCGATGTCTTCGTGCAATGCGAGCGGCTTGCCGACGCCGGCTCCATGCTCGAGGACCTTGGCGTTGAGGGCCCAGAGGTGGACGCGGCCAAGGAAGCCTTCGGCGAGTTCGCCGATTGGCTCTCAAACGAGCTGCAACCACAAGCACCATCGCAAGACGCGGTGGGTCGCGAGCGCTACGAGCGCTTCTCCAGGCTCTTCGTCGGCGATGTCGTGGACCTCGATGAGGCCTATGAGTGGGGCATGGACCAGGTGCGCTCCATCAAGGCGGAACAAGAAAAGATCGCCCACGAGCTCTATGGCTCCGACGTCACCGTGCGCGCAGCTATGCGCAAACTCAACGAGGAGGAGCGTTACCAGCTGCACGGCACCGACGCGTTAGTGGAGTGGATGCAGTCCACCGCGGACCGCGTCATCAAGGACCTCGACGGCACCGCCTTCGACATCCCGGAGGCGGTTAAAGAAATCGAGTGCTGCATTGACCCGGCCGGCACCGGCGGTATCTTCTACACCTCGCCGTCTGATGACTTCTCCCGCCCCGGCCGCATGTGGTGGTCCGTACCGGCTGGCCAGGAGCTTTTCCACACCTGGCAGGAACTAACCACCGTCCACCACGAGGGCGCGCCGGGCCACCATCTGCAGATTGGTGCCGCGCTGACCCAGCCGGATCTCAACCTATGGCGCCGTGCGGTGACGTGGAACTCCGGCCACGGTGAGGGCTGGGCTCTGTACGCTGAGGCACTCATGGCGGAGCTGGGGTACATGGATGATCCGGGCTTCCGCATGGGGCTTCTCGACGCCCAACGCTTCCGCGCCGCCCGCGTCGTGGTGGACATCGGACTCCACTTGGGCAAGGCGCTGCCGGATTGCACCGCGTCCGGTGTCTGGGACAAGTCCCACGTCAAGACCTTCATGCGTGAGAACACCGCGATGGACGATGCCAACCTCTCCTTCGAGGTCACCCGTTACCTGGGCTGGCCGGGCCAGGCGCCGTCTTATGCCTTGGGCCAGCGCCTGTGGCAGCAGACCCGCGACGCCGCAGTCGAACAGGGGATGGACGTACGTGATTTCCACTCCCAGGCATTGGCTCTGGGCTCAGTGCCGATGTCGATCCTGCGCGAGACGATTCTGGACTAGCTGTCAGACTCTTGGATTTATCCACACCTGACTCTTGGATTTATCCACACCTGACTCTTGGATTTATCCACTAGTGACTCTGTAATTTATCCATGTTTCGGACTAGGGTACCTGGTATGTACCTGCCGCGAATTGTTGATGCAGAAGTAGAAAGAGGCCTTCGCGTTGCCGGAGCCCTCTTCCTGAAAGGCCCCCGCGCGAGCGGCAAAACGTCGACGGCGCGCCAGTTTGCTAAGTCTGTCATTCAGCTTGACCGTGACACTCCTGAAGCAAACGTTGCTCGCATGCAACCGGCACTAGGGCTTCAAGGGGCGCGGCCCCGGCTTATCGATGAATGGCAGGTTGTTCCTGCTATCTGGAACGAAGTGCGTCATGCGGTCGATGACTCGCGAGAAAAGGGACAGTTCCTCCTCACGGGTTCCTCGACACCCGATGACGATGCCACCCGCCATTCGGGGGCTGGGCGTATTCGCTCGATTCAGTTGCGTACGTTGAGCCTGGCAGAGCGTGGAGATTTGGCTGAGCGCGTATCACTAGGCGCGATTATTTCCGGCAATCAGGATCCCACGGCTGGGACGGACGCCACCGTGGCGGATTATGCCCGCTGGATCGTTGCCGGTGGCTTCCCAGAGTTTTTCGACCTTGATCCTCTAGATGCCCAAGAGGGGATGGAGTCTTACCTCACGGAGATGAGCGAGCACGACTACCCGGAACTTGGGGGTCCGCGCCGCGATCCGCGCCGTTTCCAGTCTTTTCTTCGCGCCTACGCGGGGCTAGTTGCTCAACCGGCCACCGCTGCAGCGATTCGTAAACGCATTGGCGAGCTCAGCAGTGCTACTCCTATGCCGGCAGCAGAAACCGTCAACGTTATTCATGATTTTGCTACACGTTTGTTCCTAGTTGAAGACCAGCCCGCGTGGTCACCAAAGACGAGATCTAAGACAACCATGGTTCAGATGCCGAAGCGTCAGCTCGCGGATCCTGGCTTGGCAGCTGCATTGTTGGCGGTTGGGCCAGACAAACTGCTTGGTGATCTAGAGACTTTGGGCATTCTCTTTGAGGCGCAACTGGTGCACGATCTGCGCGTTTATGCTCAAGCATTAAGGGCACGAGGCGTCTTCCATCTGCGGGATATGAAGGGCCGCGAAGAAATTGACGCGATAGTGGAACTCAGGGATGGCTCGTGGGTGGGATTTGAAGCGAAACTTTCGCACAACGAGGTCGATGCCGCGGCGGCACATTTGTTAAGAGTGGCAGAGAAGGTCTCCTTGCCACCGGCCGCTCTCATCGTGGTTATTCCCAGCGGACCAGCTTTCCAACGGTCAGATGGAGTGTGGGTGGTTCCACTAGCGGCGCTTGCGGAATAGCCGCAAAATCTGCGGCAGGTAGCCGGCGATGACCAGCACGATGATGAGTCGAATAATCTGCACGGCCACCACGGCTGGTCCTGCGCCGCCTTCTGCCGATAGCGCGAGCACCGTCTCCAGCGCGCCGGGTGAGGTGGCGAGGTAAGCCTCGAAGTAGGTTATGTCCAGCCATGTGGTCAAAGGCACAGCAGTGAGCGCGCACACGCCGATCACGACAATGATGAAGAGGATCGTCGCCGGTAGCTGCTTGGCGAAGGCCCGCAGTGCCGGTACTGAAAGCCCGCCACCGCAGACCCAGCCAATGGACATAAACGCCATGATCTTGAACACGTAGAGCGGCTCCAGAGTGTGGCCGGCTGGAATAACCTGCGCGACCAGCACCGTCACGATGAGCGGCCCCAATACAGCAGCAGCGGGCAAACGCACCAGCTTGCCCAGCTGTTCACCAACCACAGCGATGGCGAGGGTCAGCAGAACTACCCACCACGTGGCCTCGCCGTCGACGCTCATGTCGACACCGTGACCAGCGGGGGCATCCAACAACGACACCACCAACGGCAGCGACACCGACACCGCCAGAAGGCGCAGGTATTGCGTCAGCGCCACGTAGCGGTAGTCCGCGCCGAGCTCGCTAGCTAGTGCCGGCATGAGGGAGGCCCCGCCCGGCAGCATCGACAAAATACCCGTCTCCCAGGAAATATCCTTCGGCTGCGAACGATGCAGCAGAACACCGCCAGCGACGCCGATTAAAACAGTAATGAGTGACATCGTCACCGCGGCTGGCACAAAGCCGATGAGGGTGGAGGCAGGAACTAAGGTCAGAGGTATGCCCGCCATCATTCCGATGAATCCGCGGGCGACAGAATAAAAGTGCTCATTAACGGCGAGTTCTTTGCCCGTCGTCAAGGCCATGGCTCCCGAGACCACGATGGCGCCGAGGATCCAGGCTGCGGGTACGTGAAGGTAGCTAAACAATGCCCCGAGTGCTGCTGACCCCGGGGCCACGATGACCCATCTCGTACGAACAGACATGGAATCGAGTTTAATGATGGACATGGATTTCGGATTAAGTGGTTGGGCGATTCTCACCATTGGCGCTGCCGTGGCCGGATGGATCGATGCCGTCATTGGTGGCGGCGGGCTCGTGCTCATTCCGCTCATTCTGGCGGTCGCGCCCCAGCTTGCACCGGCTACAGCCCTGGCCACGAACAAAGTGGCAGCGGTCTCGGGCACAGCATCTGCTGCCGTAACGCTCGTCAAGAAGGTCCGCCCGCCGAAGAGCGAGCTCATCCGTATGGGCCTTATCGCCCTCCTATGCTCCGGGCTCGGCGCTGCAGCAGCCGCACTCATGGACAAGGACGTCATGCGGCCGGTCATCATCGTGCTCATGGTGGCAGTCGGCATTTTCGTGGCCTTTCGCCCAGACTTCGGGAGCGGCGAAGGAGACGGTATCCGCGGCGGCTGGCGCACGTGGACCGGGTTAGCCGCCGTGGCGGCCATTGCCTTTTACGACGGTATTTTTGGGCCCGGCACCGGCATGTTCCTCATCATGGCCTTCACCGCCATCTTTTCCCAGAACTTCCTTACCTCCGCCGCGATGTCCAAGGTGGTCAACACATGTACCAACGTCGGCGCGCTCGTGGTCTTCATCGTGGGCGGGCACGTGGTATGGGGCCTAGCACTTGTTCTCGCAGCGGCCAATATCATTGGTGCGCAGCTGGGCGCGCGAACAGTGCTCGGCGGCGGTGCGAAGCTCATCCGCTATGCACTCCTCACTCTCGTCGTGGTGATGAGCGTGTACCTGGCCTGGCAGCAGTGGGGTTAAATCCTGTTCTTCGTCTTTGCGGTTGCCACCGCATTCCACGGATCCTCCGGCCACGGGTGCTTGGGGTAGCGCCCGCGCATGTCCGCGCGCACACCGGCATAGGGCCCGGACCAGAAGCTCGCTAGATCATCGGTGACGGCAAGTGGCCGGCCGGCGGGGGATAACAGATGAAATTGCACGCGATGGTCGCAGTATTCGGGAGACTCCGCCAACCCAAAACATTCCTGCAACTTGATGGAGACCACGGGGCGCTCGCCGGACCAATCGATCTTCGCAGCACGTCCGGACGGAACCGATAACCGTTCCGGCGCGAGCTCATCCAAGCGGCTAGCTTCGGGCCACGGCAGCAGACGCTGCAGCGCCGGGTACATGTCTGGGCGCTTCCCCTCAGCGAGTTCGTGCAGCTCCGGCTCCAGCCAGCTCAGATCATCACCGTCCACGTCCGGCCATGGCTCACCGTATGCAGCGTGTAAGTGCCGCATACGCTCCCGCAGGTTCTGGGCCTTGTCGCTGAAGTGAAACAGGTTTAAACCCTGTCCGGAGTTGCGTAGTGCCTCCACCGCCTCATCACCGGAGACCTTCACTGGGGTTTCCGACAGCACGATGGCGCCTGCCGCACGCACCCGTACGCCGCGCACTTTGGGGCCGTCGAGAAAAGCTCGGGTTTCCTCCGTCACGCCGATGATCTCGAGCGCGTCCTTTTCCGCAATCGGCACTGCTTCACGAATGATGGCGTTTCGAGATTGTGCCAACGACACCTCCGCCACCGCCAACCACTCGTGACCATCCTCGAGAAACCGCGCGCGGGTGCCACTCGCCAACAAATACTCCTTGTCACCTACGCGCTTTGCCACGAACTCCGGGAAGGCAGTTGCGACCACCACGCCTGGGTCCACCGGACCTTTGTTGGGCACCAGGCGGGCAAGCCGCTTCGGATCCGAATCATCCAGGCGGGCAATCGTCTGCGCCGCCCCCGCACCGTACTTCAACAGTGCCGCGCCCCACCGTGGGTGCGTCGGCAGCAGCGCCAACTCTTCAGTGGCATGAAGCAGATCTAGGGTGCGGTGGGCGTCGACAAGCGCAGCCTTCGGCGGTTGATCAAGCAACGGGAAGTCCGGTCCCGCGCCCCAACAATCCATGAACAGCGCCGCCTGCGTGAGGTCCGCGGAAAGGATCTCTGGAATCACGTGCGGAGAAAAGTGCTGGTAGTCCTCCTGTGAATAGCAGCGGACGACGGTGCCGGGCGCCTCACGTCCGGCACGTCCGGCGCGTTGATCGGCGCTGCTTTTCGACGTCGACACCGTCACCAACCCACTCATCCCGCGCTGCGCATCTCGCTTGGGCACGCGGGATAAACCGGCATCGACGACGGTGCGCACGCCCGGCACGGTCAGCGAAGATTCGGCGATGGAGGTGGCCACCACGATGCGCTGCTCTCGCGTATACAGCGCAGCGTCCTGCTCCTGCGTGGTTTGGCGGCCGTGGAGCGGAAAAACGTTATGGCCGGCGAGTGCCTCACACACCAGGTTGACCTCGCGTACTCCCGGCACAAAGACCAGCGTGGACTCGCGCTGTCGCGCGGCAACCTGGGCCACGCCTTTCCAAAAGTCTCGATCTCCTGCAGCGCGTCCCGGAATCGGTTCATAGGAAATGTCGAGTGGGTACGTTATGGCCTCGGTCGAATGGATGGGCGCATTCCCCATGAGCTGGGAGAAGCGGGTGGCGTCGACAGTCGCGGACATGGCAATAACCCGAAAGTCATCTCGGAGCTGCGCCAACTCCAAGCACATGGCGAGTACGAGGTCAGTATCGAGCTGGCGCTCGTGGACCTCGTCGATGGCTACGGAATCAACACCAGTGAGTTCCGGATCCCGCAACAGGCGGCGCAACAGAACGCCGGGGGTAACGAATTCAACGTCCTGACCCTTCCGGGAATCACCGCGCACCGCATAGCCGATGCGCTGCCCGGACAACTCCTGCAAGCGGTTGGCCGCAGCGCGCACCGCCACGCGGCGTGGTGCGGTAACGAGGACCTTTCCCTCCACCTGGTTAGCCAACGCCGGTGGAACAAGCGTGGTCTTACCCGTGCCGGGCGGAGCTTGGACTACGACGTGGCCGTCCGAAGGAAGCGAATCAATGGTCTCTAGGACGGGAAGCCCCTTGCCGATCGCCTTGAGATCAAACATCGAGATCCTGGCGCTCCCACCTATTCTCGTTGTCCTCCAGCGTGCGCACCACACGTCCCGGTGAGCCCAAGACCAGCGAGTTATCCGGGATAGCCTTAGTCACCAGCGTGCCCGCTCCCACGACGCAGTTCTTGCCGATTGTCACGCCCGGCAGCACAGTGACATTGGCACCAAACCACGTGTTATCGCCGACGCTGATAGGCTTCGCAATCTCCCAACCTTCTGCTCGCATCTCATGGTCGTTGACAGGATGCCCCACGGTAATAAGCGAGCAGTTCGGACCGATCATGACGTGATCTCCGAGGGTTACAGGCGCCTGCGCCAGGATCGTCGCGCCAAAGTTGATGAAGACGCCCTTTCCGATGGTCACATTGCAGCCATACTCCAAGTTGAGTGGGACGTGCAGCCCGGGAACCTCGGACTCGGGCGAAAGCAGCTCTCGCAAGATCTCCTTCGCGCGCTCTGGGTTGGTGTTGTGCAGCTCATTGAGCTCCTTGACCAGCAGGAAGCCGCGTCGATGTTCGGCGCTGACCTCCTCGTTGACACCGGGCATGAACCACTGCCCGCTGGTCATGCGTTCAAAGGATCCTTCGTCTGGGTGATGCATGTCAGCCATCCTATTCCCTCCTCTTAGTCTCGAGTCAGAACATCGAGAGCGGCACGGTGAAGGAAAACCTTGGAGCGGCCTTGTTGGATTTCTTCTAGGATTCCTAAATCTACGAGATGCGCCAGCCACGCGCTGGCGGTTTGGCGTTTGACGAAGCCCGTCTCTACCACGTCAGTAATGCGTACATAGGGCTTGATAAGAATGAGCTCGGCCATCTCGAGGGGATGGTTAATCACGCCCGCAGAACGTATTCGTTGCGCAGTGTTTTCCTGGATAGCCCGAAGCTGGGTAATCATCGAGGAGGCGTCGGCAGCCGCTGCGTGAACGCCGCGGATCATAAAAAGAAGCCAGTTTTCCCATGCTCCCTTAGCTGTCACAGCGTTGAGATGGCGATAGTAGTCTGCTTTGTTTCCGACGATATACCCGGACAGGTACAAAACCGGCAGCTCAAGAAGATCTTCTTGGATGAGGTAGAGGACGTTAAGGATTCGTCCAGTGCGCCCATTGCCATCGTAGAAAGGATGGATTGCTTCAAATTGATAGTGAAGCAGTGCCATCTTTACAAGGGAATCAACGTCGTGGCTGCAATATATATAGTCCTCCCACGCTGCGAGATGGTCCTCGATAATCTCCCTTCCTTCAGGTGGGGTGTAGAGCCTCTCCTTCGTTACAGGGTTACCGATAAACGTGCCCGGAAGTGAACGCACCTCGGCCTGAGTATCTAGAAGGGTGCTGCATACGATTTTTGCTGTCTTTTCTGATAGAGGTCGCTGCGATAGTGAGGAAAGTCCAGCGTGGAGCGCGGCGTTATAGCGAAGAGCCTCCTTGGTGGCAGGAGTCGGCTCGGCATCGACGTGCCACGCCGCACGGAAGAGCTCGTCATTAGTGGTGACGATGTTCTCAATCTCGGAGGAAGCACGAGCCTCACGCAGTGGAATCGTTGAGGTGATGATCTCCGGGTTAGGGATGAGCTGGCAGGCCGTACGCAGTTCAGCCAGTTTTTCCTTAGCATCGATGATGGCCTTAAGCACGGGAACGGTTTCCACCACTTCTGCAGGGGGGAGGGGTGGAAGCTCATTGTAGGGGGTGTCCGGGCTATAGGTTGGCATGGTAAAAGAATAGACATGTTGAGCAGATATGTCGATTTTTTTCAGAATTTTCGACATATCTGGATGACTTGTCGATTGCGTCGACATATCGGCGTACCCTCAGACGTTGACGTGTTAACAAATTAAGAAAGGCATCCTTATGGCGAAAATCGGCATCATCCTCGGCTCTACCCGCGACGACCGCGCCGGACTGGCCATCGCCCAGTGGGTCACCGACCTCGCTCAGGGGCGCGACGTGGACTACGAGCTCATTGACCTCAAGGCCTTCGACGTTCCGATCCTCACCACCTCCGTCATTCCTATGGCGGCAAACAAGAATTACGAGGATCTGCAGTGAGGTTACCCTCGTTTAGTGGACACCCTATTTGTACGGATCTTGTGTCCGTAAGAGAGGATGTTCATTGTGAGTCAACAGCGCAAGAAGTACACGCCTGAGTACCGGCGTGAAGCCGCAAACCTGGTAATCGAGTCAGAGCGCCCGATTGCCCATGTGGCTAAAGAGATTGGTGTTTCCGCCGGGCTTTTAGGCCGCTGGGTCAAACTCGAGCGTGAGCGTCGAGGAGCTTCAGATGGGATGAGTGAGGCTGATCTTCGTGCTGAGAATGCTCGCCTGCGCCGTGAGTTGGCAGAGGCCAAGATGGATAACGAGTTTTTGTCAAAAGCGACAGCCTTCTTCGCCGCGAAGCAACGCGAGCAGAAAAGTTCGAACTAATGCAGCAGGAGAAGGCAAACTACAGCATCAAACGCATGGCACGGCTATTAAAAGTATCTCGGTCTGGATACTACAAATGGGCCCATGTGCAGCAGAAACGACTATCCGGAAAGGATGATCGTGTTGCATTTTACGATGATGTTGACCGAAAGATTCATCAGATTTGGAAAGACTCTGATGAGGTTTATGGTGCTCCGCGGATCACCGCAGAACTTACCGAGCGCTACCAGATCACATTGAATCGCAAGACTGTGGCTAAGCGGATGCGCATGATGGGCATTGAAGGGATTTCACCGCGTGCCTTTGTCCCAGTGACAACGATTCAAGCCAAGCGTAAGTCAACTCTTCCTGACCTGGTCAAGCGCATGTTTGATACTGGTGAGCTGAATCGGGTGTGGATGTCGGATATTACCTACTTGCGCACCGGTGAGGGCTGGTTGTATTTGTGCGCGGTCCGCGATGGTCATTCCCGCAGGGTACTGGGCTGGGCTATGGATAGTGTTCAAGACACACACCTGGTTGAACGGGCCCTGCGGATGGCGCATACGCTGCGCGGTGACGTTCCTGATGGGCTGGTGTTTCACGCTGACCGTGGAACGCAATTCACCAGCGAGAAGCTCTGGGAGGTCTGCCGCAGACTAGGCATTGCCCAGTCTGTGGGGCGTACTGGTGTGTGCTTCGATAACGCGATGGCCGAGTCGTTCTGGTCGACGCTAAAGACTGAATTCTACGACCGTAAGCGATGGCCTACCCGTGATGCTGCACGCAAGGCTGTTGCCTACTGGATTGAAGTCGTCTACAACCGTCGGCGCCGGCACTCCGCACTCGGAATGGTCAGCCCCGTCGACTTCGAGAACCACGCCGGCGCAATCAACAGCAGAAAAGAAATAGCTGCCTAACCCCTAGGTAGCTCCACTACGTGTCCACGATTTGCGGGCAACCCCAGCAGGTGCAGGCTTGGTCCGATGCTGTCGATTCCTGCGACGGCTATATCTTTGTCACCCCGGAGTACAACCACTCCGTGCCGGGCGCTTTCAAGAACGCCGTCGATTCCCTCGGCGCCGAGTGGGTAGGCAAGCCGATTGCGTATGTGGGCTACAGCTTCAGCGGCGGCATCCGCGCGGTAGAGGCGTGGCGCCTCATCATGGCGAACTTCTCTATGAAGCAGCTGCGCACCCAGCTGGATATCTCGCTGAATACCGACATGAAGGATGGCACCTTCACCCCGGCTGATTTCAAGGCCGGGATCGTCGAAAACATCTGCGCCGAGCTGGAAGAAGTCCTATCCTAGGGCGCATGGAAAAGGTAGCAGTCGTCACAGGAGCATCGTCGGGGATCGGGGAGGCGTCGGCAAGAGCGTTGGCGGCCGACGGTTGGCATGTTGTCGTCGGTGCGCGTCGCGTAGAGCGCCTTGAGGCCCTCGCGAAGGACATCGGCGGCGAGGCGCACGCCCTCGACGTAACCTCGGACGAGTCCGTGGCTGAGTTCGTCTCCCACCTCGACCGCGTGGACCTCTTGGTCAACAACGCCGGTGGCGCGAAGGGCTTGGAACCTCTCGTGGAGACCACCGTAGAGGACTGGCAGTGGATGTACGACGTCAACGTCCTAGGCACTGTCCGTATGATCCAAGCCCTCATGCCGAAGCTGCGGGGTGGGCTCATCATCAACATGGGCTCCGTTGCCGGTTGGAACGTCTACGAGGGCGGCTCCGGCTACAACGCCGCTAAGCACGGTGTGCGCGTGATTTCCCGTGCACTTCGTATCGAGGAGCACGGCGTTCGTGTCACCGAACTCGACCCGGGCCGTGTAGCCACGGCGGAGTTTTCCCTCAATCGTTTTCGGGGCGACACCGAACGTGCTGTACAGGTGTATGACGGCGAACTCAACCTCACCGCAGAAGACATCGCTGAGGCCGTGCGTTGGGTGGCCTCGCTGCCGGAGCACGTCAACATTGACACCATGACCATTAAGCCGCGCACGCAAAGCTAAATTACCTGTTTCGCTGCAGGTGAGACGCCTCTTATAGTGGCATGCGTTAGTGAAAACACATGTGAGTATGGGGGTGTTAGATGGCATTCAGCGCCATAGTGGCCTTAATGGGTGTGTGGTTCGCGGCGATGGCCTCGCCAGGACCAGACGTGGTGCAGATTATTCGTTTGGGTGCACGCTCTACGCGCGCGGCGGTGTGGGCCGCAATCGGTAGCACCACCGGCTTGATGATGTGGACCGTTGCTTCGCTAGCGGGGCTTACCGCATTGATTTCGGCGCACCCGGAAATCCTGGTGGCGCTGCAGGTTGCCGGCGGCAGCTATCTGCTGTGGATGGCTTTTTCTGCCATCAGCGGTGGCATCAAAGAGCGCCGTGCACCGGCAACTATGAACCCTCAACCGCGCGGGTTCACCCCGGATGGCATCATCAGACTCGGCACGGCGTACCGCATGGGCCTGGTCAGCGACCTTTCCAACCCCAAGGTTCTGATTTTCTTCGGCGCTATCTTTGCCAATTTTATCGATCCGGACATGGGCTTGAGCGCCAATGCCACGGTTGGTTCTGTGTTGGTTATAGAAAGCCTCATTATTTTTGTTGGTGTCGCGCTGTGTACTCGTGCGGTGTCGAAGTGGATGGCGAAGAACTCCGCCAGTGTCGATATCTTTAGTGGCGTAGTGTTTGCCCTGCTTGGCGTCATCATTCTGGTGGAGGGACTGCTCAGTGCAGCCGCTGGGTATGCTGGTCAGCATGCTAGAAGTCTCAATTAAGGGAGAATCCATCAAGCTCGGCCAGTTCCTCAAACTGGCATCCTTGGTCGCCACCGGGGGTGAGGCCAAAGAACTTATCGAGCAAGGCCAGGTCACCGTCAATGGGGAAGTGACTAAGCAGCGCGGTGCAACGCTGGCGCTTGGCGACGTCATCTGCGTCTCCGACACCTGCGCCCGCGTCGTCGAAGACGACGACGATTATTTTGATGAGGCCACCGCCGATGATGACTTCGACCCGGAGAAGTGGAGGAACCTTTAATGCCCGCCTTTGAAGCAGAAGTAGGAATGCCCTACTGGATTACTCTGGCTAGCTCCGACGTGAAGGCTTCCGAGGAGTTTTATTCCGCCGTGTTGGGCTGGGAATTCGAAGAGGGCATTGCCCGTCTGGAGGGCCTGCCGATCGCGGAGATCGTCCCTGGCCAAGACACTTGGGCAACGTACTTCCTTTCCCGCGACTTGGAAGCCGACTGCGCCCGGGTAGAACAACTCGGCGGCAAGATCCTCGCATTAGGCGCGCCGTTGGCGCTTGTTCTGGACAACAGTGGTGCCATGTTTGGTTTGACGCAGCCGGAGCTCGACCGCTTCGTTGCTGGCGGCGAGCCGGGGACCCCGGTATGGCACGAGCTGACGGTCTCGGAGAATTTCCACTCGACGTTGGACTTTTATGGCGAGCTCTTCGACTGGGAAATCCGTGGTGATGAGCACTACGCGGTTGCAGAGGAGGAAGGCGCTGCCTTTGCCGGGTTCTGGCACGCGGAGGGCTTGCCGAGTTTCTGGCAAACCTACCTGGGCGTGCGGGATATCGACCAAGCGGCGAAGGCTGTGGTGGATAACGGCGGAAAAATCATTCGCGAGCCCCACGATTCACCATTCGGCCGCCTGTGCCTGATCGAGGATTCCACGGGCGCGACTCTGACCTTGTGTGAGGTCGAGGATGCCCCCGAAGAACCCATCGAACTCTAGGGTTACGGAGGTCGTGCGCCGCATACCGCCCGGCAATGTCTCCACATACGGAGAGATCGCAAAAGTGGCGGGCGTCGGCCCGCGGTATGTGGGCTGGGTGATGTCGAAAAGCACAGATCTGCCCTGGTGGCGGGTGGTTAACAGTACCGGCCGCGCCCACACTTCCGCCGCCCAAGTCCATTGGGATGAAGAAGGTATCCCACACCGTGGGGACCGCGTGATCCTTTCGAAGTGCGGTCTGGATGCGGCGGATCTGGGAGGGTGAAAGTGCGCGCTTGGCTCTTTTTGACCATTGCCATCATCAGTGAGGTGGTGGCGACTTTATGCCTCAAGGCGGCGCTAGAGCACCCCGCGGTCTATGTCGTGGTGGTGGCGGGCTACGTCGTCGCTTTTTCCGCCCTGCACCAAGTGTTGCGCTGCGGCATGCACGTGGGTGCGGCCTATGGCATCTGGGGCGCAACCGGCGTGGTGCTTACCGCAGGGTTGTCCGCGTACCTCTTTGGCGAACAGCTCACGCCGCTCATGTTGGTGGGCATGGGGTGCATCATCGTCGGCGTGGTCTGCGTTGAAATGGGCGGCAGGGAACCGAAGACCACGCTCGTGGAGGTGGATCCTTGATCTGGTTATCCCTTGCCATCCTCATCGAAGTCGCCGGTACATTGGGCCTGCGTATGCTGGCCGTTCATGGGCAGAAGGCGTGGGTAGCGTGGGTCGTCGTGGCCTATGTGTCCTCCTATGTTTTCTTGTCGTTGGCTCTCCGTCAGGGCATACCGCTAGGTGTGGCCTATGGAATCTGGACTGCCTGTGGCGTGGCGCTTACTGCTCTTTTATCCTTCATGCTTTTCCGCGAGCCTTTCACTTGGCTTAAGGGTTTAGGGGTCGCGCTGATCATTGGCGGAGTGCTCCTAGTGGATATGGGGTAGAGCCGGCTATCCCATTCGTCGTTGTAAACGACGGATCCTTCCTAGAAGGGGATTTCTTCACCGCCTTCAGATTTTTTGTTCTTCGCCTTTTCTGTTTGGCGTGCGGCTTCTCGTTGTTCTTTGTCTAGCTCGGCTTTAAGCTCCTGAGCCTCGCGATGCTTCCTGGTGCGATATCCTTCAATATCTTGTGCGATGCTCCGTGCCCAGCGCTTGCGCTTAGGAGCCAGCGGCCCGGAAGGCTCTGTGATTGCCCAAGTTCCGTCCTCAAAAAGCCAGACCACATCCCCGGTATCAGGGTCCAAGATATAAAAGGCCCGTCCATCGGTTTTCATATTGTGGTGGTGCTGGCACAACGCCACCATGTTGTCCGGATGCGTTGGCCCACCATCGGCGTAGTTAATCCGGTGGTCTAACTGACACAACCACGCCGGCATTCCGCAGCCAGCGGCACGGCAGGTGCCATCGCGGCCTTCAACGTATTTGCGAACCATCGTGGCTGGTCCGTAGCTCTTAGAGGCCTCCGGCTTGGTGCTCAAATCTCTTACCGTTGTGGACTGAGCCGGGATGTCTCCACTTGCCAGCCATGTCCTTCCACGTACACTGGGGCGTCCTCTACATCGTCGGCTTTATATGTGTGGAGCACTACTCGGGCAGCTTCTGGCTCCACCTTTCCGGTAGTGAGGAGGATCAGCGCTTCCGCCATGGACACCTCATGCTTTTCGGCTGCTGCCTTAATTGCTTCATGGATGATGATTCCGACGCTGCTGTCCACCTCGAGTTCTAGGGTGGCGCGCTGGGCGCGGGTCATCATGGAGTACCGATTCTTTGGGCGCTTATCCTCCACGGCGATGGAGTCATCATGCACTTTGACAAGGTCGCGTATCCGGCGGCGAATCTGCGCGGCGGTGGGAAATACCTGATTTGGCTTAGTCGGGGTAAACCACCGAGCTAATGAGGCATCAATTGCGGCGACCACCTCCTTTGAAGGCTGGCCTAGTTTAGCCATCACCTGATCGATAGCAATCAAAGCCGCTAAATCCAGCAAATGGTTGGCATCTTGCAGAGCCTTTACTTGAGGAAGCTCGGTAAGGCGGTGAAGGCCCATGATAATGCGGGCTACCGCGCCAGCAGATTTACCGGTCTTTATCCCAAGGCGCATGCAAGCAGTATCGGCGTCCTCGTCAAGTGCGGGAAGAACGCTGGACCAGAATTCATAGTCTGCCTGGCGTACACCTTGACCTGCCACGCAGACCGGATCATTCGGATTGGAATGAGAAAAATAGGACGCATTAACAACGTCTGTAGTGGAAGACACGAAACGCGCAACCCCCTCTTTCTTAAGTGAATTACTGAGAGGATCCGAACCCCCACTGTTCGAAACCCCTTTCGAAAAACGAGTTTATGCCACACCCTCGACGATGTCTACCCCGGAAGAAAAGTTGTTAAAGGGGAGGCAACTGAGGTGACAGATGCTGGCGAGGTGTGGTTTCAGTCGGTCTCCGACTTGAAGCGGGGCGTGCGGAAGTCCCCTGGAGTGGGACGTATGTTTGGTTAATGCTCCCTCACTAGAGATTGTTAAAATTGTGACTTGAGTTAATCTATGCACGTGCTGAAACCTACCCCGCTCATCGTTGGCCTTGCTCTTGCGGCTCTCACGGCGCCACCCGCCCATGCCCTGACGTTCAATCCTGAAAAGGTTCCACCACGCACCCAGATGACCGTGCGTTATGCCGACGGAAACTCAGTCTCCACCGGAAATGGCCATGAGTCCCGCGCCGCGCTATCCCTGGCCAAGCTATACCTCGGCATGTGGGTGCTGAAGTACGGCGCGCCGGAGGATAAAGCCCGCGTGGAGAACATGATTCGTTTCTCTGAGGACGGAACTGCCAGCGACTTAGAGTGGAAATATCCGCAGGCGATTCCCTCCATCATCGGTGAGTATCAGCTGGGGGAGACCCACCACAACGGCTACTGGGGAAATGTCACGACGTCGACGGAGGATCTCACGCGCTTCATCGGGGTGATTTCTGGCGATCCGGTTGCCGCGCCGATCACGAAGGGCATGGCGACGGCAGCGCCCACGGCGGCCGACGGTTACCGCCAGGACTTTGGCACCGCACGAATCCCGGGCATCATCGGCACGAAATTTGGGTGGTCGGATGATCGCCAAGTTCACGCGAGTGCCTCTTTTGGTCCGGGTTATAGTGTGGCGGCTAATACCTATGGTTCCCCGGCGGATCTCACGACGGATGTTCTCGGTGCGGTGGAGGTTTCTCCGCAGGCGCCGAGCTTGCCGACGCCCCTCCAAGATGCGCGCGATAGGGCGTGTGCGGAACTGAAGCGCGCTGTGCCGAGCTCGTCGCAGGTGTGCTGACCAACCAGGAAATAAGCTAAGAAGTACCTTTGCGCTTGCTAAGAAATCAATATATTCTCGGCTGTCAACGAAGCAGTTGCTAGCCCGAAAGGTATTTCTGATGCGCAAGACGTTGTCCATTTTGACCATTGCTGTTGCAGCTTTGAGCGCTGCCCCAGCAGCGACTGCGAAGAGCGACCAAACCCGTTCGCTTATTTCCCCAGGCGCGTGTGCCACCATTACCAAGTTGGCAAATGAAGGAAAGCCCGTTCCGGATCCGTCTATTCTGCGCGATGCCGATTCCGTTCCTTCTTACTTCCAGAGCGGGGTCCTTAAGTACAAGGTGGCGGATGATTTCCCCTACCGCGAGCAGCTCGATGCCGCGGTAGCTGAGTGGAACGACGCGCTCGACGGGAAGGCCTCGCTTAAGGAAGTAGCGCCGTCCGAGGCTGATGAAGACACCATCGCCATCATCTACAAGCCGGAACCGAACGGTTACGTCCAAGGTACGGCCTACCCGGACCATGGGATGCTCTTCATCAAGACCGCTAACGCTCAGTACCCAGAGGCGCTCCAAGGCACTATCGCCCACGAGCTCGGCCACATGATGGGCGCGGGTCACTCCTGCGCCCACGCGCTCATGGCCGGTGCGAACCAGAATCCCATTTCTTATCATGTGACTCCGCTCGATGCGGTGGCTGTCCTGCAAGGACAGTTCGACTAAGTCACCGCAGGCTGGCCGCGCCCGGCGAATGCGAATAGGTGTCGTCGGTCTTGGCCAGGCGGTGAGCGCGGATTCCCAGGTAGATGACCGTCGGGTACATGATGAGCGCCACGAGGACATACTGCGTGACGAGCTGCCAGGTTTCCTCCCACATGTAGTTCCACGCGAAATGGAGACAGAAGGAGAAAAACAGCGCGCCCACGCCAATGCCGAGGCGCCACCACCATGGTTTATGCGCGGCGTAGATAGCCCAGCCGATGCCAAAACCTGCGATGGCAGAGAAGCACATGTGCAGGCACGGGCCTGCAACAAGGCGCAGACCCCACATCTGGAGCATGCCGATCCAGTCTGAGGTCGGGTGCATCAGTGCACCCATCGCGGAGTACAGGCTGTTTTCCAGGACTTCGAAGCCCCAGCCCACGAGCGCACCGACGATGAAGCCGTGCCAAGGCCGGTTGAGCTGTCGGAAGCTGAGGAGGATGAAGACCACGCCGAGGGCCTTGGCAAATTCTTCCGGATAAGCACCGGCCCAGGACATCATGGATTCCTCCCAGCCCAGGCCCACGGAGAGGTCGGTCAGTGGGGAGGCTGACAGCAGCGCCAAGGTCACAGCAGCGCCGGCTCCCCAGAGCACGCTTGCCGACGCCCACCCTTTCCCCGGCCTTGCCCACATCGGACTGCGACTCCACAGGAACAGGCCCAGCGCTAAGAAGCCGACGCCGAGGATCAAGCTAACGAGGCCCGGCAGAGGAGCCACGAAGAAAATGCCGAGCAGATTAATCAGGGAAATCGGTAGGCAGAGACCAATGATGATCCACAAGGTAACGCGGAAGATTTTGCTCATCAGAAGGCCTCCATAAATTGTTGGGCAAGGTCGGTCGGGTCACCATTGGAGAAGACGATCTGATAGTTGAGATCGCCTTTAGCCACGCTGAAGGCGAAGACCGGAATAAAGCCATCCGTTTCAAGGGTGAGAATGCCTCCGGCATCTTTAACGTCTTCTTTCTTCGGCATGCCCTCGAAGCTGGTTGCGCGCACGGCGCGGCGCAAAGCGAGTGCATCGTCCTCGACGCCTTCGGTGACATAGGCCTCGACCAAGGTATCGCCGCAGTCCCAGGCCTGGTTGGCCATGGAATCATGATTTACGCTGCACGTAAGGCCCTCGATGGGTTGGCGCCACTCAGGGTCATCGAGCACCACTTCTTCCATTTCAGGTTCACGTTCCGGCAAGGCCAAGCTCAGCACAGCGGGCAGCCCAAGGACGAGCAAGGTTGCCCCGAGCACGGCGAAGAAAGGTCCCGTCATCTTCGCCGGAGGGAAACGATAAGAAGTCATGCACACCACACTAACGCGTGCTTCTGACATAGAGTGAAGTGCATGAAGGATCTGTATCAATTTGTTAATGGCCCATGGATTGAGTCCCACGTTATCCCCGATGATCGCGGTGTCGACGGCACCTTCCACGCGCTGCGCGACGAAGCCGAGGAACTCGTCCACGAGATCGTTAAGGAAGACGCTGGCCGTCCTGGGATCGTGTATTCCTCTCACATGGACGTTGAGGGAGTCAATGCTGCGGGGACGGCGCCACTTTCCGAAGATCTGGACAAGCTGGTTGCGGCTGATCCGGAGGAGCTGGCGCACAACCTGGGTATTCTGGAGCGCGAGGGCGTTGGTGCCCCAGTGACCTTCTGGGTAGAAAAAGACTCCGGCTCCGAGGACGCGGTGGCCTACATTATTCAGTCTGGTTTAGGTCTGCCGGATGAGGCTTATTACCGCGAAGAAGCTCACGCGCAGACGCTCGCTGACTACGAGAAGCACGTTGCGGCGATGCTGGGATTCTTAGATCCCGCTCGCCTCTTCGGGCTGGGCGCGGAGGTTGCAGCTACCCGCATCGTGAACCTGGAGAAGGAAATTGCGGCTGGGCATTGGGATGTGGTGGCCTCCCGTGATGCGGTGAAGACGTATAACCCGGTGGACGTCGCCAATCTGCCCAGCATCACCCGCGCCATCCTGCAGGGTGGGGGACTGCCGGAGCACCGCGTGGTGGCCATGATGCCGTCCTACTTTGAGCACCTCGAGGGCCTGTTCACCGCCGGCCGTATGGCGGATTGGCAACTGTGGGCTACGTGGCACATTCTGTTGTCGCGTGCCCCCTACCTCACCGAGGAGATCGGTAAGAAGAACTTCGAGTTCTATGGAACTAAGCTCTCGGGTGCTACTGAACAGCGTGCACGTTGGAAGCGCGCCGTCGGGCTGGCGGAAAACATGGTGGGCCAGGAAATCGGCAAGGTCTTCGTGGACAAGCACTTCCCGCCGTCCTCGAAGTCCGAGATGGATGAGCTGGTGGAATACCTTACCGCCGCCTACCGCGAGAGGATTTCGCAGCTGGAGTGGATGAACCCGGGTACCCGCGAGCGCGCGCTGGAAAAGCTCTCCCAGTTCAAGGCCAAGATTGGGTACCCGGATACGTGGCGCGACTACTCTGACCTGGAGTTTTCGCCGAAGGGTGCGGACTTGGTGGCCAATGTGCGCGCAGGCAACGCGTGGAACCACGATTATGAGTTGGCCAAGATTGGCAAGCCGGCGGACCGCGATGAATGGTTCTCCACCCCGCAGACGGTGAATGCTTTTTATAATCCGGTGGTCAATGACATCACCTTCCCGGCGGCTATTTTGCGCCCGCCGTTCTATAACCCAGAAGCTGATGCCGCGGAGAACTTCGGTGCTATCGGCGCGGTGATTGGCCACGAGATTGGGCATGGCTTTGATGATCAGGGCTCGCAGTATGATGGCCAGGGCAACCTCAACTCTTGGTGGACGGATGAGGACCGCGCGGCCTTCGAGAAGTTGACCGCGAAGCTGGTGGATCAGTTCCAAGGCCAGGTGCCCAAGGTACTGGAGGGCACTGATTCCGCAGGCGTCAACGGCAGCTTCACTCTGGGTGAGAACATCGGTGACCTGGGCGGATTGGGCATTGCCGTGGTGGCCTACAAGAACTACTGCGCCGACAAGGGCCTGGACATCAACGGTCAGGTCGCGCCCTTTGAGGCAGAAGGTGCTGAGCCTGAATTGGCAGAGCACGAGTACACCGGTCTGCAGCGCTTCTTCCTGGCGTGGGCGCGCGTGTGGCGTACTGCTATTCGTCCGGAGATGGCTACGCAGTACTTGGCTATTGACCCGCACTCGCCGGCGGAGTTCCGCTGCAACATCATCGCCGAGAACATTGACGAGTTCTACGAGGCTTTTGATGTCGAGGATGGATTGGTCCCAGAGGAGCGCGTCACCATCTGGTAGTACCCTTGGGTCCATGAGTGACTACCAACTAAGTCCGGAAAAACAGCTCGAGCAACTCTCCTCCTACATGGAGGTGCACTACCCGCTGCCGGACTTCCGCCCGCCGTGGGCAGGTGGAGGTTCGCCGGAGGCGGACCGCTACTGTGCGCTGCTGCCGGATCGCATCGTGCAGGCCTCGATGATGGTGCTGGGTTCCGCGGTGGATCACTCGCTGCCCGGTACTGCCTTCACGGCGGGGGTGCGTGTTGAGGATTCTGAGGTCGGAGCTATCTTTGTTCCCTCGGAACAGAATGGCCGCTGGGCAGTCTCGCTGCACTCCGGTGGTTGGTGGCGCGGTGACGGCAAGGCGCTAGAGATGCAGTGGCGGCCCGAAGTGGCTGCTGCGGCGCAGCTGTCGGGGACCACGATCATTGATGTGGATTATCCGTTGGCGCCCGAGCACACCGTGGCGGAGATGGTTCAGTCGGTTCAGGCGGCCGTCGATTATGCGCGCGAGCATGGGGCCAACCGCGTGACGGTGTGGGGATATTCCTCCGGTGGGGCGCTCGCAGCGCTGGTGCCTGCCGACGCCCTCCTCCTCACCTTCCCCGACTTCGGTGCGTTGGCCAAGCTGCCGGAGGAGATCCGCGGCGACTATGTTCTCGATGTTGAGAAGCTGCCGGGGCTGTATTCCGACATCTTGGTCCAGACCGCAGTACAGGACGAGATTGCTGAGCCCGTGGAGATTCCCGGTGCACAGACCGCGGAGTACGTGTCGATGCACCGTATCTCTACCCCGGCCGTGGCGCGCCAGCGGGTGCGTGACGCTGCCAAGTTCCTGTAGGGCTATTGCTCGCCCTCTGGGCGAATCTTCATCTCAGAGTTCTTCCACCAGCCGGAGCGCTGAATGATTTCTTGGTCGATCTTCGCCTCCAGCGGGGCCTCGCCTTGGGAGTTGGTGCGCAGCTCATACTTTTCAATGGAGCCCCAGTCGCGCGCCCAATCGTTGTTGAGGTAGCTCGGGATCTCATAGGAGTAGTTCACTGCTTCCGCGGTTGCCAGCGCGCCACCACCGGAGAAGGACTGGAAGTCCGTGAGGGAAGTTTGCGCGGCGGCGTCGGGAAGAATGCGGAACTGCGGAATTTCGGTTACCCCGGCGTAGTGGTCAAAGGTGCGCTGGCAGGGGAACTGCAGGGCGACGGACCAGTCAAGGAGTGCCGGGGTGGAGGAATCGAATTGCGAGTTGATGGTGGCAAGCTCCGGCACGCGCGGCGGGGTAAACGCCATCCAATCATCCTCATCGGTGGAGTCGTCTACCGCAACGAGGCGCACGACGTTGGCCTCCTCCGGGAGCTCGTCCAGAGCAATGCGGAGGTTGCGCCACTTGGGGGTAGCACCGACGTCGGAAAGCTCGGCCTCACCCTTGTTGGTGACCTTGCCGTCCTTGAGGGTGCCGTACTCCAGGGTGAGCTCGGTGCCCTCCTGCTCCACGCCGTTGACGTCGTGGTGGTAAATCTTGCCGGCGGCAGAAACCGAGAGGATGGGGGAGTTTTCTGAGGATTCCGGCAGGTTGTACCACTGCGTGGTGATGGTGGCGGTGGAGCGCTGCGACTCATCGTAGGAGCCCATGACCGGGACCTTCGTGTAATCCAGGTTGAAGGGCAGGTGCATCTCGGAGCCGTTGACGCCCAAGGTTCCGCGCACGCCGCCGGCGGAAGAGTCGGTGACCTCGGTGGCCTTCTCCTCGGTTTCGGTGAGCTCCTTTTGCTCATTGGAGGACGCAGAGGAATCACCGGTGGTGTTGGCAATGGCGCCTACCGACGCCGAGTTGAGGTTCTCCGGTTCAATATCCTCCTTGATCATGTTCGGGCCGAAGCCGAAATTGTCTTCCTCCGGATCCACCAGGGAGTCTTTGAGTTCGCCTGTAACCGGAGTGAGGAAAGCGTCGTTGGTGTTGGTTTCCACCAGCGTGGCATCCGCGAGCGAGCAGACATCGCCGCGTAGGGAGGCCAGGTTGCCCTTGCCCACGGAGTAAGAATCCGCCTGGGCCACGTAGCCCTTGGCAAAGGAGGCGCAGGAGAAGGCGACGATGAGGATGCAGGCCACTGCGATTGGTGCGGACATGGCGCCTGCCCAGCGGGACACCTCAGCCTTCCGGCTGTTGTGAGTAAGTGATTGGTAGAGGCCAATCGCCAGCACCACCATGCCGATGGCGAGCACCACGGTATTGGCCTCAATAGCCTTGAATTGCACCGTGCGGTCCCACCACGGGATGCCGAAGGAAGACACGTACCACCAGGCGTTCCAGCCGCCCAGGGAGATGGCCATGAGGAAAATCACCGCGGCGATGGAGAAGGTCCGGGCGCGCGGGGAGCGCATGGCGATCTGGGAAAGGACCACCGAGCCGAGCGCGGCGATAACGCCGGCGACACCGGCGTAGATGCCGAAGTGGTGCGTCCACTTCGTCGGCGTGAACATGAGGAAGAAGGCCGACAGCGCCATGATGGCTAGCAGGCGCTTGGTGGGATCTGCCTCCGCGCCCACGACGCGGTGGTCCTTAATGAAAGCGTAGATAATGAGCGCCAGGCAGAAGAGCATGGTGAACATGGCGAAGCGGCGCGTCAGGGAGCCATCCACGGAGGGCTCAAACAGCGTGGAGTAGCGCACGAACTCCGAGTACCACGGCAGGGACGGGCCGACCGCGGAACGAACGCGAGTGGACTCGAGCACGGACGCTAACGTTTGATCCCCGAAGGCGGCAACCATGACCGCAGTGCCGCAGGCCAGGAACGGGGCGATGAGGGCTGTCCAGCCGACCTGGGAAGCGCGCGTACCCATGATGCGGAACAGCGAGGGCAGGCAGACCAGGAAGATGCCCACCGCGGTAAGACCAGTGGGGCCTGCGGCCAGGGTAATGGCGGCGATGATGGTGCCTACGGCCGCTGGTAGGAGGCGCTGGTTGGAGATGGCGCGCTCAAAGGAGGCCCACGTCAGCATGACGCCGAGGGCCACGATGGGTTCCGGGCGGATGCCGTTGTTATACGGCAGCCAGAAAGCCAAGAACATGAAGGCCGCGGTCCAGTGCGCCAAGCGGCGCTCGTTGACGCGGGCACCGAAGCGCGGGAGCATCTCGCGCGACAACACGAACCAGATGATGAGCGCCGAAATGAGGGAGGGCAGGCGCACGATGATGGAGGCGCTGGAGAATTGCGCCAGCCATGCTACGAGGTCGTAGTAGGGAGCACCGAACGGGGCCTCGGGGACGCCGTACCAGCGGTAGTAGTTCGCCATGTAGGTCGCGTGATCGGAAACGCGGCCCATGGTGAGGATGAAGCCATCATCGGAGGTGTTGGCGCCGAAAATATACCACCAGCCGAGTACGGCAGCCACGACGCCATCCAGCGGGCGGATCTGCTTCCAGGTCTCGGGCATGAAGCCGAAGCGTTTGCCATCGAGGCGGTCAATTCGCCACAAACACACCAGGCTGATGACCACCATGGCCAAGCCCAGCCACATGGCGATGAGCTTGAGCGGTGTCGGGGAGGAGGTGAAGCGCGAGTTGATCTCGACGTGGATACGGAGGTCATCGCCCAGCTCTTTAAGGGCTTCCGGGGTGTCGTCGATTTCGGTGTAGACGCCGGTAACCTGCGGGCGCAGATCCTCATCGGAAGTTTTCTTGTGCTTGCCCAGGGTCACCGTGGTGCCGTCGCCGGTGGACTGGATGCGGAGGGTGGCGTCGTCAGGCAGCTTCGCCACTTGCTCGGCAGTGAGCGAGAAAATGACCTCATCGAGGCTGGTGACCGAGAGACCACCCTCGCCAGCACGGACAAACATGCCGCGGTTGGAGGCCTTCTTGGACTCCGGGGGCACGGTGCCGTAGAGCAGGTCCTGGCCATCGCGCAGCTTGTCGACGGCGCTCAGGGGGATCTCTGCATCAATTTCTTCCGGCGCCACCGAGATGAGCGGGGCGTTGATGGACTGCAGGGAGCCCTGCTGGGGCCAATCGAAGGAGGACTGGGTTTGGTTCACCGGCAGCAGCGGCGTGGCCACAAAGCAGAGGAACCCGATGAGTCCAGCGATGATGGCGGTGAGCCGCAGGGACTGCGGTGCACGTAATGAAGAGGTTTTCCGATCTGACACGGCGATCAGTGTACGTCACCGACGTGCCTTTTTAAGATCTGGCCGCGACGACGAAGGGGCCGATTTGTTTGACTTCCCAGCCCTTCTCAAAGACTTCCGGGTTGAAGAACACCGCGCGGTAGCGCACGTTGGGCTGGTTGGGGTAGATGTCCTCCGCCAAGTGAGTCTTGTAACCGTCACCGGGTTCTTCCATGTCGCCGCGGAAGATGAGAACGTCGGGCCCGCGCCACGGCGCGGACTCGAGGGACTGCGCGAACTCCTCCGGAGTCTGTTCCCAGGACTTCGAGGCCCACTCCTCGATTTGCAGGTTGCGGGTGCTGAACTCTCCCAGCGGGTTGGCGTAGTTGCTGGTGAAGGCGTTGAACCCGTAGTAGGGGTTATACGCCATGAAGAGCTTTTCATCCGTCAGGACAACTGTGTCGGTGGCGTCGTAGCCCTGGGAGTCGATGAACTCACGGATCTTGGCGTAGTTGGCGGAGGAATCGCTGGTGTAGCGGTCCGCGCGCTCACCGTAGCCGTCGGTATCGGTATAGGCGTGGTCCAGGGCGGTCACGTTCGTCGCCGGGATCTGCTGGGCATAGTAAATACCACCAAGGCCCATGATGATGGCGAATACCAAGGTTATGCGCTTGCTCGTGGTCTCGGTGAAGCGCGCCGGGTAGAGCGTGGGAAGGCCCATGAGGCGGACGTCGGCCAGCGCGAGAATGCCAGCAGTGGCGAAGAGCACCGCGACGATCAGCTCGAGGCGGAAGCCCAGCAGCGTGCTGCCGGCGAGGGTCATGACCATAGAAGCCAAGATCCACAGGTAGGTGCCGACGATCGCGGTGCCCATTGACCTGATGTCGGGCTCGTCGATGCGTAGGACGAGGTAGATCAAGCCGATGAGGCTGAGAATGCCGATGACGGACAAGGAGAGGAAGGGGGCCGGGATCTGGGTGCCCTCCTCCGGCAGGTAATGCTGCGCGGTGGATTCCAGCGGGGCGGTGGCATGCAGAACCGCGTGCAGGTATGGCGCCCAGGCGATCGCGGCGATGGCCAGAGAACCGGCCGCGATAGTAGCGAGGTGTATCAGGGGAGTCCATGTACGTTCGGCCACGCAGGTGACGAGCGCAATGAGGCTGACGATGGTCAATGCCACGGCACCGGTATAGAGCGTGTAGAAGCAGGCGGAAACCCCCAGGTAGATGGCAATTCCGGCGGTGGAGAACCAGGAAGAATTATGGAAAGCATGCGAGCACAGCACGGCCACGGCCGGCACGCCCATAGCGATGACCGCGGAATAGGGCTCCTCAGCGCCGATGGCCAACGTCACCGCTGTGGTGGTGAGGGCAATGGCGGTGGCAACCGGCAGGGAACCGGACAGCCGTTGCCACAGGGGAACCAGGATGCACCCGGATACGGCCAGGGAGATGAGGCTCCACGGTTGGTATACCTCCCAGCCGGGCATGTTGAGGAGGTTTGCGAGGCGCCCGCCCATCCAGAACCAGCCCAGTGGGTAGAAGGTGGGCAGGCCCTCGTAGTTCATGTCCGCATAGGAACCGGCTTCCGTGGCGCGGGTCAGGAATTGGGTGCGGAAAACCTGGTCTACCTGGACGCCGTCGAGCCACAGGCGGGAGGCCGAAAGGGGGAGGCCGATACTGGTCAGCGTGAGCAGCGCTGGGGAGATATAACACACAGCGGTGGTGAGCCACGACCGCCAGCGGGGGCGCGGGGAGGCGCCAATCACCCACCACACGCATAACGCGCCCACTAGGAGAACGGTGAGCGCAGTTCCCGCAGTGCTCAATGCGCGGGTCACCATCGACGTGCTGAACGCCGGAAGGGAGACCGTCTTGAAGGCGAAGAAACCAATGAGCGTGATAAGGCCGCCACCTACAGCGGCGGCGGCCATTCCCACGAGAGTGGCGCGACGCGTCAAGCGGTCGACGTTATATTCCACGGTGGGGGACATAGACGACGTGGCGGGAGACTCAGTCATGCACTTAGTCTCCCACACGCCGTGGACATAGCGGAACTTTAGAAAGGCAGCTTCCGGAAGATGGCCTGCGGGATGAACTTGAATCCCAAGGACACGTACTCAAAGAGCGGGTGCACGAAGATGGACTGCTTGCCGTCGAGCACTGCCTTGACGGTGGCCTTGGCCACGTCGGAGACGTTAACGGTCAGCGGTGCCTCGCCGGCCTCCGCCGACATCTTGGTGCGCACCTGACCCGGGCGAACCACCAGCACCTTGGCGCCGGAGCCGCGCAGGGCTTCGCCGAGGTTGATGAAGAAGCCGTCCACGCCGGCCTTGGAGGCGCCGTAGACGAAGTTGGAGCGGCGCACGCGCATGCCGGCGACAGACGAGAGCGCCACGATGGTGCCGTGGCCCTGCTGCTGGAACTTCTGGCCGAGTAAGACTCCGAGGGAGACCGGTGCGGTGAAGTTGGTCTGGGCCGAGGCAACTGCCTTAGCCTGGTCCTGCCAGAGTTCCTCCTGGTCACCGAGGGTGCCGAAGGCGATGATGGCGACGTCGACATCGCCACGTTCAAACGCGCGCTGGACGACGTCCGGGTGGCCCTCGAAGTCAGTCGCGTCAAAGTCCAGGACCTCGACGTCGCCACCGCGGGACTCGATGGTGGCGCGGGCCTCCGCGATACGCGGGGAGTCGGCACGAGCAGCCAAAGTGACCTTGGCCGGGCCGCGCTCGAGGAATTCCTCGACGATGCCGAGGCCGATCTCGGAGGTGCCGCCGAGAAGGAGGATGTGTTGTGCTTGGCCTACTGCATTCAGCATGAGGTTAATCCTTTCTAGTGCAGCTCGAGGCGGCGGGACATATCGGAGGCGAAGACGCCAGTCGGGTCGATGTCGTTGCGGGTCTTGAGCCAGCCCTCGAGGCCCGGGTACATCTTGTGGAAGTTCTCCGCCGAAGTGCGGGACTCCTTGGCCAGGTAGAGGCGGCCACCGAATTCCATGACGCGCTTGTCCAGATCGTCGAGGAA
Organism: Corynebacterium sp. c25Ua_47; assembly: GCF_039907205.1. NCBI lineage: Bacteria > Bacillati > Actinomycetota > Actinomycetes > Mycobacteriales > Corynebacteriaceae > Corynebacterium > Corynebacterium sp. c25Ua_47. The sequence continues at coordinate 122,136 of NZ_JASBOH010000007.1, read as the reverse complement.
GGTGCCCAGGCCCGGCTTGATGGGGAAGTCCACGCAGACATTCCAACCCGGCATCGGGTAGGACAGCGGGGCCTTGTTACCCGGGCCGAAGAGCTTGAACACGTTGAGCGCGGAGTAGTGGCCGGAGCGCTGCATGTCCCGGATGATGTCCTTGAAAGGCTCGACGGCGTCGGTCGGCACCACGAACTGGTACTGCAGGAAGCCGTTGGAGCCGTAGCCGCGGTTCCACTCGCCGATGAGATCCAGCGGCTGGTAGAACTGCGTGAGGTTCTTGACCTGGTTACGAGCCGGGGCGCCCATGAGGTAGTAGGCCTCGCCGATAGCCATGAGCGAGAGCTTGTTCATGGTGAAGTTCGGGAAGATATCCGGAACGGTCATCAGCTGCGGGGCGTTGAACTTCAGCGGATCCTTCGCCAGCTTCGGGTTCAGCTCCTCCAGCTGCTCCAGCGTGGCCAGCGAGCCGCGGGAAATGGTGGAGCGGCCCAGCTTCGGCTCCGGGGAGATGACGTCGAACCACGCGGAAGAATAGGTGTAATTGTGCTCCGATCCATCGGAGTGGAAGGCGATGGTTTCCTCGAGGTTATCCGTGCGGTCGGTATCCGCGATGAAGTAGGCGGTTTCCGTCTTCGTCATCTTGATTTTGGCGCGCAGGATGATGCCGGTCAGGCCCATGCCGCCGACGGTGGCCCAGAAAAGATCTCCTTCTGGATCCTCATCTGAGCCCTCTGGGCTCAGATGTAGTACGCGGCCATCGGCGACGAGCAACTCCATGGAGGTGACGTGGTTACCAAAGGAACCGGCGGAGTGGTGGTTCTTGCCGTGGATATCCGGGCCGATAGCACCACCGATGGTGACCTGGCGGGTGCCCGGCAGAACCGGAACCCACAGGCCATAAGGCAGGGCGGCCTTCATGAGCTGGTCGAGGGTGACTCCACCGTCGACGTCGACGATGCCCGACTCTGGGTCGATGGAGTGGATGTTGTTGAGCGGTTGCATGTCGATGACGAGGCCGCCGGCGTTCTGCGCGGGGTCACCGTAGGAGCGGCCCATACCGCGGGCGATGACGCCGCGGCGCAGGTGGGAAGGCTTATCAGCGTTGTCCTCGGCCACCTGGGCGACGGCGGTCTTGATGACGTCGACGTCCGGGGTGGATAAAACATGGGCGGTTGTCGCCGCCGTGCGGCCCCAACCGTAGAGGGACTTCTCAGTAGTATGCAGTTCCATCTCTTACTCTTTAAATCGATGTGATGGGTCGGTTTTCTACACTACCTAGGCGGCAGTGGCTGTGGCGGGAGTGAAAACGTGAGATTAGGTACAAAAGCCAAGCAAACGGAACATTTGTGCCGTCCGGTTGTATGGTTTTCTATGGCTAGTACAGATCCATGATCTGCCGGATTTCCTCGGGAAGTTCATCCTGCGAGGTGATCTCGGGGCCTTCATAAGAACGCAGGATTTCATAGACACGGCCGCGCGAGGTGGAGTCGAGGATGGGCAGTTCCTCGGCGATGAGCCGCGTCATAAAACCATTGAGTGGCAGTGAGGTGTGCTCGGTGGCGAGGAAGTGCCCGTGGCGCTTGTCGACCTCGGCGCGCTCATCTTGCGCCGCGCGCTGTGCCGGAGTGAGGTGCTCTTTTTTGGAGGAGTACATGCACGGTAGCCTACCGCCCGCCTAAAGTGGTGCGGTATGACTTCTCCCAAGCAAGATAATTATGCGTTGGATGACACCCTCGCCGGACGTATCACCCAAGCCGCGGCCGTGGCGATCATGACTTCTTATCCAGATTGGATCAAGAACAAGACTGCGCTCGTGTCCGCCTATGTCCTGTCTTTCTTAGGCTTTGGTGCACTCGTGGCCATTACTAATGCCGAGAGCCACGAGGGGCAACCGGAACCGGAGAAGCCGGAGGTGCCGCTGTGGGCGCTTCCGGTTGGCCTTGGTGCGCTTGTAGTTGGCGGCTGGTTGGGGATTAAGGCACAGCGGGGAATCGTTGGCTTTATCCGCCGCCGCGGCGTGGCAAAACCGTGGACGGTGTGGGGCGGAATCGGGGCCGCCATCGTGTTCATCCTCAGCGAGCTCGAAGCGCGCGAGAACGCCGCCCGCAACTAAAAGTGCGTATGGTGGGGCACATGAGCTCACAGGTCACAGATTTGGCGCAGGTCCGCGCCAAACGTGGTGATTCTGCTCGAACCCTGCTGTGCCAGGTGTCCAACGTCCGCGCGGAAGCCGAGGTGCACCGCCAGATTGGTTTCTCGGACGCACTCACGCTGGAAGAGCTTCATCATATTCTCGAGGTCTGCTTCGGCCTGCCTCAAGAGGATTCGCCGTGGCACTTTTTTGAACATACCGATGCCCGCGGCCAACGAATCGATCCGAGCCATACCGTGCGCGAATTCTTAAGCCGCGAAGGCGAGCAGATTGATTATGCCTGGGGGCTGTGGGATTTCGAGATAGTCGTGGTGGAGACCTATCCGCGCGATAACGGCACGCCGGAGGCTCTGTGCGTGGGCGGCTCCGGATCTTTTCAGACACCGTTTGATCTCACCGCAGTGAATGCTGAGCTCACAGGCCAGGAAACCATTGATGAAGTTCTGGATCTGGTGGTTAGTCCCGTCCGCGCGCTCATTGAACGAACCCGGCTCTATGACTTCGTTCCGCTCCTCCAAGCTTTGGATTTGAATCGCGAAGTCAACATTGATGCCCAGGCGTACCGCCAGCTGCGTACCCTGCCGCGAGAAGTAACAAACGAAGGCAAGGACGCCTTTTGGTCGATGGCGCTGGCGCTGTCCTGCATGGGCGGGCGCGAGCTGACGGATTCCGTGGTGGAGACCGCCATGGCGGCGTTGGGCTGGGTCGACGATGACGGCGAGGAGCTTCGCGGTGCTGAGATTCGGGAGCTGTGCACGGCGTCGCTTAAGGTTTTGTCATCCCTCGGTGCCTATGGTGAAGACGCCGTCGCACCCGTGGATCGCCTGGACATTTACCGCGCCCTCATCCGCGGGTAGAGTATTCCGCCGTGACTGAACCTACTTCCACCCTGAAGACGCAGCTCGTGCGCTTTGTCTCCGTCGGTGTTTTCACCGCGGCCATCGACTATGGCCTCACCCTCTTCCTGACGTACCTGGGCCTGCACCGCTCCCTGGCCAAGGCGATAGGCTGGGTTTTCGGTACCATCGCCGCGTATGTAGCCAATGCTCGTTGGACTTTCGGTGCACAAGTATCTGGTCGTACCGCCGGTGCCGTGGGCATGCTGTACCTGTCTACCTTCGCCGTGCAGAACTTCCTGTATTGGGTGCTCAACGCTCCACTGATCAGTCTGGGCTTCGAGGGCGCGCTGAAGGACACTATCGCTTTCGTCATCGCGCAGGGCGTGGCCACGGTGACTAACTTCGTCATTCAGCGCGTATTCATTTTTAAAGGCAAGTAACTATGGTTGGTCGCGCCGAACGCCTCTCACGATCGAATTCCCTGCACGCGCAGGGCGCGAAGTTCGCCATTACGGGAGCCATTGCCGCGCTTATCGACGTCTCCCTGACCTGGCTTTTTCAAATTGGTTTAGGGGTGTTCGGGGACGTGGGCTCCCGAACTGTCGGCTTTGCTGTGGGCACCTTCGTGGCTTATTTATTGAATCGGCGGTGGACCTTCAACGCTCGGGCATCGAAGCGCCGCTTTGCCGCGGTGTTTGCCACCTATGCCATGACCTATGCGATCAATATTTTGTTATACCGCTGGGCCTTCCCCTTTTTCGACCACAACCTGGAGTGGCCCTCGTCCTGGGCACTGGCGGTGGCGTTTGTGATTGCGCAAGGCACGGCAACACTCATCAACTTCTTCGTGCAGCGGTGGGTCATTTTCCGCAGCACGCGCAAGTCCTTTGAGGTTTAGGGCCTGCGGAAGTCTTCCTTGCGGCCACGGTTGTGCAGGCGCAGCCATTCCATGAATCCCTTCACGTCATGCTGCTGCACGATGAAGAACCAGCCGAAACGTGCGAATTCCTGCGGCAGCAGCTTGCGCATGCCGCGCTGCCATAGAAGGTAGCCGCGGTTGCGGTAGGTAAAGAAGCGCTTGAACTCGCCGTCCGGATACTGAGTATGCATTTTGCCGCCGAGGATGGGCTTGAACTCGTCGGAGCCATCCGGGTGCAGGTAGCTGGTGGTCAGCGCAGTGCCGAAGTTTAAGCCCGAGTTGACCAGGCGGCGGTGGTATTCCACCTCATCGCCACGGATGAACAGGCGGTAATCTGGCACGCCGATGATCTCCATGGCCTCGGCGGAGATGAGCGCGCCGTTAAAAAGCGAGGCGATACCAGGGAGGAAGTCGCCCTCTAATTCGCTCATGTAGCGCCGCCACACCAAGCCCTGGCGCAGCGGGAAGGCCAGCTTGGCGGGCTCGTTGATGTTGCACACGGCGGGGGAAACTTCGTGAAGGCTGTTGTTTTCCGCAACGCGGTAGAGCTCTTCCAGCACGTGGTGGTCGGCGGGGCGGCCGTCGTCATCGGCGCACCACACCGCGTCCGCGCCGAGGGCGAGTGCGGTGAGGAAGCCCAGCGCGAAGCCGCCGGCGCCGCCGAGGTTGGTTTCGGAAGGCACGTAGACGGCGCGCCCACCGGCCAGTTCGTGGAGGAGTTCCTCTACTGCGGCTTCCGCACCGTTGTCGACCACGATGACCCACTGCACCGGGTGCGTCTGGTTCACCACCTGCTCAAGGGAGGCGCGCAGCAGCTCCACGCGCTGGTGGGTGACGATCACAGCGGCCGTCGTACCGGCCTGGGACAGGGTGGCAGTCATGCGTTCCATTGTGCCACCCGTGATGAGTTATACGATGCTAGCCATGGCTGTAAAAAGTATCGAAGAGATGTGGGCTCCTTTTCGGATTTCCATCCAGGTGGGTGACCTGACCCTGCGGGTGCTGCGCGATAGCGACATTGCTGCCATCCACGGTGTTAGTGCGGCTGAGATTTTCGGTGAGCCGCTTCCGGAGTACACGTTCCCCTGGCTGAAAGAGAAGCCGGACCCGAGCTTCCGGTGGGCGCACCGCGCGCAGATGTCCCCGGAAGAATGGTCGCTCGACTTCGGAGTGCATCTTGATGGTGAGATCATCGGCTCGGTGGATCTGCGGGCGAAGAGTTTTCCCGATAACCATGAGGTCGTAACCGGATCGTGGATCTACCACCGCCTTCAGGGCCGCGGGATAGGGACGCAGGTTCGCCATGCCGCTGCGGTCTTCTGTTTTGATTACTTGGGCGCGTGCCAGTTGCGCTCCGAGTGGGACCCCGGCAATGAAGCTTCCCAGGCTGTATCACGCAAGCTGGGCTACATCATCGAAGGCAACAAGGCCGTGCTGCGCAAAGAGGACTACCAGCCGGGGCCGGAAGTAACTGTCAGTGGCATGAGCGAGGAGCTGGGCGAGCTGCTTGGGGTGAGGTGCCCTAAGTGACGAAAGTATGACCGACCATTCGCTGGGGCCCGAAAAGTTTGGCAACTAGGGCAGTAGGAACAGCAAGGTTTCCGTGAAAACAAGTGAATTGTCGCCTGTTTTCACGGAAACTTAGGCGTTTTCCTCGTTGTCGAAGCGCTTGCGCAAATCCCGCACGTACTCGCCCACCTCGGGGCCTTCGTACTCGCCGACGACCTCGGAGACCTCGCCCACCGAGCGAATCTGACCGTGGTCGATCCACAAGGCGGTATCGCACAGCTGCGCCAGGAAGTCATTGGAGTGGGAAGCAAAGACTAGGATGCCGGAGCGTTTCACCAGGTCCTGGAGGCGGACGCGAGCCTTGGCCATGAAGGCGGCGTCGACGGCGCCGATTCCTTCGTCGAGAAGCAGGATCTCCGGCTCAATGGAGGTCACCACACCCAGTGCTAGGCGCACACGCATACCGGTGGAGTAGGTACGCAGCGGCATGGAGAGGTAATCACCCAGCTCAGAGAACTCGGCGATTTCATCCATCTTGGCCTTCATCTGCTTGATGGTCTGGCCCAAGAAGAGGCCGCGGATGATGATGTTGTCATAGCCGGAAACCTCCGGGTCCATACCCACGCCGAGGTCGAAGACTGGGGCAACGCGCCCGCGGACGTCGGCAGCACCGCGCGTAGGTTCGTAGATGCCGGAGAGCAGGCGCAGCAGAGTGGTTTTGCCCGCGCCGTTGTGGCCGACGAGGCCGACGCGGTCGCCCTCACGCAGGTGGAGGTTGATGTCTTTGAGCGCTTCCACCATGACCACGTTCTGGTCATTTTTGCCAATGGAGCCACCGGCCGTGGAGAGCATCGCCTTCTTGAGTGAACGGGATTTGGCATCAAAGATGGGAAAGTCCACGCAAGCGTTATACGTATCAATGGAAACCATGGACGATCCTTTCTAGACCCAGTAGGAGACACGGAAGCGCCACTGGCGCATGGCCAGTCCGGCGATGAGCAGGCCGGCGACGGTGCAGCCGATGACGATAAGCCAGTGATAACCGGCAACGGGTTCACCAATCATGGGGGCGCGGATGATCTCCATGTAGTGATAGAGCGGATTGATCTCAGCGATGCGCGCGCGGCTGGCCACGGCACCTCCCTGTTCCTTCAGGGTGTTGGTCATCCACACGATAGGCGTGACGTAGAAGAGCAGCTGGGTTAGAGCCTCCAGCAGCGGGGCAACGTCACGAAAGCGGGTGGCGATGATGCCGAAGAACATGGCGACCCACACGCCGTTGACCAAGAAGAGCGCCAGCGCCGGGATGAACAGGAAGAACTCCCAGCCCAGGTGGCGCGGGAAAATAATGATGAGCAGCAGCCAGATGATGAGGTTGTGGCCCAAGAAGAGGGTTTGCCGCCACACTAAGCGGTAGACGTGCACCGATAGTGGTGCGGGCAGCTGTTTGATCAAGCCCTCGTTGTCGATGAAGACCGTTGAGCCTTCCTTGATGGCGCCCGAAATGAAGTTCCACATAATCAGGCCCACGGTCACGTGGGGCAGGAATTCTGCAACCGGGATCTGGAAGAGCATGGAGTACAGCAGACCAAGCGCCGCGGCCATGACACCGGTCGCGATGGTGATCCAGAACGGACCCAGCACTGAGCGGCGGTAGCGCTGCTTGATGTCTTGGATGCCCAGCTTGAACCACAGCTCGCGCTGGCGAGCGCCTTGCAGGAGATCGGCGAAGGCCGCCGACATCGTCATGGAACGCGAGGCCGGCTCCTCACCGGGTGCAGGCGCGGAGGTCATGCGGGCGACGTCGTCACGCAGGTTTTTCTTGTCTTGCACGCCCTTCACCCTAGCGCGCACATCCGCCAAAAACCTACACACACGCCCTTAACCTGGGAAAACACGAGCGAGCTGGGAAAATCTCGGGTTAGGAAAGATTTACGTAGGGCGTATAGAGTAGGGAGTCGATCGGACGATTCGAGGAAGGGTTGAAGCATGACGGAACAGTATGACGTCGCCAGCGTGCGAGGTCTTTACACTGGGCTGTCCGATGGTTGGACCTACCTGAACGCGCACGCCGCGCCGCAGATTGCGGAACGCGTGGCCTCTGGTGTTGCCCGTTCTTTCCGAATGTCCGCCACGGTGAAGCCTCTGGAGGATGCCGTGGGCGCGCACTCGGCGCACCACGACCCAGGGGAGCTCCACGCGGCGGACATGTATGACTCCGCGCGCCGGGCAGTGGCGGATCTCACGGGGGCGACAGCGCAGCGCGTCATCCTGGGCCCGTCGCTGCCGGTGCTGTATCAATCTCTGGGAGTCGCACTGCGCCCGCTGTTGCGCCGCCAGTCCTCGGTGGTGCTCTCCCGTTTTGATTCTCCAGAGCTCACGCGCCCGTTTGCGCACGTGGGCGCCGATACTCGGTGGTCACAGCCAGACCTGGGCACGGGCGAGCTGCCGGCGTTCCAATACGCTGATCTGGTGGATGGCTCTACGCGGTTTGTTGCTTTTTCGGCTGCCCATGAGCTGCTGGGCACGGTCACGCCGGCGTCGGAGATTATTGATACGGTCCATGAGCGCTCGCGCGCCTGGGTGCTTGTCGACGTCTCCTCGATCGCCCCCTACCGTCTCCTCGACTTTGATGCGATTGGGGCGGATATCCTCGGCGTGGATGTGGGTGCTCTCGGTGGCCCGCAGATGGCAGCGCTGGTCTTCCGCGATACCGCGATGTTCCGCCGCCTCGATGAGCTTGTCGTTGGCCCGGTTTCCGCGGGCTTGGCGGGTGGCGTTGGCCCCCTGGTGGACCATTTGGCGGAACTCGCCGGCGGGGAGCGGGGTTCGCGCCGCGTGCGCCTGACGCGTTCGATGCAAGCTCTCTCCGGCTATATGGAGGATCTCACCGGGGATCTTTACAGCTTGTTGGGCACGCTGCCGGCCGTTCACATCCTGGGTGTGACCGGTGAGGCAGCTGCCGACGCCTCCGATGACCGCCTCCCGCGTCTCACCTTCGCCGTGCGCGATGTTCCGGCGGATGTGATTCACCGCCGGCTCTTCGACAATGGCTTGGTCATTACGATCGCCCCGCACACCCCACTGCTCACGGAGATGGGCGTGGAGGAGGTCGGCGGTGCCGTCACGGTCTCGCTGAGCCCGTTCAGCACGTACCACGACGTAGAGCACCTCACCCGCGTCGTGGCGTCGCTGGCTTAGACCTCGAGGACGAGCTTGCCCGTGACCTCGCCGGAGTCGAGGGCTTTGTGGGCTTCGGCGGCGCGAGCAAGCGCATACGTCGCGTGCAGGTGGTGCTTGACGCTGCCGTCTTCCAACCAAGGCCAGACATTTTTGACGGTGTCCGCAACGATGGCGGCCTTGCCCTCCAACGAGCGGGAGCGCAGCGTGGTGCCCTGCAGGGTCAGGCGCTTGTTGAGGAGGATACCCATGTTGAGCTCGGCCTTTGTTCCGCCCTGCATGCCGATGGTGACCATGTGGCCGCCCTTGGCTAGCGCGATGAGGTTCTTCTTGAGGTACTTCGCACCCATGATGTCGAGGATGACATCGCACTGGTTCTTCAGTTCCTCGGCGAAGTCCTGCTCGTTGTAGTTGATGAGGATGTCCGCGCCGAGCTCCTTGCAGGTCTCGAGCTTTTCTGCGGATCCTGCCGTCACGGCGACGGTGGCGCCGAGTTGCTTCGCCACCTGGATGGCGAAGGTGCCGATGCCGCCCGCGCCGCCGTGGATGAGGATGGTCTGGCCTTCCGTGAGACCAGCCTCCATCGCGATGTTGGACCACACGGTGCAGGCCACCTCGATGACGGAGGCGGCCTCGGCAAAGGAATAGCCACGGGGGATGGGCAGCAGCTGGCCCTTGGGTACGGCGACGTATTCGGCATAGCCGCCGCCGGCCAGCAGTGCGCCGACCTTGGAGCCAACCTCGACGTCGGTGTTGCCTGCATCGACGACCTCGCCTGCGACTTCGAGGCCGATAATCTCCGATGCGCCCTGCGGCGGCGGGTAGTGTCCGCGGGCCTGGAGCAGGTCGGCGCGGTTTACGCCGGCGGCTTTGACCTTAACGAGGACTTCGCCGTCTTGGAGTTGTGGTTTATTGGTTTCCCCCAACTCCAGCGAGTGTGGGTCTTCCAGGTTGGTCTGAATGATGGCTTTCATGCCACACCACCGTACTTAAATCCAATCATCCTCGACGAGGAACGCATTGACCGTGATAGCAGCAGCATTGGCCTGGCCCATGGCCATCGCCACCTGTGCGCCTGGATTGACCACGTTGCCCACCGCCCAGACGCGCGGGTGGCTGGTGGCACCGGTGAGATCAGCCTCGATCAGGCTGCCGCCCATCGCCGGTGGCGGACTGTGGCGCTCGAGGTTGAGGTCAGCGAGGAACTCATCGTGGGGGCGGGGAATGGGCATGTAGAACAGCGCATCGACGGTATGAGTTGTACTCCCAACCAGGACTTTTCCGTCCTGGAAGGCGGTGACGGGGCCGTCGATAAGCGCAATGCCCCGCCGAGTCAGGTCCACGCGCTGCTCGTCGGTGAACTCCATTCCGTTGGTGAAGAAGGTGATGTCCTTCGACCACTGGCGCAGCGTTGCCGCATGGTGGAAGGAGAACTCGCCGATGCAGAGCACGCCGAGCTTCTTGTCCGCTACCTCGTATCCGTGGCAGTACGGGCAGTGGAGGACCGTATCTCCCCAGTTTTCTTCGAGGCCCGGGATGTTGGGGTGCTCGTCGTCCACGCCGCTGGCGACGATGATGGAGCGGGCTGCGACGGTTTCGCCGTTGCTCAACGTGGCGGTGAGCGTGCGGTCATTATCGGTGACGGAATCCACGGTGGCGTTTATGATCTGCGCGCCATAGCTGCGCAGCTGCTCCTTGCCGCGCTCCTGGAACTCAAGCGGTGGTGTGCCTTCGAGGGCGATGACACCGTGGATTTCGTGGGCGAAGCGGTTGCGGGGAGTGGCGGAATCAACAACGAGGACACTGCGGCGGGCACGGACCATGACCAGTGCTGCCTGAAGGCCGGCCGCGCCACCGCCGATGATGAGGGTATCTACTGTCTGCATGGGCCCGAGTAAACCAGAAGAGGGCCCAGCGGCGGTGGAGGGCACCTTGGGTATCCTTTGGGTGTCGTTGAGTCTTGAAGGAGCAAGAAAGTAGCATGACCCACCCCTCCGCTGTCTCTCAGGAGGGCATCCGATCCCGTGCCCTGCGTTTCGCACCGCGCCGCTCGGACTGGTCCCGCGCGACGATCGGGCGCGACCTTTCGGCAGGCCTCATGGTGGCCCTCGTCGCACTGCCCCTCGCGCTCGGCTTCGGCGTTGCGTCCGGTGTTGGCGCCGCAGCCGGAATTACGACGGCCATCGTCGCGGGCATCTTGGCCGCGGTCTTCGGTGGTAGCAATGTTCAGGTAAGCGGCCCGACCGGCGCAATGACCGTCGTGTTAATCCCCATCGTGGCCGACCATGGTGCCGATGGGGTGCTCGTTGTCGGCGTGCTGGCGGGACTCATGCTGCTCTTACTGGCATTCACCGGCGCTGGCCGCGCGATGAAGTACATGCCTTTGCCTGTCGTCGAAGGTTTCACAGCCGGTATTGCGGTGATCATCGGCCTCCAACAGCTGCCTGCTGCACTCGGTGTTGACGTCGACGGCGAGAAGGTCCTCGGGTTGGCGTGGGGCGCAATCAAAGCTTGGTTAGATGCCCCGGGATGGCAGGCGCCAGTGATGACCCTCGCGGTGGCGGCCGGAATCGTGGTTGCGGCGCGCGTTCGTAGTGGCTTTCCCGCGGCGCTGGTGTTGGTAGCTGCCGCGACGGCCATCAACATGCTGGCAGACAGTAACCTGAAGACAATCGGCTACATCCCGTCGACGTTGCCTGCTCCGCGCTTGCCGCACATCCCGTGGGAGCACCTGGATTCCTTGCTGTTGGCAGCGGTCGCCGTCGCAGCTCTCGGTGCGTTGGAATCGTTGCTGTCTGCGACGGTCGCCGACGCAATGACCGTCGGTGACCGGCACGATCCTGACCGCGAGCTCTTTGGGCAGGGCGTGGCCAATGTCGTCGCGCCCCTGTTCGGCGGAATCCCCGCGACCGCCGCGATCGCCCGAACTGCCGTCAACGTGCGGGCCGGCGCAGGTACGCGCCTGGCGGCGGTGTTCCATTCGCTGCTTTTGCTCGTCGCAGTGCTCGTCGCGGCCCGGTGGGTGGGCGAGATTCCTCTCGCTGCGCTTGCCGGCGTGCTTATCGCCACTGCGATCCAGATGATCCATCCGCGGAACCTCCGCTCGGTGATGCGCGCCACCAAGGGCGACGGGGTCACCCTGCTTATTACGGCTGCCGCCACCGTCGTGTTCGACCTTGTCGTCGCCGTGCTCATTGGCCTTGTAATAGCGGGCTTCTTCGCGCTGCGCGATACCGCCCGCACGGCGGTGTTAGAGGCCGCTCCACTGGAGACAGGAGACCACCGCGACAAGGAACGCGAACTCCTCGATGAGCACATCGCCGCCTTCCGCTTGGAAGGCCCACTCTTCTTTGGCGCAGCGCACGATTTCCTCCTCGATCTCGCTGATGCTTCGTCGGTCAAGGTTGTCGTGCTCCGCATGCGCTATGTCACGACGATTGACGCCACTGGCGCCCAGATGCTCGCTGACACGATCGGGCGCCTTGAACGTCACGGCACCCGGGTCCTACTCTCAGCCACGAAGCCCGAACATGTTCCGGTGTTGCGCGAACTCGGCGTATTTGACCAGCTTGCGCACGAGAATCACGTCTTCGACGACACTCTCGACGCCATCGCCCACGCCCGACTGCATGTCTCGCGCATTCAGCATGAGGAGTCGGATGGCGCACCCGCGGCGTCGCAAAGCAATCAGTAGGACGAGTAGCGCTGACGAAGAACCAAAACCGCACCACTTCAGCACCGATGAAGTATTCGCTGAGCTCGACTCAGCGTCACTTGTCGAAAAGCAACTCGATCGGCTCCGTTTCCCGCGATTCGTGGTCCCAAACGTAGAAGCTGTCATCGCTTGGCAGGAGAACAATCGCGTTGCCTTCCTGATCCTCTGCGACGACGATGGCGTCCTGCGGGAATCCGTCGGCCTGGGAGCGCCACGTTTCGGTTTCCTTGACCACGTGATTCGCCGAGCGCGCGAGACGGCGGCGGTCAGAATCGTCGTACACCGGGTAGAGGAACCAGTATCCCTCGTCGGCATCGTCGATTTCGCCGCCGTTCTCCGACATCAGACGCTGCCGCAAGTCGTCCGGGAAGGTGCGGCCCAATGCTTCCTCAGCAGCGCGGATTCGTGATTCATCAACCGGGAATGCCATGCGAGCAGTGTATCTCGAAATCCCAGTCCTCCGCTACACACGTCCTACCGCAGGGCGGTCTTATTGCAACCGCCTGGCACCCCTATGCGAAGACACGTAAGCTGAGCGACAAATACGGCTTGCTACGGGCAAAGGGCACTGGCTTGGAGGCGTAGATGGAAAGGGTTTTCTCCAGAGAGACCACGCTCGTGGACAACCGGCTCACGCTCGCACTCGCGCCCGGGCTGGGGCTTGATGGGCCCACCGCGGCCCCAAGTTTCTTTCACGGATTCGCAACCCACCCGCAGGTGCTCGCACGCGGGCTCGTAACACTAGCGGACATCACCGCCACCCGCTATTACAACTTCTCCCCGATGTCGGAGCGCGACCCGATCCTTTCCGCACACGGCGATCGTCTGCGGGCTGAGTGTTTTTCGGGGTGCAACGCCGTCTATGCGTGCTTTGAGGTGATGAGCTCGGGCCTTGACGGTGGAGACATCGGGCGAGGCACCACCAACGTCGACATCGGCCCAAAGTCCAGAGTGATGCTGTCCAATCTGCCGCGCCATGAACTCCTGCACGTCGACGTCGGCACAGAGGGGCTGCGGGCGGCGACGCTGACAGCGTCCACGATTGAGCGCCCCGTAACCATGCCATCACGCTGGGTGCCCGCACTAGGAAACGCGGCGCAGTCACAACAAGGTTTCGTCGAGGCGTTCCGAGTGCCGGCCTCGGGTGCACGCCGATTCCTTGCCGGATTGCCGCCCGCGAGTGCGTCCGGGCATTCAGCCTGGCTGTCCTCATCCCGTGGCGCGATAAAGGTCAGTGCGGTGGCGACGCCGGGAGCGGTGCTGGTCAGCGGCCTGCAGCGGCTAAGCGCCTTGAAACGGCTATTGCCCCACGCACAAGGACTCATCGTCCACGGCCCCGCCGACGAGCACACCGTTGGAGCAATGATTACGCTGCTGCTCCCGGACGCCCGGCTCACCTTGGGGCTCACCGACAAGGAATGGCGCGGCTACTCCGGCGAAGGCTCCCTACTGGCCTCCCTAGCCGAACCGAACGTCGCGGAAGACGCCGACTTAGTGAGCGCGATCTTGGCTTTTGAACCGATCATTGACGTGCACCGCCTTACCAAGGACACCGCGCTTCCCAAGGCCCGGGTGAAGGCCGCGCTGGCGGTGCTCGCGGCCTCTGGCCGCGTGGGCTGGGACGTCAACGACCAAGCCTATTTCCACCGCGAGCTGCCCGACACTCCCGAACGTGTGGGAAAAGACAACCCACGGTTGACTGCAGCACAGAAGCTCGTGTCCGCCGGTGCCGTGCGCAGCGCCGGGTCGGATGCTTGGATCGTCGCATCCGGCGACGCCGAATACGGCGTGCGGCTCGGCCCCGATCCTGATGTGCCCGAGAAGGGTGCCACCTGCAGTTGCACCTGGTATCTCTCACATGCTGGCGACCGTGGGCCGTGCAAGCACGTTCTCGCCGTCATGTTGACACATAAATCGGCCAGCCCCACCGAACGACAGGGACTCGAATGGCAGTGAATCCGAGGCTGAATGAGGCCGTTGAAATCTTCCGCGAATTAGGTTGGGACAAGGCTGATGTCGCCGATGCACCAACACTGCCACTAGGCACGCAAGAACAACAGAAAGCGGCCCTCGCCGGACTAAAAACCGGCGACTGGGGTGAGTACGGGAGAATCCGATCAAACTATATCGGCTGGATCAGCGCGGTGGACGGCAACGAAACCATGCTCGCTCTGTTCGCGTTGCGCCTCGGCGTAATCCCACCCAGAGCAGTATCGCTACTGCAGTACACCGACGATGTTGTTTTGGCTAGATGTGTTGCCCAACGCGGCGAGGCTTACGCCGTCACATTCATCGATGAGGTGTGCATCCCTCGCCTGAGGGTGTCTGAGCACTCCCTGTCCGCACATGGTGAGGCAGCCGTCCGATTGGTATGCGAGATGAGGTTATCCGTCCCAAACAAGGTCGGCTACCTCCAAGACTGGTCCATCGTTGCGCTCGCGGCACTTACTGGTGACGTTGACAACATCACGTTTCCTGAAAAACATGTGCTCCCGACTTTTGAAGAACTGCGTCCTTCGTTTGAGGAGCACTGGCAGGCCACGCTGCGTTCGGGAGCACCGATGACGGGGACCTTCGGCAAGCTGCTTGCGGCTGCGGTCAAGGCAGGGCTGATCGAGCGCGACGCGGGAATAGAGCAGCTTTTCATGTCTTTGGACGCGGCGGCGCGCCCTAGTGACCGTAAAGAACTCACGTCGTTGATCGTGAACGACATAGCGGTGACCGACGATGAACTGGTCGCCCGCACCGACGCGCTGATCCCCGTCCTAAGTCATGGTGAAGGGCCGGTCGTCGAGGGCTTCGCTCCTCGACTGATTGCGAATGTGGCCGACGATCTGGTGGGCGAAGTAGCTCTGGCTTGTCTTTATGCGAAGACGAAGAAGGCAGTGCGACAAGTGTTGACTGCTTTGAAGCAGCGAGACTTTCCCGGGCAGACCAGCGCTGAGCTACTGTACGAGAGGCTAAGTGAACTCGCCCAGTCCTCCGACACGGCCACGGTCAAGTTGGCCGAGGCGGTGCTGACAAAGTGGAACATGAGCCCCGCAGCCCCAAGCGACGAGCCCGAGGTCACCGGGCTGTGGCAGCCCACTCCAGAGCTGTGGAGCGTCCCACGATTTGAGGTGGGTGAGGTCACCCCGGAGGCGTTGACCGAAGCGCTTCGCGTGTTGACATCTCGCGGTGACGTTGCTGCGTTCGGCTTGGAGGCAGACCGATTCCTGGCGCTGGCGGTCGCGCTGGCTAACCACAGCATGGACGACACCCGCAGGGCGCTGCATGGTATCTCGTCGGTGTACTGGGCAGACGCCGTCCACAACTGGTTGGCGGGCAAGCCGGCGCGGCCCTGGTGGCAAACAGAATTTACCCTGTGGGACGTGCATCTTCAGAGCACATTGGACCACCTCGGGCAGATCCCGTGCCTGCTGTCACAGCCATCGCGGGTGGATCTGAGTGTCGAGTTCGAGGATCTGGTTGCATCCCTGGAAAAGTATGCGTCCGCGGGCGTCCCAGTGCTGCAAGCTGACCTGGTTTTGGCGCTAGCTCGCCTGGATGTGACGAAAGCGGACGCTAACCCGGACCTGCCCGAGGTCCGGGTGAAGTTGATGGACGGCAAACAGCTGGTTCGCAGCGCGGACCGAGTAATCACGTCCTACCTGAAGAGACCATTCGTCATTCCGGATGCGCCTTCTACCCTGTCAGATCACGATGACAGCTTTGTCTGGCCCAAGTCATTGGTCGGGTTGAACCGCAAGATGTACCTCGAAACCCGGATCGGCACCTACTTCGGGGTGTTCCCCAACTGGGGTGATGCCCTGAACGTTTACCTTCATCGGCGCGATCCGCACGTGGCGTCAGTCATGGCTCGGCAGCTGGCTCTTAGCGCCAAGCCACTGGGGCCCGGCGCGGCGGTGAATCTGCTTGCGGTCCAGCGTCACGGACGCCCGGAGCATGCCACCGAGTCAGCGTTGGCACTGCAAAAAGCCTGGGAGCGTGGGCTGTTAGTGCCCGGCGTGGCCGATATCGACTACCTCGACTGGGACGGGCAGCTGCGCAACATCGGATCATTCGTCGAGTCATTGCGCGAGGCTGCGGATCGGGGCATGTTGTCAGTTGTCTGGCCGGTATTGGACGACGTGCTCGTCGCCTCTCTCAAAGCCCCGCGGATGTTGGCAGGCACCGCCGAGGCGGCTCAGGCGATGCAGGACTACGTCGGCGAGGTGCTGGCTGCGGTCACTGAGGGTGTTGCACCGGCGTCAGCGCTGGACGTGCCGGGGGTACGCGCGCTCGCGGCTCGGAAAGGTACTTCAAAGGCGGTTGACGCGGCCAGGGGCGTCGTCAAGCACCTGCCCGACCAGCAGGCAGAACCCCAGCAGCTTGCTGCGCCTGCCCTCGACACGGCGCTTTTCAAAAAGATCTGGCCGGCAGCGGCCGGGACCAAGCCGAACATCCCGGATGGGGCGACGTATTCGCTTCGCGAGGCAGGTTCGAACACAAAGCAGCCCCACCTGCAACTCGACATGGTTGTTCCCAGCTACCCGGCGTCCGTATTCGAGATTAAAAGCCCGACCAGAGAGTTCCTTGAAATCAGGAATTTGGGGCAGGCTATTTCCAAGCGCGTGAGCCAGGCCGAGCCGGAAGGCAAGGAAAGCTGGCTCTATTGGGACGGCGACGCCCTGGTTGCAGACGATTCCAGAAACCGGAGCGAGGCTACACCTGAGCTTTCCGACGCGCTTATTGCGGTATTGATCGCTTACACAGGGGTTCGCGCCGACAACGTCCACCAGAAGCGGGAATGGGCAGCGGAACGGCTACAAGAATTGGCCGAAAAGGAGGCCTACGGCTCCGCAGCAGTAAAAGCCGCCACGATCGGATTGCTGCCATACCACGAGGTGTGGAGCCCGGCGCGGGTGGTGCACACCCTGGAGAAGCAACCTGAGTTGCTGCCATACCTGTGGCCAACGTTGAGCGAACCCCTGCGGTTTGCCGGGAACCTGGACACGATACCGAAGTGGGTGAACCGAGTCCTCGACGTTGTGACGTTGCACGCCGAGATCCTGCTCGAAGCCACCCGCCGCGGCTACATACCGGCTGACGCGTGGGACGGCCTCGACGCGCTGGCAGCGAAGAAAGGTTCGTCTGCAGCACTGAAGAAAGCCCGAGTGCTGGCCAAGTCCTTCGAGACAGTCACGTCCCTGGGGTGACTGGAAACGTCCTTTCAGCACCACCGCTCCCGAGAACCCCGATACTTCCGTTTTGGTTGATGCCGTCGAAGACGCCCACACCCGCGCACTTGCCACAGGCGTCAACATCGCGCCTGCGCTAATGGCCGTGAGCTGAGACCAAGGTGCAATCATTCAAAATAGTTGAAGGGATACCTCTCACTCAGTTGCGGATCGATGCTGTTCAGAAGGTCCGAAACTTCCTGCTCGTGGTCATCGATCTCCTGCCCCTCGGCAAGCTTCTCCTCCAGCTCCGACAACAGGAACCCCATCCTGAGAAAACCAGTGAAATCGATCTTCAAATCGAGGAAGCTCTCTGGCCCTCCGTATTCCCCCTGGTCGTGGTCGAAGAAGAACACTGTCTTGCGCCGTGCACTCAAGAACCACTCATCGCCCTGCCCCGACTGCCCGATAAGCCACAGATCTTCGGGCAAGCCGTCGCCACGTGCTCGCCGATTCCACTCGAGGACCTTCTGATAGCCATACAGAACAATGTCCGGCGTGATACTTACCCCGTCATATCGATGAATGAACTCGGTGTACGTTGCATCGATGTCAGGGATCTTGCCTTTGTTTTTGATGGCGGGATCAAGCTGCTCAAGAGAACTGAAAACCTCGTTGGTCTCAATCAACCTCATAATTTTCTCCTACTCATCCGTGACTGGAGACTGGTCGACGAAAACCACCTCGACGAGCTGAACCTCAGTGAGTTCGCAGTTCCAAAGTTGGACGGCATCGTCGCCCGCCAGCATAACAAGGGCGGTGCCGGACAGAGCTTCCTCGGAGGCGCGGATGCGATTGCCATCGGCAAGGAAGGCCATGCCGGCAGAAAAACCCGAGCCGTCCAATTCCTCCTTCCATCCGAGCCATGCACACCACCTGTCACTCATGCCAACCGGCTCCCCCCACACGAAAAGGGCGGCCCCGGCGAACTCCGGGGCCGCCCTCAAGCGGCCATTCAGCCGATCAGCCAGAGGCTGAACGACGCACTCGGCTACACGTTGAACTTGAACTCCACCACGTTCCGTAGCTGAATAACTTCTTGACTGGCACTCCTCCAGCTGGAAGCGTGAAGGCATGAACATCGAACGCATCGTCCCCAACCTCACGGTGGCAGATCTCCGCAGAAGCGTCGACGAACACGCTGCGGTCCTCGGTCTCGAGGTGGTGATGGATCACGGCTGGATCGTCACACTCGCCGATTCCAGAGGCTGTCAGCTGAATCTCCTCACGAGAGATGCCACAGCCCGCGAGAATCCCGATGTCTCAATCTTCGTCGATGATGTCGAAGCCGCCTACTGTCGCGCTGTCGAGGCAGGTCGCGAGATCGTGCACCCTCTCACGACCGAAGAGTAGGGCGTTACGCGCTTCTTCTACCGCGACGGATCAGGCAACGTCATCAACGTCGGCATGCATTCTCGGTGAGCGCCCCAGAAGCAGGGCGGTGATGGACCGCTAGCCGTGCACCATCTCTTTGCTCGGCCGCTGAGGCACACCGATCGGCACCGCGAGCTTGTTCTGCGTGATGCTGAACCCCTCGATGGAGTCCTCCATGAGGACCTCCCCCGGGTGCACTGGCGGAAGCTTGTTAGTGGTAGTCAACGATTTCACCCTCCTCTGGCTCCGTGATGGTGTAGTCACGCTGAATATGCGCTGTTGCCTGACCCCACTCGCTCGCTTTAACGGACCTACCCCCATAACGCTAAGCATCAAGTTTGAACTCCATAGCTTGGCCATTGCTCAACGAGATGAGCCGAATTCTTCTCCCGCGCCGGAGTCTAGTACTCTGAACGTGTTGCGCGCGGTGCATGCTGACGCGTGACGAGGAGGCGTGGCAGAGCGGCCGAATGCACTGGTCTTGAAAACCAGCGTGGGGAAACTCACCGCGGGTTCAAATCCCGCCGCCTCCGCCAATTGTTTTGGTGATTACACCAAAATCTTGCGTATATTGAGCAGTGGCACTGGGCTATTCTAGTCCCATGGCCAACCGGCAAATATTCCTCCGCCCAGAGTACAGCCACCCAAGCTCGCTGTGGCCGTCTAAAGAACTCATAGTTTCTGGGGCTAATAGAATCGGATTCTATCTTCCTGAAGACTTAGGAATTGAGTCCGATCTGGGACGCGAAATCCTTGAGTGGACGGAGGAGTTTCAGCAGAATTTCCTCGAGATACCCGATAGCTTTCGCCAGCGTCCGCGTTGGAAGGACCAATTCGATAGATTTCGATGGTACGACGCGGGATGGCGTATTACTCACCAATTAAGGGAGCTTTTTCCATCGGTACAGATTGTTCCCCAGTTCGCTCAATTCGTTTTCTCCGTTAATGAGCGAAGAGAAAATGCAGGGAAGAAGCCCTTATGCCTCCCCGGAGAACAACTCACAGGGTTTGTATGCATTAGGGATGTGAGGAATGGCGATTAAGGGAAGTTATCGCTCTACGGCGTCAGGCATTGTCTCCGTTGTTCATCGCTGCAGTCACCCAGCTCAGAACGCATCCCACTAGTAGGAACCCGCTAATTTGCAGGTGGGTGGCCCAGTTTCCGCCGCCGCCAGGCAAGGCGAGAAAAATTGAAAATGCAACTGCGGCAAGGCAGTGGAGGGTCAACCGGCTATGTGCGCCTAGACGTCGTTGTGGCCAGGCTTTTTCGATGGCCCAGCTCACTGCTGTGAGAATGGCGTAAAAGGTGATTCCCGCTAAGGCTCCTGGAACAAGGTAGAGCATGGATTCATCTCCTCTCGGGGGGAATAATGGTTGTGGTAAGGAAGGCGGTTTCGTGATGTCAGAGGATAACTATTCGGCGTGGGTAGAGACTGATTATCTTTTCGGCTCCCCAGTCAATGCTCGCCGGCTATTGGAGTCTTACGAGCAAGTGCTGGACGGAAAGGCTAAGGAGCACGACATCGATCTGGATGTGTAAGAACTATCTTTCGATCGAAGTGGAGTATTCACCTTCTGGCAGGGTGGAACCGGTTTGTTTATCTGAGAGGAATCTTGCCTATTTCCGGTAAACATCTCGTCGGTGAGCAACACGCAGGACGAGGACTACGAGCTTTCCGTCTAAGATCTCGTAAACCACGCGATAGTGCCAACCACGCGATAGTGCCCGATTCGAGTTCTATACAGATTGGTCGAGGCTTTTAGCTTCTTTACTCCATCCGGACGAGGGGTAACAGCTAAGTCTTCGATTGCAGCAAGAAGTTGCCTTTGTGTCGGTCTATCGAGCTTGCGTAATTCCTTGGCTGCGGATGCCTTATAGGTGATGCGATAAGTGGAGTTAGCCATAGAAGGCGATTAGGTGAGGCCCAGTTCTTTTTTAAGATCTTCGTGTGAAATCTCTACGGCTTCTCCTCGGGCAATCTCTGCGGCCTGAACATCCTCACGATCTTCCAGTGCTTCAACTGCGCGGGCGAAAAATGAAGGAGAGACGACAAAAGCGCGAATCCGGCTTCCACGACTAGTGATGGCGACGGGCGTGTGCTGTGCCTCTTCAAGAATTTGGCTTTGGGATTGGCGAAACTGGCTGGATGCCACTGAAATCGTTTTCATACAACAAATGTACATCTTGTACATTTTGGTGGGCAAGGGCTGCGGATATCGGGTTGCTACTCCTCTTTGCCATCGATCCGCCCCGCCAGGATGCGAGGCAGCGCCTCCGCTGCGGTGGCGGTGACCACCACGCTGGCAAGCGGTGAAAGGTCCGTGGGCTGCGGGGTGACTTCCACGATGGGGATGCCGCGCGCGTGGGCAATCTGCGGCAGGCCGGCGGCGGGGTAGACCACGCCGGAGGTGCCCACGATGAGCAGCGCGTCCGCGGTGGACATGCGGCGCTCGGCCTCGGCCCATTCGTCGTCGGGCAGTGCCTCGCCGAACCACACGACGCCCGGGCGCACGAGTCCACCGCACACGGGGCACTCGGGTGGAGTGATGCTCTCGACCGGTTCCTTCGGCAGTGCAATGTTCTCGTCATAGGGCGTATCGCAGTCGGCGCAGCGGAAGGCAAACAGGGAGCCGTGCAGGTGGACCACGTCTTGGCTTCCGGCGCGCTCGTGCAGGTTATCGATGTTTTGAGTAGTCACCGTCATGTCCCGTGCGGCAGCAATCGCGCGGTGCCCGGCGTTGGGTTCGGCCCGCTGCGCTAGCTGGGCACGCCACAGGTACCAGGCGAACATGGGCTTTGGTTCATTACGCCATGCGCTTATCGACGCCATTGCAACCGGATCCACGTTCTCCCAGATGCCCGTCTGCGCATCGCGGTATGTGGCGATGCCGCTATCCGCACTCATACCCGCGCCGGTGAACACCTCAACGTGGGTGGCATTAGAAAGGATCGAGTGTGCGCGCTCAAACAGGTGCTCCATATGCCTAGAGTACGGCGATGAGCACGCAGAATGCTATGGATGCGGCGAGAGCGATGCCCATGCGCCACAGGTAGCGCCGTCCCGGTTCGTGGGCGGTGTTGATCTGCAGCTTCGAAGGATTCGTGGAAAAGACTGCCATGCACATGGGGTCTGCGGGCTCGTTGTAGACTCCCATGCCGCCGGCAAAGCGGAGTGCTTTGTTTCGAACCTGTTCATCATGGTCGGTGGGAATGGCTTTCACGTCCTTCGCGGATGTCAGCGTCAATCGGACGCCTTGGATCATGACGAACACGGTGAAGGCTATCCACGCGGCCACGAGGAGAAAGCCCGAGAAGGGGATGTCCGGTACTACCGTGCAGACCGCGGTGAGGCACACGCAGGTCGTCATGGCGAACACTGTCTGGGCGATGAAGGTGGTGGTCTTTTCAGCGAGCAGCTCCGCGCGCTGTGCCGTGGTCTCGGAGAAAGGAAGCGCTGACTCCACCGGAACCTGCGCTGTCTTTCGCGCCAGCGAGACCGGTGGCACGCACAGCGGCAGCGCAATGGCGAAGACAACGCCAATCCACACCAGGGCCGTTGCGTTGAAGAAAGACTTGGGTTCGAAGCGGTCCGGATTGCCCGAGCCATCGAAGTGGACAGGGATGGGGTTAGGCACCGAATCCCAGCGCAGCAGCATGTACACCAGCGTGAGAGCACACATCACAGCGGTGGCGACGTAATACTGGCGGATCCTCATGGCAGTGAGCTTACAAAGGGGGTGTCTGGTTGGGGGCGTTGTAGGAGTCGATCCCGTGCATGGTTCGAGTCATAAGATGCACTTTGCAGATGGCATCTGTCAAAAGGCATCTTTGGGTTTCAAAACGCCATCTGCGCGGGGTAAAAGGCGTTTTTAGCTCTGAAAACGCCTTCTGATAGATGCCTTCTATCAGATGCCATGTGGGTAGAGGAAAGGGAGCAAGGGTTCGGGCTATGGTTTGGTCTATGTGTCGTTGTGCTCGGCCTCTAGGTCGTCGAGAGAGATGGTCTCCAGATCGCCGCGACGCGCGGCGGCGGCTTCGGACTCAAGCTCGGAAATGTGTTCTTGCCAGGCGTCGATGTCGCCGCGCAGCGAGTAGACGTTGCTGAAGCCGCGGGCGCGCAGGGCCTCGACTGCTTGGGAGGAGCGCAGGCCGCTGGCGCAGTAGAGGACGGCGAGGTCCTCAGAGTTTAAGGGCGGATTGTGACCGGCGAGGATGTCATCGAGCGGGAAGTGCTGCGAGCCGGGGATAAGCGAGGTGGCGCGTTCGGAGGCGGTGCGGACGTCGATGAGCGTGGCGTCCGCAGGGATCTCGCGGACATCCGTGGGGTTGTCGGGGCGCGCCGGGATGGCGCCGTTGGCGCGAACGGGGATGTATTCCCAGTTCCCGGCGAGGGAATCGTAGTAGCCCAGCGTGCCGATGAGCGGGGTGCCGATGCCTGTGAGGAGCTTGAGCGCCTCAACGGCTAGGGCGGAGCCGGTCACGCCGACGACTGGGCCCATCACGCCGGCCTGCGAGCAGGAGGGTACCTGTGGATCGGTGGGGAAGAGGTCCTCGTAGACCGGGCCGTGGCCGGAGTGGAAGACGGTGAGCTGCGCGTCATAACCCAGGAGTGACGCCCACACGTGCGGAATGCCCAGCTCATGGGCGGCCCAGGAGGCCAGGTGGCGGGAGTAGAAGTTATCGGTGCCGTCGATGATGAGGTGAGCGCCGCGCAGTTGTTCCAGGGCAGTATCGGGCGTGAGGCGCGAGAATTGCTCGACGGTGCACTCGGGGTTGAGGGCGTTCATGGCCGCGGCAGCGGATTCGGTTTTGGGCTGACCCACAGTTGCTGTGCTGTGGATGACTTGGCGGTGCAGGTTGGAAAGGGAGACGGTGTCGTCGTCGAACAACAGGATGCGTCCCACGCCAGCGCCTGCTAGATAGAGCAGGGCAGGTGAGCCGAGGCCGCCGGCGCCGATGACGGCGATGGTGGCGTTAGCCAGGAGCTTTTGAGTGTCAGTTCCCCACAGGGTTTCCTGTCGTGCGTAGCGTGGACTCATTCTGAAGTGCTCCGAGTTTTCCTAAACTTTGTCTTGGTTCCGAAATATTTCTTATGAGGCCCACTCGATCGTTGCGATTTCTACCTCCACAACATTATCCTATCTGCGAGTTTGGGAAAGCCGCTGGTTTTCGTCAACTCTGACATAGGACGAGCGTGGTGAGAGTGGTGCACCTAGCCTGTTTGGTTTCTTCGCCTCAGCCATGTTGCTTTTATCGTTTAGGGCACCACTGAAACTAACGAGTCTTTTCGCGTTAGCAAAGTCGGCTGCGCTGGCCATCAACGGACTAATCACACCCTCGTTCTAACAGCCAGTCAGGGAAGAAGGAACTGTGGCGTAGTTTCGGGACAGTCACATCGACGGTGCCAATCCGCGTATCCAGTGGTCGGTGGCGGTAGCCGTTGTGGTGGTTGACGTGGTTGTCGCTGGTGGTGCTGTAGTCAGCGCTGCAGACAGTATCGGCTTGGCCAGATAGAATTTGGTTGATGAAATCACCGAGCATCCAACGCATCAGATCAGGTGATGCTTGGGTGAGTAGCTCTTCGAGATACGCGGTCGGGTCGATAAACTAAGGACCAGCGGCCATTATGGGTGTCGTCCTTTCGAGGATGGGTAGAAGTTGATTCGAAAGGTACCCCATGATGGTCGCCCTATTTGTCCTCGGGGCCCATCAGACCCTCTCGCTTCTACTTCAGCCGGCGTGCGGTAGCCCAGGCTCTGGTGGAGCCTTGACTCGTTCCACCAGTTAACCCACTCGAACGTCGATGCTCTCTAGGCGACTTGATAAGGCAGATGAGAGACTTGGCCGGGACAGATCAGTACGAGGCTGCACCACGCCAGCAATTTAAGTCAGTACGGGAACTGATCAACGCGGTGAAAACCCGTCGTGAAGAGGCTGATGATGGTGCTGAAGCACATCCCGCGCCCGATCTTCAAGATGCTGCCTATTTAAGGTCTGGAGGGGACCAAGGCCCGAATAGCAGGGCTTTGGTCTCAACCCACAGCTGCAGTTCCAATTGGGATAACCGTGGAGCAATACGATTGCAGCAGCTCATCATCGTGACTGACTAGAACTATGCCCATTCCCTCGCTGTTGAGTTCTTGCAGAACGCTCATCACTTTGGTCGCTGCTTGATAATCAAGCGCCGAGGTAATTTCATCGCAGAGCAGGAGCTTTGGGCGCACGGCTAGAGCACGTGCGATTGCAACACGCTGCCTCTGCCCTCCAGAGAGTCCACTTGGCTTACGCTGTGCGAGCTGCTTATCGATACCGACTTTATCGAGTAAATCTATTGCCGCTCGGCGTGCGTCACGGCGTCCCCTTACCGACACCCGGGCTGCACGCTCTACGGCATCGAGCGCGGTCATTTTCGGGTTCAACGTAGAGGCAGGATCCTGCGGAACTATCTGCATCATCAAACGATTCTTCCGTGGCCATGTACGCTTAGCTTCACGAGTTACACCAGCACATTCAATCTCACCCGACTCTGCGTGGTTTAGCCCGATTAGGCACCGAAGTAGTGTCGACTTTCCGCTTCCCGACGGTCCCTTGACCCCAACCATAGTGCCACGCTGTACAGCGAAAGAGAGGCCCTGAAAAAGAGTCACGCGTTCATTATTCACGCAGCTCAGGTTGGAAACTCTTAAGACTGGAGACGCGCCCGCCCCTGCCCCCGCCCCCGGCATAGATTCACCAATCGAGGCTTTGGAGAGTTCTGTGACCTGGATGCCTTTCGTTACTGAACGCGGGCTGTGGCCAGAAGTCGTCTCTACACTCTGGCGTTCCACGCGCTGGGTGATCGAATCGCTTTTTTCCGTTCCATTCCCGACAGCCACGACCGAGTCAATGCAAATCGCAAGCTTAGGAACCTGGTGGGCGGTGAAAATGACCGTAACGCCACTATCCGCGAGGCCTCTTAGCAGATGAGCGATTACCGTCGAAGTATCGGAGTCAAGGCCGGCGAAGGGCTCATCAAGAGCGATGGCTTCAGGCGAACGCGATAGTGCCCGAGCCAGTGCCACCCGTCGCTGCTGTCCACCAGAAAGCTGGTGAATACGTCGGGAAGCAATGCTGGCTGGAAGATCTACACGCTGCAGCAACGCTGCAACGTCGGCCGCTGGAGCTAGCTCCCGGAGCATCCGGGCTACTGACATCAATGGTGGCAACTCGGCGCCCGGATCCTGTCCTACGAAAGCAATGTGCTCACGGCGAAAATGAGCTAATTCACATGATGAAAGCTCCAGCGGGTTTACATCTCGCCACTCACTGGACTCGACAGAAACCTCACCAATTACTTCCGATCTCTCCGGTACCGCACCAATCAATGCCTTTAAAAGTGAGGTCTTCCCGGAGCCGCTCACCCCAGTTAAAACCGTAATTTCACCCGCTCGGGCAGTGAGCACTGTGCGGGGTAGGATAACGTGCCCGCTTTGCATCACGGAAATATCTACATCAATCACGAGCTCGGCACATCCTTCGGTTCCTTCTGCCTCCCATTAATCAGGGCCACTACAGCAATCGATGTCGCTGCCAACGCGGCGGCTGGTGCAAGTACTGACCAGGGGTTCAGTGATATTCCACTCGCGTTATCCCGCACCATCGCTGACCATGCAAACTCACCGAGGCTTCTCCCGACCCCAAGGAAGCTCGCCGTAGCCAGCACATACAGCGCTTCGATAATGCGAAGACTCCATACCGAACGAAGTACTGCGGAAATATTGGGAATGATGTCCCGCAAGATTATCGAGACGGTCGATACGCCACTGCCCAGCGCAGCCTGAACATAACCAGCGTTAGCAACGGGATAGGTGGCGGTGGCGACCACACGGGCAGCATAAGGCGTACCCACCACAACCGAAACACCAATAAGCGCTGGTAGCCCACCATTGGGATACAAGACTGCGGTTAAAAGCAAAAGAATTACTGCGGGCACCAAGATGGTGACATCCGCCACTGCTTCAATAAAGAAGCCCAGTTTTGGCTTTAGCGACCCCAAGATACCGAATAGAGCGCCAAATGCCGTGGTCAAAGAACCGACGATAATTGCAGTTACGACCAAGGACCGGCCACCGACAAGCACTGCAGCGCCCACGCTTCTCCCCAGGTGTTCTGTTCCTAGGAAACCCTCCTCGTTACCGTTAGCGAAGGGCACGCCATGCGCCGACAGTTCAATGCCAAACAAACCAGCAGCGACCGGTCCGCCTAACACTAGGGCGATAAAGGCCCCCGCTAAAAACCTTCGAATCATAGTTGCACCTTCGGGGTGAATGCGACTTTTATTGCATCTGCCACAGTCAGCAACACCAATATGATCGCCCCTGTTACAGCAAGTACGGCAAGAATCACCGAGATATCCCGTTGCGCGACTGCATTAGACACCAAAAGCCCCACTCCAGGATGGTTAAATAACGCTTCGACTGTGACTGTCCCTGCTACCAAAACACCTGCTGTTGTAGCCATTGAAGTAGCAAATGTCGGTGCGGATAGCGGCAGGATATGTCGAAGTGCCAGCTGATTTCCCACGATTCCGTTTAGCTCAGCATTGCGGACCGCAGTGTTGTGAGAAGCATCCTCGAACGCTGCGAAAAGCATTCTCGAATTCCAGGCCGCCTGAGGAATTACCAGCGCCATAACCGGTAATGCGTACATACTTATCTGGGTTGGCAAGCCTTCCGCGGTGATAGTGACCGCGGGAAACCAACCAAGCCAGAGAGAGAATACCGCTACCAGAAACACACCAACGACAAACTCTGGTAGCGCAATTAATGCCACTGTCGATCGGTCAATAATGTGCGAAATCCAGGGTTTTTCAGCACGTGAAGCCCAAAAAATGGCGATTGCTACCGAAAGAACAGCAGTGACTAAAAATGCCATACCAGTTGTTGCCAGCGTCACAGGCAGCGCTGAACTCAGCAGATTAATAATCGGTACTCCGTTTACGGAAGTACCAAAGTCGCCCGCAAACGCACTTCCCAGCCAGCTCAGGAAGCGGGCCATAAGCGGCTTATCAAGATTCAGGTTTCTTTCTAGCGCTGCCAGAGCTTCCGGGGTCCGGTTTGCGCCCAAGATTGCGGAGGCAGCATTACCGGGCAGCCAATCAATCGCTACAAAAACAAGTCCGAGAACTGCGAAAAGTAAGCCTCCACGAATTATCAGCCGAGGAATAAGCCAACGCGCGATTTCCGCTGGCACACTAAGCCTTCTGGACGGTTTCAAGAAGGACACGACCATAGCCTGGAGCCTTAGGCAGACCACTCAAATTAGCTCTCGCAATATCGACTCCGTCAGATGCACCCCAGACCAGATACCCGGATCGCTCGAACTCAATCTTCTGCAGCTGGCGGCTTAGCTGGTTAATTCTCTCAGTATCGGTGCTTTCCAGTACCTGGTCATAGATCTCGTTGAATTCAGCATCATCAAATGCGGTCTCATTAGAGGCCGCGTCACCGTCGAGAACCTTCCCGGCGAAGAAGAGCACGGAATCGTTAGTTCCCCAATAGCCACAATATAGGTCTGCCTTGGTCCATGTCTCGTCGTAGAAAGTACCCGAATCCTGCTCCACTACATTGAGAGTCATGCCGATTTCTTTCACCTGATCAGCGATAACCTTCATCGCCTCTACTTGACCCGGAGCCTCAGGGGTAACGTACAAGTCATACGTTTTCTCAAGGTCAAAATCTGCCTCTTGGAGGAGATTCTTCGCTTTCACAACGTCACGCTTACGCACTAACGAAGAATCCAGGTTCGAATCTGCCGTTCCAAGAATGTCGTTTGCAGGGGTTCCATAACCGGAGAGAGCTCGTTGGATGATTTGCTCCCGATCAACTGCAAGGCGCAGCGCCTGACGAACTTTCACATCTGAGAAAGGCCCATCTGAGGTACGCATGATTAGTGGAATAACCGAGTCATTCATCCGGCGCACAATCTTTATATCTTCATTTCCTTCGACGGATCGGGCCGCAATAGGACCCGCAGCTTGAGCTAAGTCAATTTGCCCGGACAACAGCGCATTAGTCATTGCGGTGGAGTCTTCAAATGGAATGACATGGACCTCAGCAACTCCTGCTACTGTTCCGTGATAGTTATCGAAACGCTTGAGCTTAGCAGAACCATTTTCCCAACTGACCAGCTGGAACGGCCCCGATCCAATGGGCTTTTCAGCAGAAGAACCCTTCTTCATCACGAAGGTCATCAATCGCGCAAGCATCGGAAGCTGTGAATTCGGTTCCGCAGTTTCCATCACAACGACGTTGGCTCCAGCAGCACGAATGCTATCAGGCATCACTGGAAGCCGGAATGAGTTTTCCTCATCCGAAAGCATCTTCTTCAACGACCACACGACATCTTCAGATGTGACCGAGGAACCATCATGGAAGGTAGCGCCGTCGGCAATCATAAATTCCCACTCAGTCGGATTATTCTGTTTCCATTCCTGCATCAGGCGTGGCACTACAGTTTCTTTCTCGCCCGGCACCGTCAGAGCCTCCCAGATCAGGGAGCTAATAAGCATATCTGAATCATTAGGCAAAAGCTGGTAAGGGTCTCGTTGAGCGCTTGCCGCTTTCCCGAGAGCCCCAACACGCAGCACATTAACGTTTTCGACTTCATCCCCACTGGCAGCCCCATCCCCTGCCGTCGACTCTCGTGACGTACACGCCGTCAGAAAAGTGCCTGTCCCAATAACTGCCATTGCAGCGAGGAATTGGCGTCGAGAAAAATTGGTCATGATGGTTCCTTAATCTCTAAGAAAGACTGCCCACAGGAGAAAAGACATTACTAACAACTACAGCAGCAGTAAAGCTTAGGCAAGCCTACTAACGAAATTCTTTTAAGAATAATTATCTAGGTCACCCTTTACAGCATAGGTTACCCTCACCTAATCTCTTTGTCATGCAGAATTTGCACCTGAGCCAAGAACTCTCACACAGGATCGTTAAAGCTGCCGACGAACTGGCTGCGACACAGAAGATTAACTCTCCCGACTCGTACAATGCCATCAATCATCTTTTGACTGATGAGCTGGAGGAACTGAAAGAACTAATTCTGCTCTCCCCTACTGCCCATGCCACTTCCATCCATGGACTTCCCTTCCCTGCAGTTCACGGACCTACCCCAGCCACGTGGCAGGAATGCGTTGGCAAGGTCCGAACCTGGAGATTCGTTCTTGCGATTATCGCTAGCGCTGTCGGTCGCCCATTCGGATGGTTCGGACAGCAGAAAGGCCGTATCACCACAGACTTGGTGCCGACCCGCGGCCAGGAGAACCAGCAAGTTGGCGCCAGCAGCAACACCACATTGACTCTGCACACGGAAGATGCTTTTCATCCGCGGCGCGCGACGCACTTCGCTTTATTTGGTCTTCGTAACCCCAAAAATGTCGGCACTACGCTGGCCCCCATCGATGAAGCATGGCATCTACTCGATGTAGATTCGAAAAAAATTCTAACCGGGGACGGAGCCATCATTATTCCAGATGCATCTTACGGTGATTACGAATATGCAGCTCCTACTGCCATGACATCAATCTGGAAAACTGATGGCAATTTAGGCATGAGGTTTGACCCCGCCTACACAGACAAAAATTCTGGAACCTTACAGTGGTGGGAGGCATTTGAGAAGCTTCAACAGGCTCTTCACACTGTCACCTATACGGTGCCTATAAAGCCAGGTCAGATGGTCATCATCAACAATGACCGATGCGCCCACGGACGAGTACCTTTCGTAGCCAACTACGACGGGACCGACCGCTGGATGCTACGCATCAACATTATGGGAACCAAAAACACACGCCCCATCAATGAAATCAACGAACCCGGCTACGGCCAACACATCCGATTTATGGATGGTGAAATCCTATGAAACAGCGAACTAACCTGACCGTCCTCAGCAGATCAGAATTAGCTCAAATAAAAATTTCACCCGAGTCCGTACTCGAGTCGGTGAAATCCGCTCTCATCGAGCTCGACCAGCCAGGAACTCTGTGCCCAGGGAAAATCAAAGTTGAAGTACCTGAAAGCGTGAGTTACTCGATGGTCGGCAGAAGTCGTTCTTCAAATTCCGTCGGATTCAAGACTTCCTATACCCATTGGAGCAAAACTCACCAACAAAGCGCCAGGGATAGAAGCTATTACACGACCCTCACACTGTACGACGATTCCAGCGGATATCCTATTGCACTTCTCGACGGCGCTGCGGCAGGAACTCTCAGAACCCCGGCAGTCTCAGCGCTATTGGCACAGTATGCTGGTGCAATTCCTCAGAGCGCTCTCATCATCGGTTCGGGAACCCAAGGACAAAACGCAGCCCCTTTTCTCCTTGAAACCTTTGAAACATTAAACACGATTTATCTCGCCGGCAGCCACAGCGTGGGACTAGAGAAAGGCGCCAAGATTGCATCAACAGCAGCAGTGAAGCTTGGCCGAAAAATAAGAATCAAGATTGTAGACGATCCTACAACTGTGAGTTCAAACTGTGATCTCATTATCGGGGCCGCTGGACCTGAGACTCGTTGTACTGTCACAGCATCCGATATTCCCCGGCACGCAACCGTCGTTGTTGTGGGCTACGGAATCGCCCCTGATATCTGTCATCAAGCGAGCAGAGTCATCACGACGAGTATCGAACAGATGAATGTTACCGGTCGCGATTACGCTGACACCGATGGTCGGTTGCCGAATGTCCATGCCGAACTATCCGATTTGCTCCGCAAAGGGCGCAAACTGCCTCGTATTGACGAAACTACGTTTTGCTATAACAGCGGACTAGTTCTAACCGATATCGCTGTCGGCCAAATCCTCGCCAAGGAAGGTCTTAAGCAGGGATTCGGGACGGAGATATCCCTGTGGTAAGTGCCATATCATGCAAGATTGATGTTCCAAGCTGGCAAACGGCTCTGATTGGCTCAGGGAAACTTGACTTCATTGCTGAGCTTTCCGACACCCCTTTTCATGTCCTTTGCCCAAACCAATTTGCTCAAACACTTTCAGCCTGGCATACAACCGCTAAGGAAGTCGGCATTAAATTCGGTATCCGGTTTGGCAAAAAGGCAAATAAGTCCGCGCACTTCAGTCGCGAGATAGCACTGAGTGCTCTTCGTGGTTTCGACAGTGGAATCGATGTCGCCAGCGTCGAAGAGTTCCAATCATCTCTGGCCGCTGGTGTACCAGGAAATAAATTAATCATTACTGGTGCTACACCGAGTCGAGAACTTATCCATTTGGCAGTTTGCCACGATGCAACTCTAACGATTTCCAATGAAGTAGATTCAAGAATAATTTCCCAATTTGTCGACGAAATCGATACGCCTAATCAGCTCCGAGTTCTTCTCCGGATTGCGAACCAAACCCCCTCCACACGGTTTGGTATGAGCATCGATACCGCCTTGTCTCTAACCGCTCGTCTTAGCCAAGGCCGTGCCAACATCGAAATTACCGGCCTAAGTTTCCACTGCAACGGTTATGACCTCCACGAGAGGATAAACATGTCGCATCTGGCAATCGACACCCTACTCAAGGTGCGCTCCCTGTCTCCACGGGCCGACACTATTTCCATTGGAGGTGGATTTCCCACAAGCTCAGTCGAGTATGGAGTCTGGCGAAACCTGCAATCTCGACTAAAAAACGAAATGTTCATAGATTCGGATAAACCTAAAGACCAATATCCGTTCGGATCACCTTTATCCGGACAATACTCACTACGGTTTATAGCTAATCAACATCGCCCACTGACACGTCGAGATATGGAGTCCACTCGACGCAGCTCGGACTCCATGGCTCAGCGCGCTCATCGTCACAACATAAAGATTTTGGCAGAGCCTGGACGGTCTTTATGCCAGTTCGCGGGTGCTAGTTTCTTTCCTGTTCTTTCGTGTCACGCATTGCCCAATGCTGCACGGACAGTAACTGTCGTACGTGGAACTAGTCTCAGCCTCTCAGAGCAATGGTTCAACTCGGAGTATTATCCGGACCCATACCTTGTGCGCAACGGAGTCATTATCGACTCGGGAGTAGCTACCGCAACAGCAGTTTCCGGATCAACGTGCTTAGACAGCGATTATCTCAGCAAAAGAATGATTCAACTCCCCGACAGGCCTCGACCTGGAGATTTCCTAGTCTATCCCGACACAGCCGGGTATCAAATGGACTCGAACGAGTCTGCTTTCCACGGATATCGGATTCCTCAGAAATACGCCTTTAATCCTGTCACCATGACCATCACGGAAGATCGCTAGAACAGAGGCCAAATAAAGATGCCAAAAAGAATTTATACGCAGATGTCTCAACTCATTGGCAATACTCCTCTGTTCGAGCTTGTCTGTACGCCCCAGAAAAGTCGCGTTTTGCTTAAGCTCGAGCAATTCAACCCAACTGGAAGTGCGAAAATCCGGATGGCCCAGTCGATGATTAAGGCGGCAGAGCAGGATAACCGACTTCAAGAGCATGGCACTATCGTTGAATCGACTTCCGGTAATACTGGACAGGGCTTAGCACTTCTTGCACTTGAGCGCGGATACGACTTCGTAGCAGTCGTCGATAATCATTCTTGTAAAGATAAATTGAACTCCATGCGTGCAATGAATGCACAGATGTGCTTCGTTTCCAATCAAGATGACGATTCGCTCGCCACATCGGCTAGAGAAAACCATGCTGAGGAGCTCGGCAAACAACACGGCTGGGTATTCATGAAGCAGCATGACAATGTCGCAAACTCGATGGGTTATTACCCTGCAGCTGATGAAATTTTGAATGATCTTGGGGAAAGTCCGACTCATATCATTAGTGCCGTAGGCACAGGTGGAAGCCTCTTTGGAGTTACTGAACGTCTCCATCAATTGGGACACCGTCCCACTATTATAGGCGTCGAACCGGAAGGTTCCATTGCATTCGGTGCTCCTGGACACGACTATTGGCAATCTGGAACGGGCACCCCCGAAGGTGCAGTTATCGGCACTTCAGTTCGCTACGACTTACTCGACTACGGAGCAAAGGTATCCGACAAAGCAGCTTTCGCTGCATGCCGAACAATCGGAAAGCACATGGGGCTTCTACTGGGAGGATCTGCTGGCGGAGCCGTAATAGCAGCCCTCGAGCTCCTGCCGGGCTTTCCCGCTGGCTCTACATCGTTGACCATGGTGTGCGATGGAGGGGAAAAGTATCTAGATACCGTATTCAACGATGAGTGGATGTCCGAACGTGGTTTACTCGATGTCGCCCTCGAGGACAAAATTTGGGAACAAGTTATGTCATTGCGCGCTGGGGAAAGCCCAATTTCGCTAAATTCAACACGAGTTTCATGGTCGAAGGAAAAGTAGTGCCCGGAGCTACCTCTCAGAAACTAAACCGCCAGATTTTGGCGTTGTCTCTTCCCCTTGCCGGCACACAGCTTGCGAATATCGCAATTTCAACCACCGACACTTTCATGATGGGCCAACTTAGCCTCGGGGCTCTTGCTGGCGGAGGTTTGGCAGTTGTGTGGTTTAACCAGATACGCACAATGGCCGTGGGCCTATTAACACCGCTGGGCAATAGAATTGCGTCGGCTCATTCACTCTACGAAAGCAAATCTCGCGAGCGAGCGGACTCCGAACTATCTGCCGCTACGCTGCAACGCGAAATTCGCAACCTCTCACGCGCCGGCTGGCTATTAGCAACTGTCAGCGGTCTAGTGGGAGCACTGGTTCTGATGGCGATTGCCTACGCCCTACCGTTTTTCGGCCAGTCCGCTGAGATTAGTTCCGCAGCCACTTCCATGATGTGGTTGCTCGCGCCAGGTCTTGTTCCTTGTTTGTGGTTCCAAGTCTCCCGTCAGTTTTGTGTAGGCCTCGGCAAACCAAAATCGCTACTACACATAACCGTGGCGATGATCGTAGTGAATGCAGCGTTGAACTACGCGCTCGGTTTTGGATTCGGGCCGTTTCCTGCATTGGGTCTGCTAGGCATTGGACTGTCCACCACACTGGTTCATTTATTGTCGGCCCTAATTTATCTGCGAATCACCATCCGAGATCCCGACCTCTCAACTTTTCTTGCCCTCGATTTCTGGAGTGCCGACGGAGACACGATGCACGGAAGGCTCCGTCACCTCGTCCGCACTCAGCTTCGTCTGGGGCTTCCAGTCTCAGCAACCTACGGAGCCGAAGCGGGCATGTTTTCTGTGCTGGCGATGGTCATGGGATCCTTTGGCACAGAAGCACTCGCAGCGCACAACGTCGTCTATCAAATAACCTTTATTGTTTTCCAGATTGGTGTTGGGTTCTCCCACGGCAGCTCTATTCTTGTGAGTCGCGCTTGGGGTCTGAATGACAACTCCCTTGCACGCCAAGTCGGCATTCGAACTCAAACGATGATGGCTGCCATCGTTGCTGTTGCTTCCGTCAGCTTTCTTTGCGCTCCCCGCCTCGTACTTTCCCCATTTATAAGCAGCTCCGAGAAATCCAATGCCACCGAGACATTAAGCATCGCATTGGGGTTGTTGGCTATTGGCGCAGTGATGGAATTTGTCGATACTGCACAAAACATAGCTATCGGTCTCCTGCGCGGGATTAGCGACACCACTACTGGTTTGAAGGCATCCCTCACTGGTTATTGGATTATAGGTTTGCCAGCTGCTTTAATACTTGCTTTTCCCATCGGTCTAGGGCCTCACGGGGTGTGGTGGGGATTGGTCATCGGGCTTGCCAGTTCTTCAATAATCCTTTGGAGAGCTTTCCTTCTCGCGACGCGTAAAGACCTTACCGTGAAACTCTAAAGAACTCGTCCCTCAAAGCGATATCCACGTCGCAGGTATCCGGTCGTTCACGTTCGTGTGCAACACTTAAAAGCATGGTTGACAAGCAGGCCGACACCTCATCATGCAGCGAAGCCCAACAGGCTTCGCCAGCTTTTGACGAAACTACAGAGTTTTCCACAAACCGGCTCGCAGGCGAGTTCACCGACGAAGACCGTTACGAGATTTTCAATGATGACCAGCTCTCCCTCAAGGCTGCCTTGATTTACCTGGTCGCAGCGCTTGTGGGCGGTTCGGTTATCGCTCTGGCGTCCTGGTTCGCCTTCCACCGCACAAGCGTTTAAGGCACTGGCCCAGGACGTGGACGCGGAAGTCTCTGCCGGACTCGACCAGTACGACCCGGAGCTCATCGACGGTGTGCGCGTGCTCTGGATTACCGAGGGCACCGCCGCCCGCGAAGAGACCGCGTTCCGGCATGCCCTCAAGACCGGGCACAGGCTGCGTGCTGCCGGCCAACGACTCACGGATGCAGCCATCATCGACGCCTACGAGCACGCCTATAACGTCGCACAGACCCACGGAGGCGCAGGCCGCCCTGCAGAGCTTCCCCCGATGCGCGACCGTCAGACTATGGCACGACGAGTCCGCGGCTACGTGACGCAATCCAAGAACGCGGCCTCCATGGGGCCGAGCGCGCCTGGAAAGGCAACCAGCAGCGAGCGCAAAGCCTTAGCCACGATGGGCCGCAAGGGCGGACAGAAAGCCGCACAACGCTGGAAAGACCGTGATAGCGACTATGCGCAGTCCGAGCGAACACACAGGAGGAAGCGCGTACAGGGGCAAACAACGCGTGCAAAAATTCAAGCCCTTATCGGTCAAAGTTTTGTGGAAACTGGCGTGATCTCATCACGTAAAGAAATCATGGCTGAAACAAGTGTGTCTGAATCTACCGTTAAACGGCATCTGCGAGATCTGCGTACCGCGGGGTTGCTTCCTGAGTTGTAGGGGGGGTCATACCGTAAGCAATGTACGGTTCCCCTGCCGCTAGGCAGTTAGTAAAACTTCTCAAGAAGAGTTTTACAGAAGCTGGAAAAGATCAGCTGGAGTATCAGAGGACAAAACAGCATTGACAAACGGAGCAAAACTTGGGGCACTTCAGCGAGCGAAAATTTAAGTCCTTGTCGGTCAAAGCTTTGTTGAAACCGGAAAGCTTCCATCACTTAAAGAAATTATGGCTGAAACAGGTATGTCCGGGTCTACTGTCAGGACGGCATTTGCGAGAACTGCTGTCTTGACAGACGAGGGGACAACCCTACGACGTTAGGTAGGTTGGACTATGGGTAAACATTCATTGTCCACGTCCGGTTGTTTGAGAACCTTTTTCCGAGTTTTGCGCCCTTCCTGTTAATGCGGTCATGCCTGCGCTCAATAGGGCTATCAAGGCGACTATCCAGCCAATGCCAGAGTACTCAACCTTGAAGGTCGTGAATATCGCCCCAGCAGCAGCAATAAATAGAAAAGAGGTAGTTAGTTGTCTCATTTCTATCATCTATTCCCATGAATTAAAAGCGCATCCCTCAATCACTCCCACTGTTGCCCCTGTAGCTGCAGATATGCATAGAAGGCAAGCCGTGCCTAGTGTAACAAGGCATCCCGCGCTGCAAGCAATGCTCAGAGCTGCAACCGCCCATGAAGCGATTCCTTGGCTGCTCAAGCAATCGTTGAGAGCTCCCCAATTCATTCCGTAGGGGGTCACCATTCTCTCACTGGGGGATGATGGATAGGTTGTCTGAGCGCCAACCTCCACAAACTCTTCCTTTTGCAAATCTCCGTTAACGAAGACGCTCACGGTTCCGGTGGTCTCCGTTGCTTGGGCAAGATTGATTTGAACAGTGTTCTCGAGAGTTCCCGTGGGAGAGAAACCTGCTACGGCTATGCTTCCATCCGTTAGTCCTTTAATCGGGGCGGAAGCATAGTAATATCCCTCAGGCGTTTGTTTGACGGAAATCGATTTATAATCAATGAACTGACCATTTTTCAGAACTGCATCCTCATTAAATGCTTTCTTCATTGAAGATTCGAACGAGGCTGCTTCAGCACCTAGGATCTGTCTATTTTCCTTCTCGGCTTGGGCGTTGCGGGTCAGTGAGTCAATTGCTGCACTGTTTGTAGACTCTGGTTCCGTTTCAGGGGTTTGTGTTGATGATGAGGCTTGGACTGCCATTGCTGGTGGCTGGGCCGTCGCCGTAGATACGGCAATAAAAGCTGCGGCTAGGCCTTTTGCTACTTTATGCATCCTGTGCTCCTGAGAGAATCTAGTTGGTGGTTGAGTCCCACATTGCCGACTGGTGGGATATGCCCATTTTCTACTTTTGTACACTATTTAATTCATGAAATTTGAGAAGAGGATACGAAAGTACCCTATTGGTGAAAAGGGGGAACATTTGTGGACGAAGAATGGTTATCCTGAGGGATTGTTTTCGGATGATGGGGAACCTTGTTCTCAGGGAAACGTACGGAGTCGGCGGCAGGCGGAACACGCTCGAGCCTGGGCTACCGCACGCCGGCTGAAGTCGAAGCCGAATTTTGAAAAACACCACCCCGGTCAAGAAATGATGGAAATCAAGGCACAAGCCTAGGGACAAAACCTGAGGCACTTCACAGCACCAGTACGGCGTTCACACACTGCTGCTTGAATTGATCGGAATAAGCGCTAGGCATAATGACCATATTTCATGTTGAGAGTTTCTCCATCAACAAGAATCCTGGCACCTCATTTAATGCTTCTTCTCCTGGCGATAATGGAAGCGTAGAAGTTTACCGAGCGCAGGGATAGGAGACCATGGAATCTGCGGTAATACTAGAGATCTCAGCGTTTGCGTTGATAAAAACTGTTTCTTGGCTCCCCTACGGCCCGACCATGAACTCCCATTAAACGTACCGCTGCGCATAGCGGCGCATTCCAAAGTTGGGTTCCCACACCTAAAGGGAATAATGGGGGAACCCAGCTTTCGATGTGGTCGCCACTTTACTAAAATATCTATCTCAATTTTTCGCCCATACCGAATTCTGATAGTGCATACGACCGTTCATTCCAAGCCTACCCACGTGGTGGTGTCATCGGTGTGAAGCTGCTTTTTCCAGATGGGGACTTCCGCCTTGACGCGGTCGGCGCAGGTCGAGGCCGCCTCGAAGGCGTCCTTGCGGTGCGCGGAGGCAGCGGCGACGATGAAGGCGGATTCGCCAATTTCTAGTGGGCCAGTACGGTGTGCGCACCAGAGGCGCACGGCGGGGAAGGCGGCAGCGACTTCAGCGGCCACGCGCTCGATCTCTTCTTGGGCGCTAGGATGCGCGGTGTAGGTAAGGAGTTTCACACCCCGGCCGGAGTCGTGGTTGCGCACGATGCCGTCGAATACAACGACGGCGCCGGTTTCAGCGGTGGCGATGTCCGGGGCTGAGATGGGCTCAGCGCTGATGTGGGCGCCGATAAGGCCGAAATCAGTGCTCATGAATGCCTTCCAGCTGGTTGATGATGTGGTGAAGAACTGGTTCGAGGACCGTGCAGCCGTCTTTGGCAGCGCCCGTCGAGCCGGGCAGGGCCATGGCGAAAGTGGACCCGGTGACTCCGGCAATCGTGCGGGAGAGCGCCGCGGTGGGGATGGCGGCGGAGTGCGCGTAGAAGGCGTGGGCTAGGCCGGGGAGCTCGCGCTCGAGGTGTGGGGTGAGCGCTTCGACGGTGCGATCATCCGGTGTGATGCCCGTGCCGCCGGAGGTGAGGATGACGGAGGGCGCATCGGCGAAGGCGGTGGCTAGGGCGGCGTCGATGTCGGCGTCCGCGACGACGAGGGGTTGCGGGGTATCGAAGCCTTGTTCACGCAGGAAGTTCACCAAGATGGGGCCGGAACGGTCCTCATACTCGCCGGCGGCGGCGCGGGTCGAGGCAACGATAACGAGTGCGCGGCGGGTCATGAGAGCGGGAACACCTCCACAAGGTCGCCGGCTGAAAGCTGCGTGTTAGCCGGGATACGGATGAGGGCGTTAGCGCCGATGGCCTGGGACATTAGATGGGAGCTGGTGCCGCCGAGGAAGGAGGCATGGGCGGTGCCGTCGGACATGCTGATAGTTCCGCGGCGGAACTGCTCGCGGTTGTTGAGTCCATCTGCGGGTTCCACCAGGTGTGCGCGGACCGGTTTCGGGGCATGGCCAAGGACGGGTGCCAAGTAGAGGCGGAAGCTCACCAGCGTGGAGATGGGGTTGCCGGGGAAGCAGACGACGGGCACCTCGCCCAAGCGTGACAAGCCCTGCGGGCCGCCGGGCTGCTGCGCCACGTGGCCGAACCAGCCGTCCTCTTCGAAGATCTGGCGGATGACCTCGAATTTTCCGTGGGAGATGCCGCCGGAGGTGACGATGACATCGGGGTGGTGGGTAATGACGGCCTCGGCGAGGTCTGCGCGAAGGGCGGAAGGATTGTCGTTTGTGCGCACGAAGCCGGCTACCTCGATGCCGTATTGCGCGGCCAAGGCCGCGAGCATCGGTGCATTGGAATCGGGGATGGTGGCCTCGCCCGTGCCACCGATTTCCGCGCCACCGGTGCAGATGAGGATGCGGGCGGGCGCGAAGGTGAGGACCTCGGCCAGGCCTTGGGAGGCGAGGGTGGCGATGGAGGGGGCGTCGAGAAGCGCGTGCTCATTGATGAGGGTTGTGCCGGCCTGGACATCGGAGCCCGCACGGCGGATGAACTGTTCAGGGGCTGCCGGCACAGTGACCGTGGCGCCCTCTTCCGGGAAGTGCGGGGGTTCGCAGTGCTCGACGGGGACGATGGTGGCGGTGCCTTCGGGGATTTTGGCGCCGGTCATGATGGGAAGGGCGGTGCCATGCTCGAGTGAGCCCGGGGGATCACCCGCCGCAATGGTGCGGCCGACGGTGAAGGCGCCGCCGTCACATGTGGAAAGCGCATAGCCGTCCATCTGCGAATTATCGAAAGGTGGAAGGTTGTGTTCCGCGCGGTACGTGGCGGCGGCACGGCGCCCGAAGGCGCTGGTCAGGGGAGTGGAGACCACCCGGGGCTGCGGAAGGGCCGCGCGAACGGCGGCGAGGTGTTCCTCATAGGTGCGCATCGGGTTCCTTCCTGTCACAGAGGCTGGCATAGTGGCAACCATGGTTGATATACACTACTTTGCCGCAGCCCGCGCTGCCGCGGGGCGCGCGCAAGACACGGCGCAGGCGGCGACCTTGGGGGAGTTGCTGGACGTGTTGCGTGCTCGGCATACCGGCAGCACCGAGGCCGGCATGAGCTTTGCGGAGGTGCTGGAGCGCTGCACCTTCCTGGTGGATGGCGCGAGCGCTACCGAGGACGCCGTGCTTGCCGACGCCTCCCGAGTCGACGTCCTCCCGCCTTTTGCTGGGGGTTAGTTGCGGACCCGCAGCGGGCTGGTGAAAAAGTTCACCACGCCGGAGACAACCGCAAGCACAATCGCGCCGATGATGGCAGCGCCCCAGCCATCGATGACCAGCGAGTCCATCAGCGCGCCGACGAGGAGTAGGACCGCGCCGTTGATGACGAGCGCGAAGAGGCCCAGTGTTAGGCAGGTCAGCGGTGCGCCGAGGAAGCGGAGCACCGGGGTGACGACCTCGTTGACGATGATGAAGACCGCCGCGATGAGCAGGAAATTCTGGGTGGTCGCAGGAACGATGTCGATTCCGGGGACAATCGCTACCACGGCCCAGAAGGCCACCGCGACGGCAATGACGTTGAGTGCAAAATTGATAAATGTCTTCACAACTGCACTCTAACTCGGAAACTAACCCTCTGCACCGAAGGCAGCGTCCCAGGCCTTAAGCAGCGTCTCGGTTTCCTCCGCCGTGGTGACGGAAATGCGCACGCCCTCGGGGAAGGCACGGACCAGGACATCATTCTCGGCGAGCTTTGCCGCGACGTCCTGCGGGGAGCCCAGCTTCGCAATGGAGTCGGCGGCGAACCAGATGTGGTTGGCCTGGGACTCCGGAACGCCAAAGTCCGCGAAGTGCTCCACCAGGCGGTCGCGCTGCTCAACGGTCTCATCGGTGCGCTCGCGTAGCTCCTTCTGGGCGGCCAACGAGGCCACCGCACCCGCCTGCGCGATGGAGTTCACGGAGAACGGGATGGCCACTTTGCTTAAGGCCTCGATGATCTCGGCGTTGCCGAAGGCATAGCCCAAACGGACACCGGCCAGGCCATAGGCCTTGGAGAAGGTGCGCAGGCCAATGACGTTGTCGTGGGTGTGGACATAGTCGGTGGCCAGCGGGACGGCGTCGTTGCGGTTGTACTCGATGTAGGCCTCATCGAGCGCCACGATGACGTCCTTCGGGACCTTGGCCAGGAAGGCGTCGAACTCCTCCTTGGTAATGATGGAGCCGGTGGGGTTATTCGGGTTGCACACGAAGACAAGGCGGGTCTTGTCCGTGATGGCAGCTGCCATGGCCTCCAAGTCCACGCGGTGATCCGCGGTGAGCGGAACCTTGACCGGGGTGGCGCCCACGACCTGCGCGAAGATGGGATAAGCCTCGAAGGAGCGCCAGGGGAAGACAATCTCATCACCGGGCACGGAGGTGATCTGCACCAGCTGCTGGCAGATGGCGGAGGACCCCGCACCGGTGGTGACCTGCTCTGGGGTGACACCGAGGTTTTCGGCGAGTGCCTTGCGGATTTCCACTGCACCCATGTCCGGGTAGCGGTTAACGTGCGCGGCAGCAGTCTCCATGGCCTTGAGCGCGCCGGGCAGCGGCTCCTGAGTTGCCTCGTTGGAGGAGAGCTTCAAGGCGTGCTCGGCATTCTTGCCGGGGACGTAGGCGGGCAGGGAGGAAAGGTCTGGTCGAATCATGTTCTCTACCTTAGGCGTTGCGGGGGCCGCGGGGCCCGAAGTCGAAATCAGCGGTCTGGGGGCCGAAGGCTTGGAGTCCCTTCGGTGCATCGAAAGGATCGAGGCGCACCTCGAGGAAGGCGCCGCGCTCTGGATGAGCGGCGATGTCCTCCAAGGCCTTGGACAATTCGCCTTCGGTCGAGGCCACGTAGGACTCCATCGTGGTGTCCTTCATGAACACCTTCGGCAGCGCCGTGTAATCCCACATTTGGATCTCGTTGTACTCGCGTTCCATGCCCAGAATGAAGCGCTCGATGGTGTAGCCATCGTTGTTGACCAGCACGATGATGGGCTTGAGGTCCTGGCGCAGGATGGTGGAGAGCTCTTGGGCAGTGAGCTGGAAGGAACCATCACCAATGAAGAGGACGTGGCGGCGCTCCGGGTTAGCCAGCTGCGAGCCCAGCACGCACGGCAGGGTAAAGCCGATGGAACCCCAAATGGTGGAATTGATGTACTGCACGCCCTCGGGCATGCGCTGCTGGCCCAGGCCGATATTGGAGGTGCCGGCTTCGGCGATGACCACGTCATCTTCCTGGATGAAGCCGAGCATCTGCGGCCAGATGCGCTCCTGGGTCAGCGGGGCATCCGGGTTCGGCTCGAAGGCCTCGGGCTGGAATTCCTTGGTTGTGGTTGCCTCCGCTTCCGGGATGCGGTCCAGGAGGACGTCGAGAAGCTCCAGCGTATTGATGCCCACGAAGAATTCACCGTCGGCGTTGAGGTGCTGGTCGCCGAAGTTATAGACGCGGGCGTCGGCCAGGTTGTGGGTGAAGGAGCCGGAGTTGACCTCGATGAAGCGCGGGTTCGTGGTGACTAGGAAGTCGGACTTTTCGATGCGCTCCTGCACGCCCGGGGCAGAGGCCGCGCCGTTGTAGGTGCCGATGAAGAGCGGGTGGCGCTCAGACAAGATGGCCTTGCCGGAGGAGAGCTGGGAGTAGGGCAGCTGGGCCTTGTCGATGATGGCGCGGAATTTCTCCGTGAAACCGTGGCGGTTGGTGTCCTGGTCGATGAGGATGATCGGGTCCTTGGCCTTCGCGAGGTGCTCCAGCACGTAGTCCGCAGCGGCGTTCAGGCGCTCCGGATCGGAGGTTGCGAGCTCGGTGGAGAAAGGTTCGTCGGGGACCTCGATGGTCAGGTGAGTGATATCGGAAGGAATCTGGATGTGGACCGGGCGCTTCTCGCGCAGGCAGGTGTGCAGGGCGCGGTCGAATTCCTCGACCACGTTCATGGGGGACACGCGTGTGGCCACTTCGGTGAAGGGCGCGAAGGAATCCAGCATGTTGGCATAGTCGCCGTCGGCAAGCGAGTGGTGCAGGTTCCAGCGGAACTCCGTGGCGTACTGCGGCGGCGCGCC
This sequence comes from Corynebacterium sp. c25Ua_47, assembly GCF_039907205.1. NCBI lineage: Bacteria > Bacillati > Actinomycetota > Actinomycetes > Mycobacteriales > Corynebacteriaceae > Corynebacterium > Corynebacterium sp. c25Ua_47. Next base: position 78,220 of record NZ_JASBOH010000007.1, on the reverse strand, counting down.
TGCCAGCGACACCAGCGGGACGTGCTCAGCGCGGGCACCAGCGATGCCGTTGAGTGCGGAAAGCTCGCCCACGCCATAGGTGGTGAGCAGGCAGCCCACGCCCTTCTGGCGGGCATAGCCGTCGGCAGCATAGGCGGCGTTGAGCTCGTTGCAGGCGCCGACGAAGCGGATGCCCTCGGAAGCTTCAATCTGCTCGAGGAAGCTCAGGTTGAAGTCACCGGGTACGCCGATGATTTCAGTAATGCCGATGGCCTTGAGGCGGTCCAGGATGAAATCACCAATGGTGGTCTGCATGAGAGGGTCCTTTCTATTTGTTTCGGGCGTCGTGGCGCTTCTTGCCCAGCCAGATGAGGGCCAAGGTCACAATCCAACAGGGTAGGACAATGGCGCCGGTGCGGTAGTCGGGCAGCATGAACATCAAAACAATGACGAGTGCGAAGAAGGCCAAGCACAGGTAGTTGGCAAAGGGGTAGAGGGGCGCGCGGAAGGCCGCGTCCGGGCAGCGCTTGCGGAAATTCAGGTGTGCAAGGGCGATGGCGGACCAGGAGATGAGCTCCGCACCAACGATGATGGCGAGGAGAACAATCAGGATCTTGCCCTCGAAGAGGAAGTTAAGTAGCACGGCCGAGCCCATGAGTAAAGAGTTGAAGAGCAAGGCGCGAACCGGCACGCCCTTGGCGCTGACGGAATTGAAGAAGGGTGGGGCTTGGCCGCCGCGGGAGAGGTCCCGCAGCATGCGCGCGCCGGAGAAGGTCATGGTGTTGAACACGGAGACGGCGGCGACCAGCACGATGAGGTTAAGGCCCGTGGCGGCGGCCGTAATGCCCAGGGTGCTCAGTGCGCGCACGAAGGGTGAGGTGGAAGTATCGAGTTCATTCCACGGGGCGAGCAGCACGATGATGCTGATGCCGCCGACGTAGAAGAGGAGGATGCGCCAGATGACGTTGTTGATGGCCTTGGGCAGGCTCTTGGCGGGATCCTGCGCCTCGCCTGCGGCGGTGCCGATGGAGATGATGCCGCCGAAGGAGAAAATCACCGCGACGAGGGAGAAGAGCATGCCGGTAGCGCCGTTGGGGAAGAAGCCACCGTGCTCGGTGATATTGCTTAAGCCCAGGGCGGGCTCCGGGGTGAGGCCAAAGACGATGGCCGCGCCGACGATGATCATGAGGATGAGCGCGGCGACCTTGATGAGGGAGAGCCAGAACTCTGCCTCGGCGAAGGCACCGACGTGCACCAGGTTGATGGCGGTGACGATGACGAGCGCGACGAGGGCGGTGAGCCAGTGGGGGATCCCGGGGAACCAGAAATCCATGATGGTGCCGGCGGCGGTGAGCTCCAGCATGCCGACGACGATGGTGGTAAACCACCAGTTCCAACCGGTGACAAAACCGGCGATGGGCCCGATGTACTCGCGGGCATAAGCACTGAAGGAGCCTGCGACGGGGTGCTCCACGGCCATCTCACCAAGCATGCGCATGATGAGGAAGATGATGAAGCCGCCGATGGCGTAGGCGGCGATAACGCCGGGACCGGCCTCCTGGATGGAGGCGCCGGAGCCTAAGAAGAGGCCCGTGCCGATGCACGAGCCAAAAGCGATCATTTGCAGGTGGCGCGACTTCATGCCGCGCTGCAGGCCGTCGTCAGTATTGCCGTTGTCGCTGGCGACAACGTCCTGTGCCCTGACGGGATGGTTGGTTGTGGTCATGTAGACGCCCTTCATGAACGTAAATATGTGACGTTAGTCATTGAACTGTAGGAGATTATGGCGCACCACAGTTTTGTTTGTCACTAGACAAGAAGCGGAAGTATCTTTGACATATGTCAAAAGTACCGACCCCGCAGCTGACGAGCATCCAAGACATCGTCGACGAATGCGCCCAGATCCTGCAGCGCTCCGTTGAGGTGACCACCCCCGCCATCGCGGTGATTGCGGCTAGTGCGCAAATCGGTGCCATCGATAAGAACAGGGCTGCCTCGATTCTTAATCGCACCCCGCCCCCGGAGCCCATTCCGTGGATGCTCAGCTTCGGCATCCAGGAGGCTGTGCTGCCGGTACGCCTGCCCGCCAACCCGCGCTATGACATGCTGCCCCGCGTGGTTATCCCTCTGCGGCACGAAGACCGGCTGGTGGGTTATTTGTGGGTTATTGATGAGCCCGCGCTGGGCGACGCCCCCTTGGTCCGCCTCGGTTCGCTAACAGCTCCGCTGGCCAGGCTTATCGACGAACGCGATGCTCCCCTCGCCGCCCGCGCCCAGCAGCTCGGGGAGCTGGCCCGCGAGGTGCTCACCGGTGATCCGGCCGCGCTGGCGGGTGCCCGGGAGCGCGATCTCTTACCCTCCGACGGCGAGCTGACCGTGCATCGCGTGCTGGTGGAAGGCGATCAGCGTGCGGTGGCCGTGGAACTTGCCCGCCCGTTGGTGCGCCGGCCCTTTTTGGTCGCGGACTCTCATGATTCCCTCGTGCTCATTGAGTGCCGCCGCGATGACAAGGACACCGAGGCTCTCATGGAGGAGCTGCAGAGTGCCGCGCTTGTCACCGGCGCTGAGGTGGTGGCGCGTGGCTCGGCGCCGACGGCCCCGCAGGCGCGACTCATGGCGGACGTGGCCAAACTCTGCGGCCAGGATTCGCTGCGCTGGGAGGAGGCCGGCGCGTGGCGGCTGCTGCGCGGGTGGGAGCTGACCCCAGCGACGGTGGTGGAGATGAGCCCGGATGCCGCCGTGCTTCTCGACGACCCCCGCAACTCCTACTGGCAGACCCTGCTGACCTATTTTGAGCATTCCCGCAACGTCTCCGCGACCGCCGCTGCGCTCTACATCCACCGCGCCACGCTGCACTACCGCCTAGACCGCGTCCGCGAGATTCTCGGGCCCGGCGTGCTGGATGATGGCTGGCGCTGCGCGGCTCTCTATGTGGCCCTCAAGCTGCATGCGGCCCTTTAGGGAAAGAATAGGGAAGCCCCATTTTGTCCCTAGGGGAAGCGCTCAGGTAGAGTGATGGGCGATTCATTGCGAATCGCTGGAGACGTGCCAGAGCGGCCGAATGGGGCTCCCTGCTAAGGAGTTGACTTACTTGCGTAGGTCCGGAGGTTCAAATCCTCTCGTCTCCGCAAACTACAAAACCCGAGTCATCGTTTCACCGGTGGCTCGGGATTCTACGTTTTCAGTTCCTTCGTAAGCCCAGTCCGCGAGCTGAGAACTTAGAATGAAGGCACTGAGCTTAATTTGTGCTGCTGGGAGCGTTGTGGAGTTACTAAAAGGGCCAATTTGGGATGTGGAAAATAACGCGAACATCGAGCCCGATGAGAACTTTGTTCGAATTATGCTGCATGAAGAAAGCGTTGTAGCTGAATTTACTATTGCCGAGCTGTGTAGTTTCTTTGGAATTAACGGTTTCGAATGTCTGCAGCGACAATTCAAGGCCTGGCATGACTTGAACGCTTTCGCGTGGGATTCAAAAGGCAAAGTTCACTGTGAACGGATCCCTTTCTCCGAATATTTTGTTCTTTCCAAAATTGATGAGTGCTATTCCCCGCAGCCACTTCCCGAAGCAACGAACGGCATAGTGAGATGGGGGATGAAAAAGAAGTAAATATCGGGTGAATGGGCTTGATGGCGAAATGGGGCAGGGCAGAACCGTAGAATTTTTGATCACCTAGTTCAGCACTTGCGTCCTGTAGCTGCGAGGCACTCTAAAACCCGAAGGGTCGGCTAAGCACTGATCTGTTATGTATTATTGGGTTTCCATACGCGTAATGGCGATAAACCAAGTTGAAGTACCCGACTTCGAAACTTGCACCTATAAAAGGAGATAGGGTTGTCGCTTTGGGAAAATAGAGACTACAAATTGCTAATGTCGGGGCAAACAGTAAATGTAGTCGGTAATCAAATTACTACTTTCGCCCTATTTCTTGTAGTTCTTAATGTTACTAATTCTCCAACCGCTGCAAGTCTTTCGTCAGGGTTATTTGTTTTAAGCATGGTTGTTTTGGGGCTACCAATCGGCCGCCTAGTAGACAGATATTCAAGACTTGCAATTCTTAAAATTTCCGCCACACTTGGAGTAATTGGTTCCCTACTATGCGTCTTTGCGGCTAATGGGCATTATCCGATATCTCTTTTTGCAGTTTCAGCTTTCTTGCTAGGTGGTATCTCGTCGGCTTTTGGTACAGCAGAACGCGCATTTCTTAAAGAGCTAATCCCCCCGAACTTGCTAGCAAAAGCCATGGCCGTTAATCAAGGTCGATACTCGATCGGAACTTTAATTGGGCCACCAATTGCAGGTCTACTTATCTCGCATTCGGCACAAGCTCCTTTTTGGGTTGATGCAGCTTCATTCTGCTGGGTTCTAGCTTGCCTTTTGCTTATTCGTTTCCGATCAAGCGAAACAGACTCTTCGAAAACCCTCAGCGAAACGCCTCCGCTACGCCCAGCATGGGATTGGCTACGAGGTCAGAAGCAGCTCTTCTCCATCGGTTGGTATAGCCCGTTGATGAATTTTTCATTTGCTGGAATAACAACACTTTCGCTACTTAGCTTAAAATATGCTTCTTTCAGCTCATTCTCATTGGGAATATATCAGGCTGCAATTGGATTAGCAGGCCTAATGGGCGCAGTGATTGCAGGAAAGCTAGTCGAAAAAGCACAGGCCGGAAGGCTAATTCTTTACTCCATGTGTTTGTTCACTGTAGCGCTTGCAGTAACCATGGTAAATAGTACGTGCACTATTTTTGGAATGGTGTTGGCTGGATTGGTCTTGCCAGTTTTCAACGCGCCGTGCAGTGGCTTTTTCGTAAAATCAGTACCGCAAGAGTTTCAAGGACGTTGTACTGCGATTCTGTCAACATCTGCGATGGTAACCATGCCTATTGGAAATGCACTTGCCGGCGTGCTCTTTGAGCACTTCGGGGGATTGACGGCAGTAGCCTTTTTTGCTTTGGTCTTGATTCTCTCAGATCTGTGTTTCATCAAGAAGGGCGACGTTAAATCCATTCGTTTATAGGAGTCTTCTTACCTTGATGACGCTTATAAAGAGCCCTAGTCATCGTTCACCGGTGGCGCGGGTTCTGCGTTTTGTTGTTGTCATTCTGAAAGCGGGTGCCAGCGAAGCTCTCGGAAGCGGGCAAAGCCCTGATCTTGGCTCAGTAAGGTTGCTTCTTCTTCTATTACGGCCGCAGCTATCCAAGCATCGGGGATGTCGCTGGCTTTAAGCTTGTGCAAGCGCACCAATTCAGTGAAGGTTGTCCAGGTCCCTGGGCTGGAGCTTAAAAGGGTGCCGTTTGGGGCTTCTAAAATGGTGTTGAGTGCAGTCAGTGCTTGCTGGGAGGTAAGTGGTTTGTGAAATAGCTTGTGGTTCGCCATGACTCGAAGAAAGCCCGTTGCCACAACGTCCAAGAGCCCAATTGTTTCATGCCGATTCAGAGCACTACTTAGCCACTGTTGAGCGGGTCTATGTTGTGGTGCTGCGGAGTGGAAGGTGGAAGGCATAAACGAGAATGTTGACATCAGGAATGATCATCGAGCACCGCCCACACAGCTTCTTTGTCGCTGAGATCAACTAGAGCTGGTCCACCGCAATCGAAGGAGGGGAGGTTAATCGTGGTGCGCATAGGTTTAGAGTAGAAAGCATCAATGCATCAATCAAGAGGTGCGATGATGCATCTTCCTTCTGGAAGCCGTGAATGGTTGGCTGGTGTCTTAGTTCAGTGCGAGCGTCAGGATGAGCACGCCGATGGAGAGTGCGAGCATGCCTAAACAGTTGATCCAGAATTCACTTCCGAGGAAGTGGGCGCGGACATGGGCTGCTGCGGCTGCGCAGAAGTATGCGATGACGCCAACCATGGCTGCGATTCCTACGCCGGGGAACCAGAGGCCGGCTATGAGCCCTGTGGCTGCAAGGCACTTGATGACAATGAGTGCCCACCACCAGTCTTTGGGGAGTTTGACGCCGCTGAGGCAGGCTTCGATAAAGGGGACTGGTTTGAGGGAGAGGGCGGCGTCGCCAAGTAGAATGGCTGCTAGTAATAGGGAGGGCCAGGCCGGGGAGGATTCTAGGATCATTGGGTTACTCCAAATGCGGTGTTGAGGCGTTCGATCGATGAGGCGGCTTGGAATGTGAGGTGCTCGGTGTCGTAGATTCCGGCGGCCCAGCCGATGAGCAAGCCGAGGTAGACGTTGTACAGCAGGTTGGAGTACTCGGCCGCATCGTCGCTGCTGAGTCTGGAGCTGAGGCGCAGGGTGATTTCATCTGTCAGGAGCGTTTTGAGCGCGGTGAGTGCCTGACCTTGGTTGCCTTGTTGGATGAGTGCCGCGCCGAACGCACGAGAGAGTTCTTCGTGGCCGGTGAACATCTGCAGGAAAGGCCTGAGGACGTCGAGGAGGCTATCGGATTGTCCCCGGATGTCATCGTGGAGTTCTGAAATGTGTTGGCCAATGGTGCGGATGAGCAGCGTTTGTTTGTCGCCGACTCCCATGACAGTCCCCACGCTGACACCAGCTTCGGATGCGATAGTCCGAATGCTGGTGGTGGCGTAGCCCTGAGTGAGGAAGAGCTCGTAGGCGGTGGCTAGGACCTTGCTGTCGGTGCCAGCTTTGGCGGCCGAACGCGATGGGTGAACGTGTTCAGTGAACATGTTCAAAAGGGTAGCTGTTGATGGTTTCGGGGTCAATGGTGCCGAGCGGGCGGCGGTTAGATCAGCGCGGGGAAGACGCGGTCGCGCAACAGGTGCGCAAGTTCGCGGTCGGGTGCTGTTGGGTTGACCCAGGCGGTGTCGCCGATTTCGGCGGCGGCGTGGGGTTCGTCGGCGGTGATGGTGCGGGTGCAGGTGAAGATGGTGCCGACGACGACCTCGCCCGGTTCGTTGGCTGCGGGAGCGTCGAACGTGCCGAGTTCGTTGAGGTTCCCGACGTCGAGGATGAGGCCTACTTCTTCGGCGACTTCGCGCAGGGCGGCGTCGACAAGCGCCTCCCCCGCCTCAGGCTTGCCGCCGGGCAGCTGGTACTTGGTGGAGGACTTCTTGCGCACGGTAAGCACGTGACCTTGCGGGTTGCGGATGACGACGGCTGCGACTTCAATCATGGCCGCCGATTGTAGTGGGGTAGCGGGAACGCTAAAAAATTTTGTTTATCAATACAAGTTGGCGGGGTGTCGGGCAAGGGTTTTGTTTCAGCAAACCATATCAACCTTTAATTGTTAATCATGGAAATTACTTTATTGGTTTCGGCAGGTTAGAGACTCAAGGTTTCAACGGGTATACTCCCTTCAGTGCGCCAAAGTTGGAAGATTTTTATCAGAGATGTAGCCAGGCTTGGCCGCGTCCCCAGGGCGTGGATCATCCTCATCGGACTCATCATCACCCCCGCGTTGTATTCATGGGTGAACATCGCGGCTTTTCGTGACCCTTACGGCCATACCAACAACATCAAGGTGGCCGTGGTCAACGAGGATAAGGGTGCAAACAACGAGCTGACGGGGAAGATAGATGTCGGCAGCGAGGTCATTGAGAAGCTCAAGAAGAATGACCAGCTAGGCTGGCAATTCTTTGAGCGCGACGAAGCCGAGAAAGCCCTTTTAGAGGGGGACGTGTATGCCTCGGTGACGATTCCTGAGGACTTCAGCGAAAACCTCGTGAGCATGCTCGACGGGAAGTTCACGCAGCCGCAGCTGGTCTACCGTGTCAACGAGAAGAACAACGCCATCGCCGTGAAGATCACGGATACCGGTGCCAAAGGTCTGGACAAGCAGATCACGGCGGCCTTCAAGGAGCAGGTGGCCACCGTCGCGGCGGAGAACGTCAAGGACACCGGCACCGACTTTGAGCGAAAAGTCACGCGCGCGATGAACAACACCAGCTCCGCATTCGGGGAGACCGCGCAGGAGATCGATGGCAACCGCGAGAACCTCGCGCGGATCCAGGGAAAGCTTGACGCCGCTGCTGATTCCACGTTGGGCGCCAAGTCCACGGTGGCTGATGTGAGTGCTGCGCTGGGCGACGCCCAAACAGCCCTCGCCGAGGTCTCCTCCCTAGTCGAGCAAGCCCAAGGCGGTATCGGAGACTTCACCGACCAGACCACAGGTGCCTTCGTCAGTGGCGCAAGTGCGGTGGCGGATGGTACCGCCCAGGCGCAGGAATCCATCGCGGATGTCACAGCGGGTTTGAACCAGGCCGGTGACCGCTTCGATTACGCCACGCAGCGGGCCAACACCGCCATTGACGCGAGTGCGGAATCGATTGCGCAGCTCAAGGCGTTGCGCGATTCCGCAACGCTTTCACCGCAGGTGGCCAAGGAGATCGATGACGCCATCCAGCGCCTCGATGAGGGTAATGAATCCAACCGCCAGCTGGTGGGGAACCTCAATGCGCTGAGCAAGGATACCCAGGCCGCAGCGGACAACGTGCAGGCTAGCGCGGAGGCCATCAACCAGGCGGCGGCCGATACTAAGGCCACCTCGCAGACGCTGCGCGATACCGTGACCACCGCTGTGCCCGAAATCAACCGTGCCATGAGCAATCTGAGCTCCATGGCGAGTGCTCTGAGCTCCACCCTGGAAGCTCAGAAGGGAACCATGCAGGAGGCCAATGGTCTCCTGGACGGCGTGGCCCAGCAGCTGCGCGCCACGAAGGACACCTTGTCCGATTTCGATACCAACCTCCTGGCCCTGCAGGACAGCCTGCGCGCTATGCAGGGTGATGTGGGCTCGCTGCGTGCCGCGATGAACTCCAAAGTCGTTCAAAATGTCACCGGGCTGGACGCGGAAGAAATCGGTAAATTCTTTGCGGAGCCCATCGAGCTGAAGACCGAAACCGTGTACCCGGTGGACAGCTACGGCTCCGCCATGGCGGCGCTGTTTACTAACCTCTCTCTGTGGATTGGTGCCTTCGTCCTCATGGTGATCTTCCGGGTTGAGGTCGATAAGGAGGGCTTCGACCGCATCACGGTGGGCCAGGCCTACTTGGGCCGCTTCCTCCTCATGGCCCTGATGGTCATCATCCAGGCCGTCACGGTGACCGTGGGTGATCTGCTCATCGGCGTGCAGACCGTGAATGCACCGGCCTTCGTCCTGACGGGCGTGCTCGTGGGATTGGCCTACTTGAGCATTATCTATGGGTTGTCGACGTCTCTGGGTCACCTCGGCCGCGGCCTCTGCGTGGTTTTTGCCATCATCCAGATTCCAGGTGCGTCGGGTCTGTACCCGATTGAGCTGCTGCCCAGCTTCTTCCACAGCATCTACCCGCTGCTTCCATTCACGTACGGTATCGACGCCATGCGCGAAACCATCGGTGGCTTCTACGGCAACCACTATTTCAAGAACATGGGCGTGCTCGCCTTTATGTTCATTCTGTTCTTTGTCTTCGGCCTGCTGTTGCGCAAGGCGCTGGCGCACTTCAACGTCATCTTCAACCGTGAGCTGCGGGACACTGAGCTCTTCGACTATGAAAACGTGCAGGTTGTCGGCTCTGGCTACCGCATCGCGGACGTCATCCAGGCGCTGGATAGCCGCAGCGGCCTGAAGAAGGATTTGGACCGCCGCGCTCATAACTGGGGCTATTGGCTCAAGATGGTGGCCATCGCGGGCGTTATCGGCGTGGTCATCCTCATCGTCGTCTCCGGCCTCTTGCCCGACCAGAAGCCGCTGCTCCTGGGGATTTGGACGGCGTGGTGCTTCCTCATCATTGTCGCCGCGGTCACCCTGGAATACCTGCGCATCAGCTTGAAACAGTCCGCGGAGCTCGTGACGTTGGATGAAGATGACATCAAGCATCCGGCTCGCGCCGGCGCGGAGTCCACGGAGGGGGATAACTAATGCGTGGAACACTCGATCTTTTCCTCAACGACATCCGCACCGCATGCCGCAACGTGATGAGCGCGGTGATGCTCGTGGGTCTCGTCGTCATTCCGATGCTGTTCACGTGGTTTAACGTGTTGGCTAGCTGGGATCCCTTCGATAACACCAGCCAGCTCAAAGTGGCGGTGGCCAGCAAGGACACCGGCTATGAGAGCGATCTGCTGCCGGTGCCCATCAACGTAGGCAACCAGGTGCTCAATGAGCTGCGAGCGAACGAGCAGCTGGATTGGGTTGTGACCACCTCCGATGAGGCGATTGAAGGTACCAAGTCCGGTGAGTATTACGCAGCCATCGTGCTTCCGGAAGATTTCAGTACCGACATGATGAACTTCTACACGGATGGTTCCCAGCCCGCGGATTTGTCCTTCTACATGAATGAGAAGAAGAACGCGCTGGCGCCGAAGATCACCGGTCAAGGCGCAGAGGGCGTGTCGGCCCAGGTTGCCGAAGCCTTCACCACGACGGTCGGTGACGTGTCCTTCGATCTGGTCACCTCGCTCTCCGACTTCTTAAGCAAGGGCGATACCAAGGCTGTGTTGGACCGGATGCAGGCGCGCGCGGATGGCGTGCAGACCCAGCTGGATATGGCGGCGCGTACTGCGCGTTCCCTGGCTGGACTTGTGGATACCGCAGTTCCGCTCATGGAAAGCGCCCAACGCATTGCGGACTCAGCGGACCTGGAGCTTCCGGAGGTTCAGTCCTCCTCGCTCAACGTTTCCACGGACGCGCTGCAGCAATCGCTCGATGCCACCAGCGCTAGTTATGACGTGGTGCGCCAACGCATTGATGCGCTTTACGACGACGCCTCCGCCTCCCGCGCTGACCGCGTCGCCACGCTCAACACTTTGGCCGGCCAGGTAGAAGGCACCATTGCCCAGTATCAGAACCTGCATGGCCATATTGAGGCTTTGCCGCTTCCCGCTAAGGACAAGGAGAAGGCGCTCAACCGTATCGAGGAGGCCATCGATGCTCAGCGCACTCTCCACGCGCGCCTTACGGCGGCCGCGAACGCTCCCGAACCCACGAAGCCGGATCTCTCCAGCCTCGATGATGCCAAGAGGGCGGTGGAAGGAATCTCCACTTCTGGCCTGCGTGAATCCTTGCGCGCGCTGCAGGATTCCCTGGGCCAGGTAAGCGCGGATCTGGATACCGCGAAGACTCCCGTCACCATTGATTCCTCTTCCTTGACGGATGCTCGGGATGCGGTACAGAAGCTCGCCTCTGGCCTGCAGGATAAAGCCAACAAGTTCGGCGACCTGCGGAAGGATATCGACTCCGCTGCGGCATCCGGGGATCTGAAGAAGCTGGCGGACCTCATTGGATCCGATCCGGACGCTCTGGCGCACGCGATTGCGGCTCCGGTGGACGTCGACAGGCAAGCGGTCTACCCGGTCAAGAGCTTCGGCGCCGGCATGACGCCCATGTACACGGCGCTAGCACTGTGGGTCGGCGCGCTGCTGACTGCGGTGAGCGTGCGCACGGATGTTGTGGACAAGGACAAGTATTCGCCGATGCAGCGCTTCTTTGGCCGCTTCGGTATTTTCGCGGCGGTCGGCCTCGTGCAGTCGACGATGCTCATTTTGGGCCTCATCTTCTTCGTGGGCATCGAGCCTGCGCACCCGATCCTCATGCTGCTGGCAGGCTGGGTTAGCTCACTGATCTTTATGCTGATTTGCTACACCCTTGTGGTGTCGTTTGCGAATGCGGGCAAGGCGCTAGCGGTGCTCATGTTGGTGATCCAGGTGTCGTCGTCGGGTGGTGCCTACCCCTTGCAGGTACTCCCGGAGTGGTTCCAGAACATTAGTCCGTGGCTGCCCGCGACCTACACCATCCGAGCCTTCCGTGCGGCCATCGCCGGAACTTATCATGGTGATTACTGGCTAGCGTTGTTGTGCCTGCTGCTTTTTGCCGTACCGATGCTGGTTCTGGGCGTGGTCTTCCACAAGCCGTTGGAAAAGTTCACCAACGGCTGGGTGGAGACCTTGGAAAAGACCAAGCTGATGTAGCGCCAACGTCCTGGCGCTACCTTCGGGCTAGCCGGCTGTTATGTTGTGCATAAGATGATCGGAATATTCACAGGCCCGTCGGCTTCCTCAGAGTGGTGCCAAGCGGTAGTGTGAAGCGCTGTGAAACGCGGTCATTTCCTGGGCCCAGCTCGGCTCACCGCCGCGGGCTTTATTCTGCTTATCCTTGTGGGAACGGTGCTTCTTATGCTGCCGATTTCCGCCAACGTTCCGCAGTGGACTCCGTTTTTGCCGGCACTTTTTACGGCAACCTCAGCGGTCTCTTTGACGGGTCTCGTGGTGGAGGACACCGGAACTTACTGGACGCCCTTCGGCCAAGTGGTCATTATCACGCTCATCCAGCTGGGCGGCCTCGGCATCATGAGTTTGGCGTCGCTGTCGGGCATGCTGTTGACCGGCCGAATCAGCTTTAAAGCTCGCCGAACCATGGCTGCGGAGGGCCGCGCCGTGACTTCGGGCGGAATTCGCCGCGCCTTGCTGCTTACCTTGGTGATGACTCTGATCTGCGAGGCCATCGTTGCCGTATTTATCGGCGTGCGTTTAGCCACCGAACACGGAGTAGCACCAGGACGCGCGGTGTGGGAAGGCATCTTCCACGCTATTTCGGCCTTCAACAACGCCGGGTTCAGTACCTATTCCGATAGCGTCGTTTCCTTTGCTGCTGATGGTTGGATCCTGCTGCCCCTCGCTTTCGCCCTGATTACGGGTGGCTTAGGCTATCCCATGCTGGCGGAGTTCGTGCGACGGGCCCGCGCGCGGCTAACGCGCTGGCGTGGTGGCACGCCACGCATTCACCGCATGTCCATGACCGCCCGGATGACGCTGGGCGCCACCGCGTTCTTGCTGCTTAGTGGCACCGTGGTCTTCTTCCTCTCTGAGGGCTCCGGTGTGCTGAACGGGATGCCGTTGGGACAGAAGATCATCAACGCCTTCTTCATGAGCGCTTCGCCCCGAACGGCGGGTTTTAACGCCATCGACTATGGGGAAGCGCACCCGTTGACGCTGATGGTTACGGACATCTTGATGTTCATCGGCGGCGGCTCCGCCGGTACGGCGGGTGGCATCAAGGTCACCACAGCCTGCGTGCTGGGTGCCGCCATGATCTCGGAATTCTTGGGCCGCGAGGACACGTCTATCGGGCACCGCCGCTTGCCGCTGTCCACCTTCCGGCAGGCCCTCGCGCTAACGGCCGCCGGAATGATCGTCGTTGCCGTAGGCGTGGCGACGCTGCGCGTCTGGGATCCCGAGTTCACCGCGGACCAGGTCACGTTCGAAGTCATGTCCGCCTTCGCCACCGTGGGTTTGTCCACGGGTATTACTGCAAGTTTGTCCGCACCATCGCAGCTCATGCTGTGTCTCATCATGTACGTTGGCCGCGTAGGCCCTACCACCTTCGTGGCGGCACTGGCCGCCCGGACTATTAGCCTGCGCTACCGCTACCCCGAAGAAAGGCCGTTCATTGGCTAACATGTTCAGCGCCCTGCGGCGTGAAAAGTCTTCCATCAATATCCCGCCGGTCGTCGTCATTGGTATGGGGCGGTTCGGTTCTTCCCTAGCCCGTGAACTGATGGAGCACGGCGTGGAGGTTCTTGGCATCGATGCCGAGGAGAAACACGTGCGCGAATATGCCGCGTATCTCACCGAGGCGGTGACCGCGGATACGACCGACGCCGAGGCCCTCCGTCAGCTGGGCGTTGATGAAGTGGAACGCGTGGTCGTGGCCATCGGCTCCGACTTGGAGGATTCCATCCTCACCGCCTCGAACTTGGTGGAACTGGGGGTAGGCGATATCTGGGCCAAGGCGGATTCGGATGCGCACGCCCGTATCCTGCGCCAACTGGGAGTGCACCACGTTATCCGCCCAGAGCGCGATACTGGTCGCCGCGTGGCGCACCTGCTGGGTGGTCGCTTCGAGGATTTTGCGGAGATCGCCACTGATTATGGCGTGACGGCGATGACCCCGCCGGCGTCGATAAGCAAGCACCCGCTCAACCTGCACCAGGTGTGGGAAGCACACAACGTTCAGCTCATCTCCCGCTGTGAGGGGCCTGGCCAGTGGCGCCCGCTTGTCGACGGCACCGAGCTCACCCACCGCGACCTCATCGTCGTCGCCGGTAGCCCCGCGGATCTGGAGGCCTTCTCGCAGTCTTAAGCGCGGCGCTTGGGGTGCTGCGCGCTGTGGAATGAAGCGTCGGACGCTACAGTAGCGCCTATGACGAAGGCACGTTTCCCGGGCTCGGTGTATGGAACAGGGGAGGAACCCGACCCGCGCTTCAGCATGGCCAATGAGCGCACGTTCCTTGCGTGGATCCGCACGTCGTTGGCCTTTATCGCCGGTGGTGTGGCCCTGGAGACCTTCGAGCTGCCGTTGAACACGACGCTGACCCGCGTCGTCTCCGTCATCATGCTGATCGTGGCCATCGTCCTGCCGGCGGTGGCATGGTTTCACTGGGGTGCTTCGGAACGAGCGATGCGTCAGGGGCGTCCGCTCCCGGCCAGCCCGGCGTTGGCGTTGATTGTTGGTGTGGTGATCATCATCGGCCTGATGATTCTGGTGGGCGAGCTGCTAGCGTGAGCGAGCTTTTTGATCCCGGCCTCCAACCCGAGCGCACCCGCTTAGCCTGGCAGCGCACGGGGCTCGCAGGTCTTGTTGCTGGTTTGCTCGTCGTGCGTTCCGTTGCGCCATGGGCGGCTCTGATTGTTGGAGTAGTAGTGGGTGTTGTGCTGTGGTTGGCCACCGCCAAGCTTCGCCATGTTGACGAGATCCTCGCCCAGACTTCATCACCTATCCTGCCCGGGGCCCCAGCGCTGGCCGCCGTTACGCTGGGGACGATGCTTCTTGGCGCGGTGGCCTTCGCCGCTATCTGGTAGCGGTGCTCAACGCGAATCTTAAAGGGGTTGCCCACACATTGGTGAGAATTCTTTGCAGCTAATCTGCAAAAAGTTTTGCAAACAGGGGTGAATTTGGTTCTTTAGTGGGGGTAATGAGACGAAAGTGTTTGTTGGTTGTCTGTGGTCTCGATAGCCTGAACGTGTAGGCCCATTCGGTGATCCCGATAACTCTCTCGGCTGAATGGGGGCTGGTTAACCAGGAAAAGGAGGGGGCAGATGACTACCCCGCAAACTCACGTCTCAACCGCGCACACGGAGGGCGAGGACGATCGCGGTGTCGACCGCAAAGACTGGCGCCGCATGGCTATTGGCCTCATTGTCGGTCTCGCATTAGCCATTCTTGTGTGGTTCATCTTCCCCAGCAACGCTGTTGATACGGTGTTGCAATCACCCGGCGCTAAGGAAGACACCGAATACACCCAGGGTGCATTGCGTGCTGTAGCCGCCGTGACCATTCTGATGGGCGTGTGGTGGATGACGGAGGCCATTCCGTTGGCCGCTACGGCACTGTTGCCGTTGGTTATCTTCCCGCTAGCTGGTGTGGGTGCCATCAAGGAAGTCGGTGCACCGTATGCCTCCGCCACTATCTTCCTGTTCATGGGAGGCTTCCTTGTAGCCCTTGCGCTGCAGCGCTGGAACCTTCACCGCCGCCTTGCACTTTACGTGGTGAAGCTGATTGGTACCTCGCCCAAGCGTCTCATTTTGGGCTTTATGGTGGCTACTGGATTCTTGTCCATGTGGGTCTCTAACACTGCAACCGCCGTGGTTATGCTGCCGATTGGTACGTCAGTGCTGGCGCTGACTGCGGAGACCGTTGGTGGTTGGGATAAGCAGAAGAAGTTCGCCACTGCTCTCATGCTTGGTATCGCGTACTCGGCGTCCATTGGCTCGCTGGGCACGCTCATCGGCACCCCGCCGAATGCCTTCCTCAATGCGTATATGGCGGATACCTGGGGTGTGACCCTCGGCTTTGGTCGCTGGATGGCTGTAGGTGTGCCGCTGGCCGCCATTTTCCTGCTCATCGCGTGGTTCCTGCTCATCACCATCTTTCAGCCGGAGATGAAGGAGATTCCGGGTGGGCGCGAGCTTATTGATGAGGAAATTGAGGCCCTCGGCCCGTGGACCCGCCCCCAAATCATGACGGGTATTATCTTCCTGCTCGCCGCCGCTTCCTGGGTGACCCTGCCGCTCGTGCTTAAGGAATTCGACAACTACGATGACGCCATCGTAGGTATTGCAGCCGGTATTCTGCTTTTCATCTTGCCGGCGGACAACGAGCGCCGTATCCGCCTCCTGGACTGGGAGACGGCGAACGAGATGCCGTGGGACGTGCTCCTCTTGTTTGGTGGTGGCCTATCGCTTTCGGCAATGTTCAATCAGTCTGGCCTGTCCCTATGGATTGGTGAGATGGCTAAGGGGCTTAGCGTCCTGCCGGTCGTGCTCATCGTGGCTGCCGTGGCTGCGCTGGTGCTCTTCCTTACGGAAATCACTTCTAACACCGCAACTGCCGCGACCTTCATTCCGATCATGGGCGGCGTCGCGGTGGGCGTTGGTCTGACCGCTGACGGTGACGTCAACGTCCTCCTCCTCACCATCCCGGTGGCGCTCGCGGCAACGTGTGCATTCATGTTGCCCGTGGCTACCCCGCCGAACGCCATTGCGTACGGCTCTGGCTACGTCAAGATTGGTGAAATGATTAAGGGCGGTCTGGGTCTCAATATCATCGGCATCTTCCTCATTACCCTGACCGTTTACCTGCTGGCGGTGCCTATTTTCGGCCTCGCGGTCTAGCTGACGTAGCCATCCCTTGATGAAAAACATTATCATTACGGGATGGCTACACCCGTTACCGTGCTGTCCGGATTTTTAGGCAGCGGAAAGACCACCCTTCTCAACCACCTGTTGGCCAACCGCGAGGGGCGCAAGCTGGCAGTCCTTGTCAACGACTTCTCCGAGGTCAATATCGATGCCGCCCTCGTCGCTGGCGAGGGTCATCTTGAACGCGGCGAAGACCGCTTCGTTGAGCTCTCCAACGGCTGCATTTGCTGTACGTTGCGCGAGGATCTTATTGAGTCCGTCGGCAAGCTGGCCCGTTCCGGCCGTTTCGATCAGATCGTCATCGAATCCACCGGTATTTCCGAGCCCATGCCCGTCGCCGCCACCTTTGAGTGGAAGTTTGAAGACGGCGCCACGCTTGCCGACGTTGCCCCTATCGACACCATGGTCTCCCTCGTCGATGCCTCCACGTTCCTGACTAATCTTGTTCCTGACTAATCTTCGCCGCGGCCGCAGCCTAGTCTCCGAGAACATTGAGGCCACGCCTGACGACGACCGCACCATCGCCGATCTCCTCGTGGATCAAGTTGAGTTCGCCGATCTCATCCTCATCACCAAGACGGACCTGGTGGAGGCCGCCGAAACCGAGCGCGTCATCGCCACCGTGCGTGCCATGAACCTCCGCGCCCGCGTCGTGCCGGTGACCAACGGGGTCATCGATCCCGCGCTGGTTCTCGACGCCCACCTTTACGACGCCGCCACCGCCGCGACCTACCACGGCTACGCCGAGGAGCTGGCGAACCCGCACGCCCCCGAAACCGAAGAGTATGGCATCTCTTCGGTGGTCTTCCGCGCTGACCGTCCTTTCAACCGCGAGCGCCTGCTCAAGGCCTTGCGTGCCAGCACAGGCCTGGTGCGCTCGAAGGGCTATTGCTGGATGGATACCGATCTGCGCGTGGCTCACACCTGGCAGCAGGCTGGACCTAACTTGCAGATCATGCCGGCCTCCTTGTGGGCTGCCAACGGCGTCACTCCCGGCACAGAACTAGTGCTCATTGGCATCGACTTCGACCACGAGTCCACGCTTCAGTCCTTCCGTGACGCCGTGCTTTCCGACGCCGAAGTGGCCGCCCTCGTCTAGCCCCTTCTTAAGGTGAACGTGGGGTGAATTGCTATGCCTATTTCTTGGGTTGAAAACATGCATTGACATCGGGATTTGTTAGTTTTCTGGAGTGTGGGTATAGTTATTCCTCGTTGCACAGCAGAGCACACACGCTCCGGCGTCAAGCACTGCGGACCAACGGACTGCGCCCGTAGCTCAACGGATAGAGCATCTGACTACGGATCAGAAGGTTGGGGGTTCGAATCCCTCCGGGCGCACAAAACAGCAGGTCAGGCCCCCTTTTCGGGGGTTTGGCCTCTTTGTGTTTCTAGCGTATCCCCTGCACAGGGCGATTTCAGTATAACTCAACCACCGACACGTGTACCCCGCCCGCGTACATGTATCGGGGGAGATGTTGCACGCTAATGGCACGGAATTCATGGGGCGCTACGCGCGAATTACCAAGCGGACGCTGGCAGGCCACGTACCAAGGGCCGGATAAACAACGCTACAAAGCGCCGCACACGTTCAGAGACCGGCTAGACGCATTGGCATGGTTAGCTGCGGTGCGCAAGGAGATTGACCTAGGTGCGTGGGAGCCGCCTGTGGTGAAGAAAGCACAAACCAAAATTCCTACGGTAGGCGAAATGGTGAGGCACTGGCTGGCATTGACCAAACCACAGGTGCGGGATTCAACGTACAAGGCGTACGAAGAAATCGTTACAGCACGGGTGCTAGAAAATGAAACGCTGTGCGCTATCCCGGTGGATAAGCTCACGCCGGTGGCCGTCGCGGCGTGGTGGCAGGAGACCGTACAGGCATTTCCGGCATCGAACCACCGCAATGCTAGGGCGTATCACAAACTCAGAGCTGCGATAGCGCTGGCTGTGGAATACGGTTACCTGCCCACGAACCCGGTGGCGATTAACGCCGCCAGGACACGGGCTAAATCAAAGGCTAAAGAACTTCCAACCACCGCAGAGTTAAGGGCAATTCTGGACAACGTGCCAGAGCGCTACCGGCTCATAACCGTGTTATGTCTGTTTCATGGACTTCGGGTTGGCGAAGCATTAGCCGTGAAGAACAAAAACTTCGTATTCGACACCAACGGAGCTTGTGTTCGGGTTGAGGGCAATCTAGTCAGAGTCCCCAACGGCAACGGTGGTGTGAAGATGGCGCTTCATCCTCCTAAGACAAACGCCGGATACCGAACGGTGCCGCTGCTTCGTGAATTCGTTCCAGTGGTGATTAGGCACTTAAAAACTTTTGCTACGCATCCGGAGGAATACACAACGCTTACCGAAGCCGGTGCGGTGGTCTTTGATACTTCGTACCGCAGCGTGTTCAACCGGGCTAAACAGCGCGCCGGGATTGATAAGCCAATCACGCCACACTACGGCCGTAATTTCATCATCACGCGCCTTGCAGAGGCAGGCGCTACACCTAGGGAGATAGGCCGTATCCTAGGCCAGGAGGATGTATCAACCATTGTTAATGTGTACATGAAGTCAAGGGAGGCCCGGCCAGTAGAGCTTATGCGCCGGGTTGACCTTGACGATTAGCAGTTAGGGCAATGAGGCTCATTGCACAGGACAGTGTGTAACCCTTCGTGGGAAAGCGCTATTGCTTTCCCCTTCGGAACATTATTAGTCCTTGGTGTCCTACGCCGAAGCTCACCGCTTCTGCTTAGTCCACTTGGTTCTTCGTAGAGCGGACAATCGCCGCTCCACTCAGATTTAACAATCCTTTGTACGTGTCCCCTACGTGGGGCAGCCATAAGCCTGCCCCCTCCGGGGTGTTCATCGTTCGTATCAACGACCGCCTAAGCCGGTCGCTAATACTCACTCTCCGAAGAAAGCGTAGCGCCAAACAGGTTTGTCGCTAGAGGATTAACGAACGAAGTGAGTGTATAAGGAGCCCGATTTCCCGAATCCCACGCCTGTGACCTGCGGAAATATAAACCGGAGGGAAAACAGTTTCCCGCACAGTAACGCTTTAACCTGCACAAACGTAGAAAACGGGAAAACTTAGGACTGTACAAATCCCTCCTTCGCATCCCATGCCAGAGTGCTCATGCTGGTGAGCTTCTTCTTAATCGACTCGACACTGTACGGCGTACCGCGATTGTTTTTGAAGCCGCGCTTGGTCATCTCAGATGCCACCGCTTCGCACACCGCCTTCTTTGTGGTGGGGCCAGGAATGGCCTTGGCAATCTCAGCCATAGCAGCCTCTGCAGCGTCTGTGTCCGTTGCCGCCTTCGGTTGCTGCGAATCAACCAGGCTTAACCGTCCATTGTTGCCTAAGGACACCTTCACAGGCTCATCAAAGCCACCGGCGATATTGCCGTTAAACCGCAGCGTGGTAAACGCTTTGTTACCCGCCATCTTGAATCCGACAAGATGACGCATAAGGCCAGCGATAGAACTGTGTCCACTCGCAGCGCCTACGGGGTCACCGTTGTAGCCTTTGTTTGCGTGATGAACGAACAGCACAGGAACGTTCGCAGCGTTGAATCTGCTGGCCACAGACAGAATGACCCCAACCGCGTCTAGGGAATTAGTGTCCACGCCTCTGCTGGCGCACAGGCCAGGAATGTGGTCAACCACTACCAAGGCCAGGTTGCCAGCCTCTGCGGCTGTGTACGAACGTTCGGGCACTGTACCGCCTGCGGCGGCTTGGTCAATCCATACGCGACTAATGTCAGCGTCTGCGGCTATGAGACGGCCCAGGTTCTCCTTCGGGCCATTGGACTCTGTCGTGACGAACAAAACGTTGCCCGGCGCGCTACCGCGCGTTGAATCCACACCAAGAACAGGCCTGCCGCGTGTGATAGCTGCCGCTACCTCTACAGCGGTCTGCGATTTCCCCGACTTCGGTGCACCAACGAACATCGTGTAGGAATCGCAAAGAATGCCGGGGTAAATCCACTCATCTAAATCGTTGTCGAATAAATTCAGCCAATCCTGTGCGGAACGTTCTGGCAGTAGTGAAGAAAAATACTCATCCACCATCGCCTGTACCTCGTCATCTGTGTATCCGATAGTGTTATTCAATAAATCCTCCTTTATTTCGAAAACTAGTTACCTACGCCTAAGGCCCGGTGCGGGGCATCCACACCGGGGCAGGCAAAAACAGGAACTAGGCTAAGGCAAACGTCTTTAGCCACTGGCAGAAACCCATTTGCGGCGGCGTAATCGCGTCATCCTCCGTGTTGGTGAACACAGCACGCGCCGGGACAAGGGGTGTGCCGGAATCGTCAACACCGGCCATGCCATCGCCTAGACCGGCGTATGAAGCAATCGGAGTTAGGTGCTCTGGTGCATTGAGGTAGCGCGTTACCGCGCGGTGGTCGTGCTTGTAAGCGTTGTACGAAGCCGCGCACGGCACGATATTTCCGGCTGTATGGCCAGCACTACCCTTAACAGCCAACGCTTCAATATGGTCAAGCTGGCGCGTGTTCGGTAGGCCAAATTCGCGGGTTAAATCAACGCCGGTGTAATAACACTTCCACGGGTCAATACCGTTGCGCTCCCATGTCTTTAGCAGGTGCTCAACGCTGAACCGCTTGCGTCGTCTGCCTGCCTTAGCAGCACGCTTGTACCCGTTATCCAATGCCCCTTGTAGTCCGTCGTTGCGGTTGTGACGCTCACGGGAGCTAGTGTTGCGACAGTCTTTGCACCGGCCAGATTTGCCGTTAGCTCCGTTACGGTCGTTGTCAAAGCCGGATTCAAGGGGCTTTATCTCACCGCAGCGTATGCATTGGCGTAGCCCAATTTCTGCCAGCTCCGTCCGGCGTGCACGGAATTCTGGCGTAGCGATAAATCTGGAAATCGTTTAACATCCTCTCTCAAAGCGGAGGGCGCTTGCGTAAACTCAATGCATCGACTAAAGTTGCGGCTAACGCCCATTGTGGTAAACAAATCAACTCAGAATTAAAAAGTCCAGCCCGCCAAGTTGCAGCTTGCCGGGAATTCTGGCATTTCTGAGCACTCCTCAGTATAGCTCATGTCGTAGGCCACTGTCAAGTTCGCTGGCGAATTATATTCATCGACTTCGCAACCCCGGCACGGGCTTGCGGGCGCTATACGTCTCGGTCACAGTGCGGGGGCGCGGGTATACCCCCTGCCCCTATCGGGCGCTTGTTTGAAGCGCGGGAGGCACCCGCAGCTTTATAAACCGCACAAGGGTGCTGTGCTGTTAGCAGGGGACGCTAGGAGCGTGGCGGCTCCTTGTCGTTGTTGCCCGTGCCAAAGTGCAAGCCTGTGTGTTGCAATCCCAACTCAGCCACAAACCTGCGGCAAAGCCTGCCTAGTCCAAACCCAGTGTGTGCGCGGTAGTCCCTGCGAGGGTGTCCGATAGGCTATACCCCTACGGACACCGGAGGCGGTGCACGTATCCCCTGTACGATAGGGTGCCAATGCTCATTTATTGACACTGTGTACGCCGGGTTATAGACTCTAACGTACACCCCGGCACGCCCTCACAAAGGAGACTAAGCAAATGTCAGTAATCGGATACCAACGCGTCAGTTCTTACGGCCAGAACGAAGAACGCCAGTTAACAGACGTAGACGTAGACGAAATGTTCACGGACAAAGCCAGCGGCAAAGACGCAAACCGCCCGCAGCTTAGTGCCGCCATCCGCTACGCCCGCAAGGGGGATGTGTTCGTGGTGCACTCCATGGACAGACTCGCCCGCAACATCGTTGACCTGCGCGGCATAGTGGAAGAACTAAACACCAAAGGCGTTGCTGTACAGTTCGTTAAAGAAAGTCTCATCTTCAATGGTGACGACTCCGCAATGAACAATCTTTTGCTCAACATGCTTGGTGCAGTAGCGGAATTCGAGCGCTCACTAATCAAAGAACGCCAACGCGAGGGTATCGCCATTGCAAAGACCAAAGGAAAATACAAAGGCCGTAAACCATCACTAACCTCGGCACAGGTTGATGAAGTTGTAGAGCTTAAAGCCAACGGCGTATCAATCGCAGAAATCGCCCGTCGCTACGGTGTTTCACGTCCTAGCATTTATCGTGCCTTGGAAAATAGCTAAAACGCACCGTGCACGGGGTGTGTTGGGTAATATGAGCAAGTCTCTGTCTCCAAAGCAAAGGAATTCAAATGCTTACTAATCTAATGGAACTGCTTATCACCAATCCGGAAATGCTTAATCCGGAGAGCCTCAAAACACTCGCTGGCGTCTTTTTCGGTGGCCTAGCGGCAATTGTCCTTGCCGTTGGTTCCAGCGCAGCAGGCCCGGCCCTTCTTATGTCGTCTATGGCAGGCGCATAAGTCTACAAAGCCAGAAACGCCCCGGTACCTTGAAAAAGGCTGGGGCACTCGTGCTCCTAGGCTACGTAAACCTGCGTCGCTGTAGTTCCGGAAACGCTGGTACTAATCCGCGTCATATCTTGGCTAGCTATCCATTCGGTTACAGACGCCGGTACATGCTTCGGATACGGCAATTCGTAGGTAAGACGAACGCCGTTGGCTAGCGCTTCGAGTTCGTAGTTAAACACAGGGGATAAACCACCTTTCACGCTCACGACCAGAAACGAAATAGTCGTTATCGCCTTCGTCATCGTGCAGCACGCACAGCCCGGCGCGCCGGGTGTATTCCAACACCGGAGCCACCAACGGGTGCCAGTCTTGCAACACAGCATCATGCGATAGCTGTAGCCGTCCCTCCACGTTGTTCACGCTCACCAAGAACGGGATACTTAGCCCGTCCATCTTCGTCGCTGTATCCATTACAGGCGCTCCTTAATCGAGTTATTGCACGTTTATTGCACGCGCATGGTTTGGTAGAGTTGCTATCCAATGCAGGAGCGCTAAAAACACCGCTAAACAGTGCGTTTACCAACAGGGATAAACCACGGGTTCGAATCCCTCCGGGCGCACCAAATCTCAGCCGCCTTCGGGCGGCTTTTTCGTTTTCAGCTCTGTGGGCTGGGCAAGTCCGGTAGTGTTCTGAAATATGATCAAAGCGATTCTCACCGCCATTCTGCTATTCATCTCCTCGCTGTTTTCTAACGCGGGCTCCTCGGAGCTGGCGGGGAGCTCGGAGGCGTGGGGGCTAAACGTCGCCCAGCACGGCATCATCACGGACGCACCCGGGGGACTAGTCGAAGCAAACGATGAGCAGATGGAACATATCACTGCTTTCAGGTGGGAGTCTGAGGCGAGCCCAGAGGACTTCTCCCTGAATTTCCAGAACCAGACGGCGTGGCTGCCCTGTAACGGCGGTGACTTCACCTTGGTTGATGGCGGCGTGGAGCTCAGCATGTTGACGGATAAGGCCTGCCCTAGAGGAAAAGTCGACCTTCCCTTCATTATGTTCCTGTCCGAACCGGCGAAGGTGAAGGTGGACCCCGATGCCTCCGCAACCCCTGAGCGCATTTACCTTGTAGGCGATGGCAAAGCTATCACGCTCACCCGCTGAGACGCATATCGCGCAGCGCTGAGTGAAACGCAGAGCTGACAACAAACAGAAATGAGAAGACCGGCCAGAGCCACTGGTTGGTCGGTTGGGAGTGATACAATGATGCCCATGATTCAAGCGATTCTCTCCGCTATCCTGCTTTTCATTTCCTCCCTCTTCTCTTTTGCCGGCTCCTCGGAGCTGCCGGGAAGCTCGGGCATAGCGGAAGCTGGATCCTCGCAGCGCAACATTGTTACTGGCGTGCCCGCAGGCCTGGTCACCGCCAATGCGCAGCAGATGGAGTTCGTGGTGAATTCCGAGTGGGAGTCCGCGCAGCAGCCGGATTCCTTTCGCGTGAACTTTAGGGATCGGGTCGTGCAGTTCTCCTGCGATATCCTCAGTTTCCACTTTGAGAGCAACGGAGATGGTCAGCTAGAAATCACTCGGGATTTGAGGTTGGACAAAATCTGCTTTGGTGCGCAACCTGACGGGGCCATCATGAAACTTCTTGCAGGTCCAGTAACGGTGATGGTGGACCCCGATGCCTCCGCAACCCCTGAGCGCATTTACTTCGTGCGCGATGGCAAAGCCATCGCCCTTAGCCGCTGAGACGCATATCACGCAGCGCTGAGTGAAATGCAGAGCTGAAAACGCACACAAATAAGAAGACCGGCCAGAGCCACTGGTCGGTCTTTAAACGTTTTCAACTGCAAGGAGATGAATAGGTGTCAGCGCGTGCCCGAATAGTGGGCCTTGATATTGCACGTTCCTTGGCCATCATCGGGATGATTATTCTGCACATGGCCAACCTGGTGTGGAGCGCCAAAGTGGTGCTCTCCGGGCTGCCGGCGGCGGGCTTTGCCATCATTGCAGGTACCACGATGATGATCCTTGCCCGCGATTATTCGCTGCGGGTCTTCCTCAAACTGGTCGCCCGCGGTCTGATAGTCATGCTCATCGGCGTGGCGCTGTTGCCCGTCGGCGGCGAGATTCAGGTTGTCCTCGTCGTGATGGGCGCAGCCATGGCTCTTACCGCTTGGGTGCCGCCGCTCGCCACTGTGTGGAAGGTCCTGCTCTTCGCGCTGGCCACCGCGGGCGCCACGGTGCTCTACGCGCCCTATACCCTCCCGCAGGTCTATCCCCTCGTGGCATTCCTGGCGTACATGGTGGCAGGCATGCTGCTTTACGACGTCTACCTCACCCGCCCCACCCGCATCCAAGCCGTTGTGACCGCGGTGGCCGTCGTCGTTGCCGGCATCGGCCTGTGGCAGCGCTTTAACCCGGATATCCCCAGCTGGCTACGCTTTACCGGGCATACGGGTGTGCTTGGTGAAATCCTTCTCTCCGTGGCAGTCACCGCGGTGGTGTTGCACCTGTGCCTGATTATCGGCCGTCAGTTGCCACGCTTGGCTTTCCCCTTCGCAGCATTGGGCTCGATGTCGTTGACAATCTATATCCTGCACATTCTCACCGCACGCTACTGGCAAGCACACGTCTCGCTGCACAACACCATGGCGGCACTGGGCTTTGTGCTCGCGTTCTTGGTGCTGAGCGCGCTGTGGAAGAAGTTCTGTGGAAAGGGCCCGGCCGAGAGGGTCGTGGCCTGGGCAATCAAGGAGGTGGCCGCGTAATGGTGGCACGAAAGATAACTGCTGTTGTGGCCAGCGCTCTGGTCGTGGGGCTAGGCGCTGCGCCGGCCATGGCCTTGGAATTCGCCCAGCCCGCTCCGCAGTCGGAGGAAAGCGCTGCCGTGGCTGCGCTGCGCATGGGCAAGATCGGAAACTTCGGCGATTGCACCGGCACGCTCGTTGCCGAGCAGTGGGTGCTCACTGCCCGCCACTGCTTGGAGTCCGTCAACAACGAGGGCTCGCAGGCTCGCTTTGGCCAGGGCAAGGACACCCGCGTGTATGACGTGGACTCCTGGGCTGTTTCGCCGACTATCGACGCCGGCCTCATGCACCTGACCGAGCCCGTCAAGGGCATCAAGCCAGCCAAGCTCGCGGATGCGGTCCCCACCGCCGGCGAGAAGGGGCACTTCTACGGCTGGAGCAGCAGCTCCCGCATGGCCCGCAAAGGCCAGCTACCGATGGCAGAGATGGAAGTAGGCGAACTGCTATCCGGCGGTACCCCGCCGGCAAGCCCAGACGAGTCTGGCCAGAAGATGACGCCGGTGGCCCCGGGGGATTCCGGGGCCATGGCTCCTGGTGACATGGCAGTGCCTGCTCCCGATGGAATGGTCGCTCCCGCCCCTGGTTCGTCCGATGCACCCCAGGTAATGGAGGGCGGCGACATGCCAGAGATCGCTGTTGGACCCGACGGCGCGGAAAGTATCCCGGCCGGTGAACTCGGGGGAGTGGGCCCGATGATTGCCGCTGCCATCATGGACGTGAAGTCCCTTAATGGTGAGGGCATGCAGGGCGGCGACTCCGGCGGCCCATTCTTTGTCGATGGTCGCCTCGTGGGCGTGGCCACGGCTGGCACATCGAATGCGGACCCGGACCTACCTTCCCCAACAGCGGCGATTACGTCCGTGGTCGAAGTCCGCGATTGGATCGAGGACGTCACCAGCGGCCGCGATACCGACGGAGTTCTCAACGCCGATAACTCCCCGGCGCCGCCGGCAACGATGCAGGTCAGCGCGCCCGCAGCTCTGACAGCCGGCGTGACTGGGGTGGTGGGCCTGATCGTGCTAGCCATCGCTTCACGTTTGCTTCGCCGCAAATCTGGTGCTGAGCGGGGTAGCAACTAGGCTGTTTCTCCATGAAGGAGAAACTCGTTCCGTGTCTGATTGCCGGTGCCATCCTTGGTGTGGTGCTGTGGCTGGCCTCCGGCATGCTCTGGATGTTGCCGGTGGGCCTAGCGGCGGGCTTTGCTGGTTACCCGTTGCTCGGCATCACGCGCGATGAGTCCCAAGCCCGCAAACGTCGCGACGACACCTTCCGCGACTAAGCGCCCCACCTCCCCCTTTGTCACCGCTCTACGCTGCCCGACACCGCGTCGTGTCGTGCCGCCCCGCGCCGTCCCACGCTGCCGCGCACGCTACTCACAGCCGGTCACCAGATGGCACCCCACAAAAGACATCCACTAAAAGGCATCTTTGGGGCTGAAAACGCCATCTGCACGCCCCAAAAGGCGTTTTCAGGCGAGAAAACGCCTTTTGACAGATGCCATCTGCAACATGCCATTTGCAAGACGCCTTTTGGAAACTGCCCCATGCCCAGCAGCACGCAAAAGGTTCCACTCAGAAGTCATTAGTCAAAAGGTTCCCTTGGAGGCAAGTAAACCATCTTTAACCAGGTAGAAGGTTCGTTTGGGGGCAAACAAACCTTTTGACTGGAACCAGGTGCGCGAACCCGTCGAGAAACCGCCTGCTAGGAAAGAAAGCCAGGCCTAGAAGCCGACCAGCCGGCTAGAAAATCTCGATGCGCCCGCCCAAAGACTCGGTCTGGCGCAGCTGCGCCACCCAGTTCGGCGCACCCGGGTGCAGCCGCAAGACCGGGCGGGAAGAAATCTTCACCGGGGAGACCGATTCCTTCCGAGCACCGGATCGGGCTTCGATGCGGGTGCGGGCGCGGAAGCCAGCGTCGGCAAGCGCGGCGATGGAAGGCTTATCCGAGGCCAGCGATTCGCGCGCATCCTGCAGCAACTCAAGAGCCTCGTCGAGGGCCTGGACCAGTGCCGGTGCATTGGTCTCGCACATCTGGCGAACCAGATCCGGGCGAGTGCCCGCCACGCGGGTGCCGTCCTTGAAGGAGCCGGCCGCGAGGGACTGCGCCAGAATGCCGCCATTATCGCCGACCACCGCGAGGGTCTCCGCCAGCACGTGCGGCAAGTGCGAAATGCGGGCAACCGCGGCATCGTGGTTCGCCACGCGCACCGGAACCGCCTCCGCGTGGACCATCTGGGTCATGCGGACCACGTCGGCAAAAGTGTTCTCCCATTCGGTGGGGATGCGCTCGCCGCGCGCGTCGCACTCGGCGGCATAGTCATAAGTAATAACCCAGGCAGCGCGGTTGAACAGCCCTGTGTGGGAGTTCTCCCAGCCAGACTTAGAGGTACCGGCCATGGGGTGGCCGCCCACGTAGCGCGACTGCATGTTGCGCTCCACAATGAGCTGGCGCACCTCGGTCTTGACCGAGACGACATCCGTCAACCCGCAGCTCGGGGCGTGTTCCTGGATGGCGTCGAGGACCGAGGCAACCGCATCCATGGGCACCGCGATGACAATAAGCGCATTGTCCTCCTCGGCGCGCCGCAGGATGGCCGGCAGATCATCGGTGACGTCGTAGCCCTGCTTAATGGCCGTTCGGGCACCAGAAGTGGAGTGGTTATAGCCGTACACGGAATGGTGTGCAGCAGCTAGGTCACGCAGGAGGGAACCTCCAATGAGACCGAGGCCGATAATGCAGACGGGGCGTTGAACATCTTGAGAACTCACGGTGACAATTGTGGCACAACCCGACTAATCTGACGAGGTATGAGCCACGACGATCTGTCCTTTGCCATCACCGTTGCCAGTGCCGAAGGCGGCTGGGTGATTCGCCCTTTCAAGGATGACTTCACCGACGTCAACACCTCCATCAAAGCGGTGCGCAACCTGCGTTCCGAGGGGGCGGCATTCGCGCTGCTGTGCGTGGAGGATGACTATTTCGTCGTCGTGCGCCCGGTGCCGGGGGATGTGCGCATGCTGCTTTCCGACGCCACCTACGCCTCCGAGGACGACTTCGCCGCGGATTTCCTGGACCTGCGCGATCTCGAGATCCCGGATTTAGACGAAGACGAGTGGGAGGACGCCGACCCGTACGGTGACGGCGATTTCGATATCTTCGCGGACCTCGGCCTCGATGAGGACCAGGTGGGCTACATCATCGACAACGATGAGGACTGGCCTTCCGATATGCTCCTGCGCATCGCCGGCGAGCTGGGTTTTGGCGATGAGCTGGAGGATTTCATCGACGGCCTCGACTCGGATGACTCTTAAACCAGCAGCGGGGCTGGTGCGCGCAGAGGCCCGCATGCGCCGCGCCCTGGAGGTTGCGCGCACCACGCCGGCGGGGGATATCCCTGTGGGTGCCGTGCTTTACGACGCCTCCGGCAACGAACTCGCCACCGGCGTTAACCGCCGCGAGCAGCTGAATGACCCCACCGCACACGCAGAGGTGGAAGCCATCCGCCAGGCGGTGCGCGTGCATGGCGATGGTTGGCGTCTGGAGGGCTGCGAGCTGGTTGTCACCCTGGAGCCCTGCGCGATGTGCGCGGGCGCGATTCAGGCTTCCCGGGTGTCTTCGGTGGTCTTCGGGGCCTTTGAGCCGAAGACGGGGGCGTGCGGTTCGCTGGTGGAGGTATTGCGCGCCCCGGGCGCCCTCCACGTTCCCGAGGTACGCGGCGGTGTACTGGAGGGGGAGTGCGCGGAGCTGCTCACGGGCTTCTTCGGGGGTCTGCGCGGCGGCGCTTAGCCCTGAGTTGGGAAGTGGTCTCGGATCCACCTTCCGATTCGCGTGTAGGCTGGGTGGTCCACGTGAGAGAAGTAGAGAGTAAGGAGAACACCATGGGTGATTTCGAGAACAAGAAGGACGAGTTCGTCGGCAAGGCTAAGGAAGCCGCTGGCAACGTAAGCGACAACGAGAAGCTGGAGAACGAGGGCAAGGCCGACCAGGTCACCTCCGAGGCCAAGCAGAAGGCTTCCGACGCCGTTGAGGGCGTCAAGGATAAGGCCAACGAGGTCATCGGTAACCTCAAGGACTAATTCCTAGCCTTAAAGAGCTGAATCGCTGTCCGCGCCGCCTGGCGTGGGCAGCGATTTTGTCGCTCGGGGTTACTCGACGTAATCTGGAACGCGGTGGCGTGTCCGAGCGGCCGAAGGTGATCGCCTCGAAAGCGATTGTTGGGTAACCCCCAACCGCGGGTTCAAATCCCGCCGCCACCGCCACATCCGGCACTCCAGTTCTTAGCTCTGGGGTGCCGGTCTTTTTATGTTTTAGAAGCCGGCCCGCCCCCTCTTGGGCCTTGGGCTTCGACCTGTATGGCGGGCGATATCAAGGGTGGATATCACTGTCTGGGGCAGAAGTGTTTTCTTCGCATTTCTTTGTCCGCAGAATCATGTCGACGATAGCTCCCACGATGGTCGCCGAGAAAAAGAAAACTACCCAGGAGAATGGCGCGGTGAGGTCAATATAGGAGAGCGCTACAAAAGCAATGATTCCTCCCGCTAGTAGACCGATAGAGATGCCCAATAGAATTTTTCCCATTTGCTCCTGTACCTTCTTTTTGTCACACATTTAGACCCCTAACCCCTGAAAAAGTGAGGCATTCAGTAGGCGATGCTTTAGGTATCGCCTTGGCGGGTTTCTTCAATCTGAAGGGCTAGAAGTTCATTTGTTTTTTCTACTTCTTTGACCAAGAAGTGAAGCCGTGCAGCTATGAAAGCTACCAGCAGGATCAGAAAGATTTGCACAGTCATTCCTTAGGGGACAGTGTTCACGTAAACGTACGGTGACCATTGTCCATCTGCTTTGATGCGTCCGCAGAATTGGCTGTTGGACGCTATTTTTTTGAGGCAATCCTAGGCACTCCTCCCTTCGGCGTGCGCAGGAACGGTGCTCAAGGATGTCGTGAGCGTGGACTACGCCGCCACCGCCACATCCGGCACTCCAGCTCTTAGCTCTGGGGTGCCGGTCTTTTTGTGTTTTAGAAGCTGGCCCGGCCTCTATCAACATCTCTTTGGAAATCCAGCGCGGCCTGGCGCGCCTCGGGGTCGTGGTCTTCCGTACGTTTGTGAATCCGTCGGTTCATCATGCCTGCTGGGATGGCAATGAGAAGGATGGCCGCGACGGCAACGATGACGAAAGTGGACATGGGGTCTCCTAGAGCACTTCAGGGGTTAAAACTTTGACTGGACAGGGGGGGATGTATTCTGGCTCTCTATAGCTCAATACTATGAAGTGTAGCACTATAAAATGTTGAGGTTGATGAATAGTCTTTCTTTTAAAGCTACGTTCTCGCTCGTCTTCGCAGCCGCTGTCGTTTCCGGGTTAGGTGACGGCCTCATCCCGATTGCTTTTGCGCTTCAGGCACACCGAGTAGATCCGTCGGGGCGCGGCTTGACGGTGGTGCTTATCGCACTGTGGGCGGGCCGTTTCCTTAGTTCTTTAGTGGTCCGAAAGCTGCCGCCACCTCACCGGCCGGTGACCTGGATTCTGGGTAGTGATGTCGTTCGGATGTTGGCGCAGTGGGGACTCGTGGCGTGGGTGGTGGCTCGCGGCGATTCCATTGCTGCGTTCGCGCTCTCAAGCTGCGTGTACGGTTGTGCCTCGTCATTCTTTGGGCCAGCAAGGTTTAGTCTCTTGTCGCAGCTGTTTTCCGATGAGCAGCGCACCCGCGTCAATGGAACCCTGTCGATGCTCGGTGATGTGCTGTTTATCGCCGGCCCACTCATCGGTACAGCGGCAGTGCTCACCTTGGGATTCAACACGGTATTGCTTATCGACGGCGCCACTTTCCTCGTGGCCATGCTCTTTGTTCTTCCGTTTCTCTCAGTGCGCAGGGAACCAGCAGGCGAAAGCTCTAATGTCGCAGCGGCTGAACCAGAACCGGACAGCGCAGGTTCATCGAGCCCGAACAAGCCTCTTGCGGCCCCAACACTCCCGAGCTGGGTGCGGGTAGGGCTCGGCACTTGGCTGGTCGCGGCAATTGTCAACGGCTTCCTGGGAAGTGCTGGACCTACATGGATTATGAATACTTTCGACGAAAAGTCGTGGGGGTTTATGGCAACTGCGCTTGCGGTCGGTTCGCTGATTGGCTCAGCCGCAACAATTCTGAAGGCATTAGATCGGGTGCGTTTTGGCACCTTGCAAATTCTGATGCTGATTCTTCTGGCCGGGCAGATCCTGGCTTTGGCATTCTCCTCTGTCTTCGTGCTCATCGCCGCAGTTGGTGCTGCTGCGTCCTTGTTGATGACTGCGGCAGGCATTGCGTGGGATTCTCTCGGGCAGTCTTTGGGAGATGATGATCTGGTGCATCAGTTCGCAACAAAGGATCAGCTGGTCTTTACCGCCGGTACCCCGCTTGGAATGATTCTTTTCGCGGCGCTTTCTTCTCAGCCTGGTGTTGCGGCGGTTGCCTTGGCAGCTGCGTTGGTGGTTGCAGCTGTTGCGTCGTCCCTGCCTGTGGCGCGTTCGCCGCGTACGGCAGATATAGCTGAGGGTGCTGTTCCTTTGTAATGAAGTAAGTACGCATCGCAAGGGTGCAATTGGCCAGTTTGCCTACAACATCACGGCTCTCGGGCAGAGGCCTTCAGGTGAGTGGAGTTTCCAAAGTAGGCGCTACACATGTAAATCTGGGGTCTGTCTCTACCAAGGATGTGACGTGTTAGAAGTTGAACTATTTGCCTGGGCATTAACCGATGCAAAGACGGTCGGTGAAATTCGATTGAATCTTGAGAAGGTGGGGACTTTCTCAGAAAAAGAATTATCCGATATACCAGCACTTGGTTTAACCTCCCTGATTGGGCGGTACACATTTGATTCTGCTCAAGAACTAGTACTGCCTGGTGAGA
The DNA here is from genome assembly GCF_039907205.1 of Corynebacterium sp. c25Ua_47. Lineage (NCBI taxonomy): Bacteria > Bacillati > Actinomycetota > Actinomycetes > Mycobacteriales > Corynebacteriaceae > Corynebacterium > Corynebacterium sp. c25Ua_47. The sequence goes on along the minus strand of NZ_JASBOH010000007.1, from coordinate 45,608 downwards.
TTGCACAATGGCGACGCGCATCGCGCACCGATGAATTTGATGATGCGATCAAACGCCTAAGCGCAGATCCCTGTGCCTTCGTTTTGTCGGTGTTAAACCAGCCGGACAGAGCGAATGGCGAGTTCGCGGCGGCGGTGCATTTAGGAGTAACCAAACGCGTCGGAAAGGCTGCAGCACAGATCTGGGCCGGGATGTTCTGTAGAGCAGGAATACAGCAGCTTCTCCGAGAAGGAGAGGATTGGAAAGTGCATCCAACTGCGGTCTTCGGGGACTCTCCTAGGACTGCCTATATACCGCTTCGTAGAAAACTTTGACCACCTAGAGTCCATTTATCAACTGCGCCGGAAGGTCATTATTCTGCGGTGTCATGGTTGATGACGGCGAAACCCCTCAACAACATGGATTTGAGAGTATGCCGAAAGCTTTCCTGGACGAACTCAAACGTCGTGTGTCGATACGGTTGTCCTACTTAGTAAGAGCCGGGAATAGGTCGCCTGTGAATACGGGGTGTCTGCCGCAGTCTTTCAACCACGAGCTGGTGCTTATCTAGGTGCACGATGTCGTTAGGGCTTCACAGCCCAACTGGTTAAACTGGTGCACATTCGTGTCCACCACCAAAGCTTCCGCGAGCAATAATCGCGCATGTGAAGGGGAATTTCCGTGGCAAAGCTGCTCTACCACCTAGGCCGCTGGTCTTACATCAACCGATGGAAGGTCATCATCGCCTGGATCTTCATCGTGGCGGCCGCGGGTGGAGCAACCTTGAGCTTGATGAAGCCGATGACCACGGAGTACTCCATCAGCGGCACGCCCGCTATTGATGCCACCCGCCGCGCGGTGGAGCTCTTCCCGGAAAATGGTAATCCGGCAAATGCGCCGTCGGTTAACCTCGTCTTCAAGGCCCCGGAAGGGCAGAAGCTCAGCGATCCGCATAATAAAGAAGCGGTCGAGGACGTGGTGCACCACATTGCTGAAGGCCTTGATATCCCGGAGGGCAGCCAGCAGCGTTGGGGCAACCCGCTTGAGGTATCGCCAGCACTTCAGCAGCAGGTCATTGAGCAGTTCACCTCCATGGGTTTGCCGGAGGAGACCGCGCGGGCGGATGCCGATAACCTGGCCATGGTCAATGCTGATGAGACCATCGCTTACACCACCTTCGACTTCGATGCGGAAAGCCCCTATTCGGTGGACCCCGCGGATAAAGACGTAGTGCATGAGGCCATGGATATTGGTCGGGCGGCGGGTCTGGAGGTAGAGGCCGGCGGCGCGGGCTTCGGTGATGAGATCCAGGTCAACTCGATTTCTGAGGTTATTGGTTTGGCCGTGGCGTTTATCGTTCTCATCATTACCTTCGGTTCCTTGGCCTCCGCGGGAATGCCGCTTATCTCCGCGGTCGTGGGCGTGGGGCTAGGCGCGATGGGCGTCATGATCGCCACCCACTGGATGGAGCTCAACAACCTCACCCCGGTGCTGGCCGTCATGATTGGCCTGGCCGTGGGCATCGACTACGCGCTGTTCATCATGTCGCGCTACCGGCAGGAGCGCTCCCGCATGGACGGACCAGACGCCGCCGGCATGGCCGTCGGCACGGCGGGATCCTCCGTGGTTTTTGCCGGCGCGACGGTCTTCATCGCGCTCTTCGCCCTGCTTGTAGCGCGCATTAGCTTCTTGACGGCGATGGGCCTGGCCGCTGCGGGCACGGTCTTCATGGCCGTGCTCGTGGCGCTGACGCTGGTGCCCGCGATGCTGGGCCTGCTCGGTGATAAAGCCTTCGCCGGGCGCATCCCCGGCGTGGCCGGCAACCCCACGAAGCGCCGCCCGCGCCGCACGAAGCCAACGATGGGTAACCGTTGGGTGCGCACGGTGCAGCGTGTCCCCGGTGTCGTCATGGCCTTGGTGGTGCTCGGCCTCGGTGCTTTGACCGCCCCGGTTCTGCATATGGAGCTGGCTCTGCCGGCGGATACCACGTCTAATCCGGATACCACCCAGCGCAAGGCAGCGGACCTGCTGTCCGAAGGCTTTGGCCCCGGCATCAACGGCCCCTTCCTGGTGATCGTAGATGGTGCTAACGCGAACCCGGATTCCGCAGCCTTGCAGCCCTATATCCAGGGTCAGGAGGGCGAAGAGGACGAGCAGAAGAAGGCGGCCCTTTCTTCCTTCATCTATTCCGTGCAGCGCCTGAACCAAGTGGGCGGGGTCAAGCACGCCCAGCTGGTGGGCGTGAGCCAGGATATGAAGGCCGCGCAGATCATGGTCAGCCCCACCACCGCGCCGACGGATGAGGCCACGGTTGGCACCGCCTCCGCCTTGCGCACCGCCGGCGCGGAGCTGGAGGATGCCACCGGCGCCGAGATCGGAATGACCGGCCTGACCGCGGTGCAGCTCGACATCACCGAGCGCCTCGAAGAAGCCATGGGGCCGTACCTTGCCATCGTGGTAGGCCTGGCCATCTTCCTGCTGTTGGCGGTGTTCCGCTCCATTTTGGTTCCGCTGGTGGCCGGCTTGGGCTTCCTGCTCTCCGTCGGCGGCGCCTTCGGCCTGACCGTGCTGGTGTGGCAGGACGGCCTCACCGGCCTAGTACCCGCGCCCGGCCCGCTGATTTCCTTCATGCCCATCTTCCTCATCGGCGTGACCTTCGGCCTGGCCATGGACTATCAGGTCTTCCTGGTCACCCGCATGCGCGAGCACTTCTCCCGTTACCCGCAGGGCAGCGGCGGGAAGTACAGCAAGTACAACGCCAACGACGAGGCCACCATCGCCGGCTTTACCGCCGGTGCCCGCGTGGTCACCGCCGCGGCCATCATCATGATTTCCGTCTTCGTGGCCTTTATCAGCCAGCCCCTTCCCTTCATCCAAATCTTTGGCTTCGCGCTGGCAGCGGGCGTGCTTTTCGACGCCTTCTTAGTCCGCATGTCGCTTGTCCCCGCCACCATGTTCCTCATGGGGCATACCACGTGGTGGATGCCGAAGTGGCTGGACAAGCTGATCCCGCAGCTGGACATCGAGGGCACCGCACTCGAGGAAGAATGGGAGCGCAAACACGCAGCAGCATCCCGTGAAGCAGAGGATAAGGCAGCGCAGCCCGTAGAATAGTTCCCTATGACTCACCCTAAGCCGCTGCTGGAGACCGACCTTTCCTTCGACGTGAAGAAGGAGCTGGACTTGAGCGGCCCAGCGCAGCCGGGAAAGCACGGCCGCACCGGTGTTATTCACACACCGCATGGCGATATCCAGACCCCGGCGTTCATCCCGGTGGCCACCAAGGCCACGGTGAAGACGCTGACCCCGGAGCAGATTCGCCTGACCGGAGCGCAGGCCATCCTGTCCAACGCCTACCACCTTTACCTGCAGCCGGGCCACGACATCGTGGACGAGGCCGGTGGTGTGGCTACCTTCGAGAACTGGCATGGGCCGACCTATACCGACTCGGGCGGATTCCAGGTCATGTCGCTCGGCGTGGGCTTTAAAAAGGTACTCGCCATGGACGTGGCAGACCTGACGGACTCCGATATCCGTGCGGCCAAGAAGGAGCGCATGGCGCAGGTGGATGAGGACGGTGTGGACTTTAAGTCCTTCATCGATGGCTCCATGCACCGTTTTACCCCGGAGGTCTCCATGCAGATCCAGCATGGCTTGGGCGCGGACATCATGTTTGCCTTCGATGAGCTCACCACGCTCGTAGATACCCGCACCTACCAGGAGGAATCCGTGGAGCGCACGCGCCGCTGGGCGCAGCGCTGCCTGGATGAGCACGACCGACTGACGCTCGCCCGCGGCCCGCAGAAGCCGCGCCAGTCCCTGTGGGGCGTGGTGCAGGGCGCGCAATACGAGGATCTGCGCCGCCAGGCCGCGCGCGGGTTGGTGGAGCTTTCCGATCGCGCCGAGGCAAATGGCCGTCGAGGATTCGGTGGCTTCGGCATCGGTGGCGCATTGGAGAAGGAGAACCTGGGCACGATTGTGGGCTGGGTATGCGATGAGTTGCCCGTCGATAAGCCCCGGCACCTGCTGGGTATCTCTGAACCGGATGATATTTTTACCGCCGTTGAGGCTGGTGCCGATACTTTCGACTGCGTGGCGCCGACCCGTCTGGCGCGCCGCGGTGGCGTCTACACTCTCGATGGACGCATGAACCTCACTAATGCGCGCTTCAAGCGCGACTTTGCTGGTGTGGATGAAGAATTTGGCGGCTACGTCTCGGAGAATTACTCCCGCGCCTACATCCACCACTTGCTCAAAGCCAAGGAATTCCTGGCGGGAACGCTGTGCACCATCCACAACCTAGAGTTCATGATCCGCCTGGTGGATAACATCCGGGAGTCCATCGACGGCGGTTATTACGAGGCCTACCGCGATGAATTCCTGGGGCGCTATTACGCCAAGTGACCGGTGACGATCACGTTGTACGCCAAGTCAGTGCTGCCGTCTACCGCACAGGCGATGAGTACGATGCGCCCGGGAACCTCGGTATTCATCAGGTCCGCGTCGCTTCCTAGTTGTTCCTTATCAACTAGGAAGGCGTTATCCACGATCCACTCGCGCCCGGCACCGCCCTCGGAGGTCATGCGGATGTGGGAGCCGTTGAGGATGGGCGTCGTAAAGCGCTGCACCTCGACGCCGTCGAGGCTCTCCACGGTGGTGGGGTTGCTCAGATCGACGTCGGCGGTGACCACCTCGGAGAAGGGGTTGAATACCAGTTTCTGCTGGCCCCAGGCATGGCCCAACACGTAGGTGGTGCCCTGCTCCGCCGTGGCGGGGGACTCGCCCCAGTCTTGTACCCATCGCACCATGGTCTCCTGCGGACCGGCCGGGTTGAGGGGCACGACGAAGGGCATCGAATCATAGGTCGCGCCCGTGATGGTGGCTGGGCCATCCATCTCAAACGTGCCGGTCAGAGCGGGTGCTGGGCCTTGGTTGAGCGGGGGAGGGGTGGTGCTGGGTGCTGCGCTTGACGACGCCTCACTGCTCACCGCCGTCGTTTCCGGTGCCGCGTGGCTCGTCGTTTCAGACGACGTGGTGACTTCCTCTGTACCCGAGCATGCCGCAAGGTTGAAGGCTGTAGCCAGGCCAAGGATGGGGAGGAGGGAACCTCGTAGATGCTTATGCATCGTAGATGTCCTTCCGGTGGCCAATAGCGAATACCTCAATCGTTACTTTCTGGTCGTGGATGTACGCCAGAATGCGGTAAGAACCGACCCGATAGCGCCATTCACCTGAACGGTTTGAAGTCAATCCTTTTCCGAGAGCTCGAGGGTCTTCGCAGCCCTCGAGGTTCTTTTGGATCCACGTCACGATGATTCGCGCATCGAATCGGTCAAACTTCTTTAGCTGTTTCCGGGCTTTCGAAGTGAATTCGACGTGATATGAAGTGATTCCCTCCGACATCTTTAGAGATCCTCGAGGACCTCATCAAGGCTAAACCGTTCGCCAGAATCCTCTGCCATTGCTGCGCGCAGTTCCTGAAGGTCGTAGTAGTCTTCGACCCGTTCTAAAAGCGCTGCTCGGGCAAAGTCAGATATTGTATGTCCTTCAAAGGCGGCTAGATTTCGAACGAGCTCAGCGTCGTTATCATCCATGCGAATTGTCAAAGTAGCCATATCTCCTCCTTAACCATCGTGAATACATTGTATTCTATGGGGAGGGTGAAGGGAAGAGTGAAAAATCCCCCTCAGCACAGTGCGTGCCAAGGGGGTTAAAAGTCTGGGATGCTTCGCTGCTACTTAGAGGGCGCTGCCGTAGGGGTTTCGGTCTCGTCGATAGGCACGTAGTCCTCGCGGCGCTTGACCCAGGAGATAACCAGGGTGGTCAGTGGAAGCATGATGACCTCGCAGGCGGTCTTCCACAAGAAGCCCACGACGACGTAGTTCAGGAAGCCACCGAAAGAGTCGATACCGATGACGGGTGCGGCGATGGCGCAGAACAGCAGGGTATCGCCGAATTCGCCGACGACGGTGGAAGCAACAAGGCGAGCGATGAGGCCCTTCTCGCCCGAGCGGGCCTTCATCTTCACCAGGGTGAAGGAATTGAGCAGCTGGCCCACGACGTAGCCGACGAGGGAAGCCAGCAGGATCTGCGGAACCAGGCCGAGCGTGGCGGCGAAAGCTTCCTGGCCTTCGTAGAAATCAGCCGCGGGCAGCCAGATTGCAATGTAGAAGGAAACCGCGGCCAAAAGAGCCATGGCAAAACCGATATAAACGGCGCGGCGGGTGGACTTGAAGCCGTAGCACTCGGAGAGAACGTCGCCCACAATGTAGGCGAGGGGGAAGAGGAAGAAGGCACCATCGGTGATGAGTGGGCCGAGCTGGACGCCCTTCGTGGCGTTGATGTTCGAGATGAGGAAGGTAACGACGAACACCGCGACCAGCCACGGGTACAAGGTGGAATGTACCGGGATGAATCGGATGCTCTCGCCACCGTTTGCGGTGGTTGCGGTTGCCGATTGAGTTGTCATGGCTCAGCATCTTTCCACGAAAATGGGGGAAGCAGAAATGGGGAAATTGATTCCCATCAGACGGGGAGTGCTCCCATTCCTCCTCGTTCCTTAAGAAAGAGCAGTTGAGCTGCACCTTCCTGGGAGGCAGTTCCGGTAGTCCACCCATAAAGATCTGTGAAGTGGGCAGAAAAAACGCTCCTAGTGTGGCATTCTTTTGCTTGCAGTGTTTTCGTGTTCCCTGCACGTTTCCTGTCTACTGTGCCACGGTGCGCTCGAAGAAATTCGGGCGCGTTCGAATTTCGGGCCACTGAAGGGCAGGCCGTGTCAGGGGGCACGGCTACCTTGGTTCTAGTCCTTAAGCCTCCGGCTGGTCTTTTTCGCCTTCTGCGCCTTTCGATGGAGTAGGTAGAGGCTAGTCGGCGGCACAACTTCGCATTAGGGAAGGTCATCGATATGACGTTTGGTTCCCCAGGCTCGTCACCACAGTTCGGCGGGCGCCCGCCACAGGGGGCTCCCCAGCCAGGCACAGGGTCCGGAAACAGTTCTGGCTCTGGGTTTGGCGCGCCCGGTGGACCTGGCGGATTCGGTGGCTTTGGTGCACCGAATCCTGCGCAGAACCCCGTACAGAAGCCTTCCTCGGGTTCTGGGTTTGGCCAAGGTTCCGATTCGGGTGCCAGTGGCTCCTTCGGCGCGCCGGGCTCGCCGGATGGCTTCGGCCAGTCTTCCCCGGCGCCGGACTACCGCCGCCAGGTGGCAACACCCACGGGCCCCACGAAGGGACCATGGCCGCTTCTCATCGCAGCGGGCGTATCTGCGGTCATTGCGTTGATCCTGTTGATTGTCGCCCCGCTTGTGGCCGCCCCTACACAGGTCTTGTTCTTTGGCCTGGCTATTGGCGGCTGGCTGCTGGCTGGAATCGTATCCTTCATCCTTTTGGGTATCTATACGCTGAAGAACACGCAGCGCCAGGCTGAGACGTTTTATGTAGAGGACACCACGCAAACCTTGCTGTACCGCCTCATCATGGGCGGGAGCTTTGTCCTTGTTATTGTCGCTGCGGTGGAAATCGCCTTCTACGTAGGAAAGGCGGTTGGCGTCTAATGAAGAAGCTCACTCGTGTACTTGCCCTGTCCGCGGCGATGGCACTCGCCGGATTCGGCGGCAGCCTGGGAGCGGTGGCACAGGAGGCTCCTCCGGCCCCAGATGCCCCCGCGCCGGAGGCTCCTGCACCAGAGGCCCCGGACGCTCAGCCGGAAGAACATAACGGGGAGAACCCAGAAGACCACGGCGGAGAGAATCAGCCGCCGCAGGAGCACGTTGAGGGAATCGGCTCCGAGTCCGCGCTTTCTGAGGTTTCGCAAAAGAACCTCTCTGATTTTGGCTCCTGCATCGCCAGCGAAAAATCCGCGGACCTGTTGTTCGTTCTTGACCAGTCGGCCTCGCTGGTGGGCTATGAGGGATCGAAGCCGACGGATGCTGATTTCTTCCGCGTTGACGCCACGGCGGACATCGTCAAGCAGCTGGCCAACCTCGGGGAGGACAATGGCGCAGACATCAACGTCAAGATCGCCGGTTTCGGCTCCGAGTACTACAGCGATCCGGCTGACTATGGCGGGTGGACCAACGTCTCCGGCAACGGGGATGCTCTCAAAGGCGAACTGGACAAGTTCCGACAGGAGGACCGTGTTGCGGATCTAGAAACCAACTATGGCGTGGCCTACAAGGGAGCACTCAAGGAACTGGCTTCCCACCAGGGCAGCAGCTGCCGCGCCATCGTGTTCTTTACCGATGGCAAGTACTACACCGATGCCGAGGCTCATGATCTCCAGGGAGCGCAGGACAAGCTCTGTGAGGTTAATTCCTCTGTCACCGCGTTCCGCAACTCCAATATCCGCCTCTTTAACGTGGGCCTCGTGCCGGCTGCAGAAGCACAAGATCAGGTCCGCCAGCTCACCCGCATGGCGGAGGGCGAAGACTGCGGCCAGGGTGCCCCTAACGGTGCTTTCTTCGACGCGGGTGAGGATCCAGCGGCGCTGTTCGCTGCCTTCCGTAACCTCATCCCCACCTCGGGTGGTGTGACCAAGGAGGGAAACCTCAAGGACCAATTCGATTTCGTCCTCGATAACTCCGTGTCCCCAGTGCGATTGTCGGCGGTGCCGAAGAGCTCGGTTGGGGAAGGAGAGCTCATCCCGACTCTGACTGGGCCCGATGGTGAAACCGTTGAGCTCAAGCCTGATACCACTCACGTAGCCGGCGCGAAGGTCTCCGTGACGGAGAACAGCAAGCTTCCAGGCATGGTTGATATCGCGATGGAGAAGGACGGCGACCCCTGGGCAGGCGCCTGGACTTTTGGCTACAAGGTGGCTGAAGGGACTGACGGTGAGTACCTCGCGTCCGTTGTTATGGTGCCGGGCCTCAACCTGGACCTCAAGACGGAAGACGGCTCCAAGGTGGAAGGCGGCATCAACTCGGACCAGGTCCTGAAGGGGCAGTTGGTCGATGGCCAAGGCGCGCCGCGCACGCTGGAGGGCGAAGGTACCCTCCACGCCGAGTTCGTACCGGAGGATGGTTCCCCGGTCACCCTCGTGGACAATGCGCCCATCACGGATGGGCAGCCAGTCGACATTCCGCTGGACCAAGTGGAAAACGCGGCATCTGGTCAGCTGGTGACGCGCGTGGAGATCACCACCAAGGGCACCGATGAGCGCCCAGGCTCGAAGCTGGATCCCATCAACGCGGAAACGCCGCTGACCGTTACCCCGGTTAATATGCCGACGGTGGGCTCGGCGCAGACGATCACCATGACGGAGAAAGAAATTACCGTCGATGTCCCCGTGACCGGTCCCGGCAAGGTCTGGGTAGCAGACCAGACTGTGGATTCCGCTGACGGCATGCTTCCCGCAGGAGTACCTTCCGTTTCCGTGAGCTCCAAGCACAATTCTGAGGATTCCGCGCTGGAGCTCTCCAAGGATGAGAAGACGACCATCCCGGTGACGGTGAGCGTTGAGGAGATGGCGGATGGCCCGCTGCGCGTGGAGCCGGTGATTAACCTGCAGTCGGCTGAGGATAACCAACAGCTGGAGCTACCGCTGACGCTGCAGGGCTCGATGAGCGCGCCATTGAACAAGTCCGCGTTCGGTCTGTCCTTCGTCCTTGCGGTTGTGCTCGCGCTGCTGATCCCCTTGGGAATTCTGTACTTGATGAAGTGGATTAGCGGCCGCATTCCGGAGAAGCCGCGCATGTTTGCGAAGACCATCCCGGTCAAGCGCGATGGCGCGAACCTCATACGTACCGATAATGGCCGCCCATTTGCGGTGTCCAAGGATGAATTCCAGGGTGCTGTTCCGGTTGAGACCTCTGCACGTTCTGTTCGCCTGGGTGGCAACGACGCCAAGGTAAAGATGGGCCTGAGCCCCTTTACCGCCGCCCACGTGGAGGTTCAGCGCGATGGCACTATCTCCGGTAAGGGCAAGAAGTCCGGCTACCGCGCAGTGCTGCCACTTGCTGTGCAGAACACGTGGTTCTTCGTGGGCAACGTGAAGGACCGCAACTCCGGAGAGATCGTCCTGACTGTCGATACGTTGGCGCAGGCCAGCGCGTACGACGAGATGTCGAAGGAGATCAGCCGCCAGGCCCTGCAGCTCTTCGACCAAGTGGAATTCCCCGCCGAGAAGTCACAGTCGCAGACACCGCCGCAGACACCGCCGCAGACGCCGCCGCAGGCGGGCCAGCCTGGCCCGCAGCCGCCGAATGCCCCGCAGAGCGGACCACACCCTGGCCAACCACCTACGCCGCAGCGCGGCCCGCAGAGTGCTCCCCGCAATGGTGCGCAGCAGCAACCGCCGCAGCACGGAGGCTTTGGGCCGTCCCAGCCATCCGGTCCACCGAATCACGGCCAGCCAGGGCCCACAGGCGGGCCAGGGCGCCCCGGCTTTGGCGGTGGCCCCAACGTTGGTGGCGGATCCGGCTTCGGTGGAGGCCCCGGTTGCGGCCAGCCAGGCCAGCAGCGCCCGAACAATCCTGGTAACCCTGGTAACAATGGCGGCTGGCCCCCGAGCCCGGGATTCGGATCCCAGGGCTAAGCCGGTTGAGCATCACACACCAAACCTAATTAGAACAGAAGCGAACCTCCCCTTCGAAAGGTAATTAGAGATGAAGAAGTTCCTCGTCGTCGGTTGCGGTGGCTCCGGCGCCAAGACACTGGCGTTCATGATGGACCAGCTCAAGGCCGAGCTGCGAAGCATCGACCCGGACTTAACCGAGCTGCCCAAGGCTTGGCAGTTCGTCAACATCGACGTGCCGCTCGAAGAGGAAGCCGGCCCACAAAAGCTGCCGAACGTTACCCAGAACGGTGGCCACTACGTTGGCATTGGTTCACGTCAGAACTACAACACCTTCGATGAAGGTGTGTCCAGCATCTTGGGTCGCTCCGGCAAGCTTGGGGAGATCGCAACCTGGGCCACCCGCAACCCCGCCACCAATGACGTGAAGCTGGCTGACGGTGCCGGCCAGTACCGTGCGATCGGCCGCATGCTGACCCTTCCGCACCTGAAGGAGATTCGCCAGGCCCTCAAGGATGCGGTGGATGAGATGTTCACGCAGGAGGCGATCCAGGAGCTCAACCGCCTCAATTACAAGCAGACCAAGCTGGACTCTGATACCGGCGATTCACAGCCGGTTGTCCTCGTGGTCTCCTCCATGGCGGGCGGTGCAGGTGCTTCGATGTTCCTCGACGTGTGCCGCGTGCTCACCACCATTCCGAACGTGAACCCGCAGGGCACGCTCGTCTTCATGTACACCCCGGAGATCTTCTCCGATAACAAGGCGGATGACATGGCCGGCGCGTGGCCGAACTCGCTCGCCATGTTCGGTGAAGTCGTCGCCGCGCAGGTGGGCAACTCCAGTGACCACGACCGCGCTGTGTTTGAGGCATTCGACATGGGTACCCCGCCGGAGGGCCAGATCTTCAGCCGCATCTTCCCGATCGGCTCCAAGATGGGTACCACCAGCGCCCGCTTCGGTGACGGCTCCGCCATGTCCATCTACCGTGGCCTGGGACGAGCCTTGGCAGGACTGATGGCCTCCACCAAGGCCAGCGATAACTTAGTGTCCTATGCAATGACTAACACTCCGGCCGGTGACGGCGGCCGCCGCTTCTTCGGCTGGGATAGCCCAACGGGTGGAACCCCGTGGGGCCGCCTGCCCTGGGGTTCGCTCGGCTATGCCCAGGTGTCGATGGGCCGCGATCGCTTCGCCGAATATTCCTCCCAGCGCCTTGCGCGTAGTGCCTTCGAGCGCCTCTTCAACGGGCACCTCGACCCGCAAAACCCCGAGGCCGGCGAGATGCAGATTGCCAAGAAGCTGGAGGAGCGCCTGCCCAATGCCTTCGGCTCCATCACGCTCGATCCTTCTTGGGCGCAGGGCGGGCAGATCGACAGCGGCAGCGTGTGGAACTGGCTTAACAGCGTGTTTGGCGGTCAAGCCCAGCAAGCCGCTGATAGCGCCACGAAATACCTGCAGAGCTTCATCCCCGTAGGCCAGGGCCGCAACGTTAACGAATGGCGTGAAGAGTTCGAGGGCAACATGGCGGATCCGCGCAACGAGCAGGCCATCGCATCTGTTCTTAACAATGCCGCCTATGACATCGTCTACCGCTACGCCAACTTCTTCAGCGATAGCGTCCTCGCTGCCGTGGAGGCGGAGCTGGCCGCGGTGGGCGTTCCTTATGTGCGCGAGATGCTCTCCAAGATCACGGACGTTCTCACCAACTCCGACCGCCTCCTGCCGTGCCTGGCTGAGTACTCCGGCTACTACCAAAACACCCGCGTGCTGACGAAGCCGGAAGGCGCGGATCCCATCCTCAGCCCATTGACCGGTAAGGGGCAGATGACGGATCCGACCCCCACCGTCAATGCGCTCATGGGCCTGTACTTCAACCAGTTCTACAGCTACGCCCTCATGGCCATCGCACACCTGCTCAAGGACGTCCTTCAGGATTACGCCGATGAGAACCTCTTCCATCTCAAGCGCGAGCTGGGAGATGCCCATGCGGTGTTGGAGAAGGCCGTGTCGAAGCGCCCGGAAACCAACAAGCTGGCTGATGTCCGCACCGATGAGGTCAACTCGTGGCCGACGGAGTTCGATGAGGTCGTGGAATCCCGCTTCAAGGGCGCGGAGAACGAAATCATGCTGACCGACGTCAACTCCTTCATCTCGGACTATCGGGACCAGATGCTGCGCACCATCCAGGGCCAACAGTCCACCGCGGATGTCACCAACTACGAGCAGGCCTACCCCTTTGCCGTGCGTGCCGTCATCCGCGGCGAATGGGAATCGCTCGATGCGGCCCAGGCGCCGAATGACACGTTGGCGCCGCAGAAGCGCACCAACGATGCCTACTCCAACCGGGCCGGCTGGGTATCCAAGTACCTCTCGCGCCATCCGCAGAATGGCGAAACCCGCGAATCACAGCGTGCGCACTACCGGGCGAAGATTCGCCCGACGGACCTGCTGGAGCGCTCGCGTCAGTGGATTAACCGCCGTGACTACGAGTTCCAGAAGTTCAACTCTGTGGACCTGCGCCGCTACCTCACGCTCACCCCAGACATCAACGAGGTTGAGCACGCGGAGCGTCAGCGTCGCTTCATCGAGGCTTTCCAACTGGCCCTGAGCTATGCCCGCCCATTGGCTGCCGTCAACGATGAGATGGTGCAGCGCATCCACGGCAAGTCGGTGCAGTACACCTACTCTTTCTCCGATATCCCGTTTGCGGAGCTGGGCTCTGCGGAGACCGGCATTGCCGCTCAGCTGGAGTCAGTGCTGAGCCGCCCTGAGATTGATGGTCCTTCTTCCGTGGCTTTGCGCAATTCGCTCAACATGTCGGACCACGTCCAGCACATTGAGATCTTCGGGTCCTACCCGAACTACTCGCCGATCGTCTTCTCCTCCATGTTCAACTACATTGCCAAGGACATTGAGAAGCAGGACAATTTCGACGGCTCCTGGTGGTCTGAGCGCCGCACCCGCCCGTTGCCGGCAGCACTGCCTTTGACGAACACGGAACGCCAGGCCATGGTGGCTGGCTGGATCATCGGGCGTATCACCGGCCGCGTCTACATTTCGAACCCGGATGCTGCCAACGCCGCGGCCCACATTTTCGATGACACAGATGGCGGCGTCAACGATTGGGTGGACTTCCCGAACCCGCTGCTCATCTCACCACGCCGCATGATCAAGAAGTCGGACTGGATGTCTTCGGTGCTGGAATCCATCTTCATCGCCTACGCCAAGGTTCAGGAAACTGGGCGTTACGGTTTCGCCTCCTCGCTGTACCCGTACCAACTGTTGCGTGGGCTTTTCGACGACGGCCTCGACTTCGCCCACTCTGGCGCCTCGACGCACCCCGTGGTGCATCGCCTGGCACAGTTCCTGGCTAACGGTGACGTCCCGAACCGCGGAGTTGTAGGCACTTCTATTCAGGATCGCTACGAAACTTTCGTCAACGAGCTGGACAAGTTTGCTCGCGGCGCAGACCACTTCGTGCCGGGGCACTCCAATGCTCTGCCGGGCCAGGGCCGGAAGGAAAAGCCTTTCGCTGAAATCCGTTCCCGCGAAGTTGCCTCGATAACGCCGTACTACCGTGACTTGGCGCTGGACGTCATCGCGATGGTTCCGGTCATCCGCAACTACCTGGATCAGGCTAAGACGGTGGCGGAGAATCCCGTGGCCCAGCCGGAGCCGCAGGTGCGTAGCTCCGAGTCAGGCTTCGCCCAGCCCACCGCGCCGGAATTCAACCTCAACGACCTGGATGACACCTTCTAATGACGAACGTAATTATCTTTGGACACGGCGCCACCGCGGATGACATCCGCTCCCGCCTGAGCGATCTGCGTGCGGTTGGTCTCCTGCAGAACTTCCTCTGGATCGACTATGCCCACCCCACTAGTGGGGCCGTCGTGCGCTCCTTTACGGAAGAGGGAACGGCGCGCTTGTCGACACTCGACGAGGCCCTCCGCAGCTTCAGCGGGGACGTCCTCCTCGCCACCATAGACCCGATGGACGCGGAACAACCGCAGGACGTCGACAAGCTCACGGAGTGGGTCAGCGCCGTCGATCAGCGGCTCATCCAGGCCTCCAATCTGCGCGTGCGCCTGCTGCTCTCCGCCCTCCCGCGCGAAAGCGTGGACATCGCCCCGTTGCAGGGCTGGAGCAACCTCGTGCTCTCTCCGGAGGAGGGCGGAACCCCGGCGTCGTCGCGCATCCGTCCCATCAAGCGCACCGCGGACGGCTTCGAGTTGGCACAGTTCGCAGCCCCGGCCGTGGCCAGCATTTTCGGTCTGTGGCGCGGCATGCCGGAACCGGCCGTGTTGGATCCGGAGACGCACCGCGTCATCGAAACCGGTGACCGGCAGCGTTTCCGTCTCGTACGCGCTTTTCACCGCACCATCGATGCCAATGACATCGAGGACAAGGTAAAAAAGGCTGTCTTCGATCCCGCCCAGCGCCTGCCGCAGCCGCAGGTCAACAACATTTCGCGCGCCGTGCATTATGCCAACCCGGAGCAGCTCACGGAGCAGTGCGCACAGATGTTCATCAACCAGGAGATTGCTCCGCTGGTCAGCGCCCCGACCGCCTATGAGGAGCTGCAGTCCCACAAGGTCAGCGGATGGGCAGCACTGAAGGATAATCTGCGTTTGTACTGGTCCACTGTGGTGGGCAAGCCCCAGGATTGGGTTGAGGGCCAGCGCGGTGCGATGAACAAGAACGCGGCTACCTTCTTGCAGAAGATGCTCTACGGCGAGGACTCCAGCGTGGAGGTCGTCTTGGCGGGGCACTCCGGCAAGGGCAGCGGCGCGACGAGCGTCGAAGAGCTGCGCCAAGCCAGCGAGCACACCATGCGGGTCGCCCGGGAGCAGCACTTTTCCCTGGGACAGGAACCGCAGTTGTCGCGCACGTGGGAGGCATACCACGACTATGCACTCGGCTTGGTCGATGGCTCGTGGCGCGAGAGCATCGACACCAAGGGGCTGCGCAATAACCAGGGCAACATGTACATCGTGCAATACGGTGGCCAGTCTGTGCAGGATGTCAGCGCTTCCTTCCAAGGCTTCCACCCGCTGATGACCAGCACGCTGGGCTACACACACGAGTCCCAAGCAACCGTCGCGCCTTTCGATCCGGTAGGCGCCGAGCGTTTTGCCGCAGACATCGAGTACACCAGCCAGCAAACCCGCAACGAGGCGGTGAGCCGCAAGAAGCACGAGTTTGCGTCGTGGCGAGCAAAGAACAGCACCACCTTCGCCTGGAAGGTGGGCCAGGGCCTATGGGAGAAGCTGGGGCATGCCCAGCAGAAGTACCGCGACGCGCACGCCAAAGCACGCGAGCTGCAAGAGCTGGCCAATAACTTCCAAGCGCGTGATTTCAACGCGGAAAACAAAGCACTGACCCGGAAGCTGCGCACGATGTGGATCGTGCTCTTCGTGGCGCTTGCCCTCATGACCTACATGGTGGCCGGGCGCTACAACCCAGACTTGCCGCTGGGTGAGTACCTACAGTGGTTCGACTGGCCTTGGTACGTCGTGGGCATCATCCTGGCGGTCGTGCTTTTCCTCGTCTGCTCCTGGGCGGTTTTTACTAAGGCCCAGCGTGAAATCTTTGACTACGTGCAGAGACGAAAGCTGCTCAACCGCAATCAGGAAATTGCCGCCCAGAATCTGGCAACCTCCTCCGCGGAGATCTCGCGCATCTCTAATGCCTATAACCAGTTCCTGAGCTGGTCGGCGCTGCTGGGCCGTGCGATCTACGCACCTTTCGGCCGCAAGGAGACGTCGAGCGATCGGTTGCGGACACCGCAAGCGGGTCTTCCAGAAAACGCTCGCATCGCCCAGGCCGTGCTCAACCGCGACGATGCCGTGCGCATGACGGATGAAATCCGCTCCTACATCTTCCAGACGGAATGGGCGCACCGTTCGCTTAAGTCGCTGCTCGATGACATGAATAACACCTTCGAGCGCAACCGCACTGGCCACTCGGCCGTGGCGCTCAATGAGATGTGGGGCATGGCTGGACTGGGGTCCAGCACTGCCTTGGATAACCTGTCGCGCAACCTCGATCACGCGTACATGCAGGACCGTGACCTGAAGCAACAGGAATGGCAGAAGGTCATCACGGACCCGCGGATGACCCGCAGCCTGCAGCGCTACCTAAGCCGCGTGACCTTCCGCGAGGAGGGCGGCAGCCGCGTGCAGAGCACCTCCGAGTTCCTCGCCGGAATGAACCAGGAAAAGGGAGCCCTCCAGGCCTTTAGCCCCAACGCGCTCACCAGCGCTGGCGGCGCTGAAGGTTATACCGAAATTGATGGCTCCCGCACGCGCATCGTGGAGGTCGACAGCCAGACCGCGCTGACCAGCCAGCTTTCACGCTCTGTGACGGTAGTGCAGTACGGAAAGATTACGGATTTCAAGTACTTGATTCCGGATGCGTCGTCCAGCGCACAGCCCTTTGCTCAGCCCTCGGATCTGTCCTTGGATGAGCTGGATGACACGAATCACATGGACTTTAAGTCGCCGGTGCAGGAGAACAACGAGGGCTCAGCCGCGCGGCCATTCTTTGGTCAGCCGGCAGCCCCGGACCTCTCAGACCTCGACGAAACCTTCTGACGGAACCTCTTTAAGGAACGTTGATGACACACAACCCGAAACCTTCGATTGCGGACGTACCGCTGAGTGAGCTGAGGACGCTGCACGAGCTCAAGCGCGTGAGCGCCGATGATGTGCGCGACGCCGTATCAGCACCGTTTAGGCAGTTCGCTGAACAGATCGCCGCCACGTTCAACGGCGAAGAGGTAACGCATCCGGAGCTGAGCGCGGAGGCGCGCAACGCTGCGGTGACGCAGGAAGAACGTGCCGCGCGCGAGCGTGCCGCGCGTGAACGCGCAGCACAAGAAGAGGACGCGCGGGAGCGTGCCGCGCGTGAACGCGCTGCACAAGAAGAGGACGCGCGGGAGCGTGCCGCGCGTGAACGCGCTGCACAACAAGAGGCGGCGCGAGAAGAAGCGGCACGAGTGGAGGCAGCCCCGGCATTCCCCCAGCCACAGCAGTCACAGAAGGCACAGCCTGCGGCAGCAGGTCCTCGCGACTTCTTCGCTGAGTGGGAAGCACTGCAGGCTGAGGAGGAGCAAAAGACTCAGGTCAACGAAGAGGACTACATCACTATCCCGGGCTTCGGTATCCGGGCGGAGTATCAGTACCGCCAAGAACCAGACTGGGTTCCACCGGGCAT
Source organism: Corynebacterium sp. c25Ua_47 (assembly GCF_039907205.1). Taxonomy (NCBI): domain Bacteria; kingdom Bacillati; phylum Actinomycetota; class Actinomycetes; order Mycobacteriales; family Corynebacteriaceae; genus Corynebacterium; species Corynebacterium sp. c25Ua_47. The sequence goes on along the minus strand of NZ_JASBOH010000007.1, from coordinate 27,898 downwards.
CAACTTCGAGGTTGAGGTACCGCTTGAGGCACAGCCGGAACAGGATTCTCAAGAAGAGCCTGGCTATGGCGTGGAACCAGAACCGGTTCCAGAGGACACCGACCAGCGCCATCCGGTGCGCTTGTGGTGGCCTGAGCTGGACCACACGCCGGATGAGGTGGTCTTCTACCGAGTGGTAGCCGATGATTCTGAGATGGTTGCCTCACCCGACGCGGGCGACACCCTCGTCTACACCAAGGGAACCGCCTACCGTGACCACACCCCGGGCGAGGCAGGTCTGCGCCACTACGCGGTGTGGGCCTACAAGGGCCGAGACCTTCGTGAGCTCATCAACAGCCAGCCAGTCTTTATGGGAGACACCGGCGTGGTTTTCCCACCGGTCAACGTCCAGGTTTCCACTATCAAGGGTGCTATCCAAGTGTCCTGGGACCTGCTGCCGGGACACTCGAGCGCCATGGTTTATGCGTGCCGGGATAGTGAGAAGGAAAAGCTGTCACCGCGCTTCGAACAAGACGTGGACAGCAGCGGGCGCAAGGCCACCATTCCGGTGCAGGAAGCCGGGCAGACCGTGGTCATTTCCCTGCTGGGCCAAGCGGAGTTTCACGGCGCTACCGAGCAGAGCCAGGACGAGGTTGCCGTTCAGCGTTCGGTGAAGCTGGCTAGCGAGCTTGAAAAGCTGGAGCTTTCACGCTGCGAGCGGCGCAGTGACTATGGCCAAGATTCCATTGAGGTGGACTGGTATTCGCCCAAGACCGGTGAGGTAAAGATCTATCTCACGCCGACCGCCCCGCAGGCGGATCTGCGTACGTCGGCGGTGCCGAAGACGTATGTCGAAAGTGCGCTGTCGAGTGCTATCAGCGAGACCCGCGGCGTGTCTGAGCCGGGCTCCTTCCAAACCACGACGGTGCCGTGGCCGCCGGATTGGTACGAGGTCTATATCACCCCAGTGAACTTCAACGACGCTGATGCCTGGGTCGGTGAATCCAAGGTGTTGCAGCGCGTGCAGTCCATCGAGGATGACCAGTTCCGGCTGATTGAACGCGTGGATAGCCAGCTCGTTACTTTCGACTGGCCGAAGGGCGCGACCGCCGTGGAGTACTCCACCAACCGCGAGCACGATCAGATTCGTGAGGAAGACTACGACCTCCAGGGAGGCATCCGCCTGCACCTGGATCAGCACGGCGATACCGTGCGGCTGCGGCCCTATGCGGTCTTCGCCGGTAAGCGCACCGAGGGAGAAGAACGTGTGATTCAGTACGAGGGTCTGCGCCCGGTGACGTATGACTTCGAGGTCGATTACTCCCAAGGCCAGGTCCGGGTGTTCCTCTGGAGCTTGGGTAACGGTGATAAGCGCCAGTTCTCCTGCCAGGTGGTCTACCGTGCTGACCGTCTGCCGCTTTTCCCCGAAGACGGCGAGGCGCTTGGCATCGTGGAGACCAACCTGCAGAGCACCACGCACGTTGCTCATGGTTTAGGTCCGATGCGTGGGCAGCATCCGGATTTCACGGTGTCAATTGGTGAGCACGTCCAGCGCGGGGGCTTTATCCGCCTCTTTGCGGTTGAGGGCTTTGACAGCCACGTTGATAGTTCCTTCGATAGCTTCGGCGGGCAGGATGCCTTCAGCAGTTTCTCCGAAAGCTACAGCGACCCCGCCCCCACGCTGAGCGCACTGGATAAAGCCGTAGTGGTGGAAGGCGATGTGTCCTACAGGCTGGTGCTGTACCCACCAATGCAGAATCAGACTCCCCACTATGACCAGAACTACGGTCAGCAACAGTATGAACAGCAGAGCTATGACCAGCAGAATTACGGTCTAGATTACAGCCAGGACCAGTACTACCAAGGGGGCCAGTAGGTATGGGCGGCGCTTTTAGCTATGCATCATTCTCCCGCGCCAACGGCCGCGCCGGTGGCTGGGGAGTAGGGCAGAAAGCCGGCGATATCACCCAGGAGGAGCTGGCTGAGCTGGTGTCCTTCGTACCGACATCGCTCAACAACGGCACGACGATCCCGGATTTTCCCTCCGCCCAGCAGCGCGCAGAGCTGGTCCGCCGTACCGCGGTTTTCGCGTTGACTCCTGAGGCAGAAAAGTGGGTCACCATGGTGTCTGTCCCTGCCGGGCTGGATGCGACCGGACGCGGCGGCAACGTCTTCACCTACACGTCGATTTCGCGCACAGGAACCCCGCCGGCACCGGCGACGGTCCTGTTTTCTCCTGACGTTCCAGCGCCCTTTTCCATCTATGAGGTGGATAAGGTGCAGATACCGGAGGAGATCTCGGCGCGCGGCCCGCTGCACTCGGATGTGCTGCTGGAGGAATTCCTGGATGGGGAGTTCCGCCACCCAGACAAGCTTCCCGCGCCGTTCAAAGCGGTCAGCCCGAACCCGAACCCAACCTTCAACCGCGCGCTGGTCTCTGCCATGGCGTCGGTGTTGAACTCCCGCAATGGCTTAGTTATTCTCGTCGCGCCCGACAACCAAGCTGCGTTGTGGATTGCCGCCACCGCCCGCGAGGTGGGAGAGGACGGTTTCGGGTTCTCCACGTTTGAGAAGGCAGCTGCCATTAATGAGTTCCCGCTGAGCACATCCACCATGCTCGTGGTGCCGCCGAGTGAAAAGCAGCGCTTGGCGGAAACCACCATCCCAGGCAATCCAGTCGTGTTTGCGCTCGATGAAGCCCTGCCAGACGTCAGCGCTTATGAAGCACGTGCTGCGGAAGAAGCTGAGGCTGTGGCCCCGGAGCCACAGGAGGAGCAGACCAAGCAGGACGCTGCGGCCGACACCACACCCGAGCAGGCCACCACACCGAGCTTTGATGATTCCTGGGGCAAGGATCCAGCGGACTTTGGGGCACCACTGACGGAGTCCTCGCCTTTTGCGGCGTCGGCCGAATCCCCGGCAGGCTTTCCGCCGAATCCGCTTGATAACCCCGCGCCGAACACACCGCAGGAGAACCCCTTCGCCACTACACCGGAGGCCGCACCAGAACCCGGGGGAGAAGCATCCGCCGGCCAGGCGGAGCCACAAGGAGCTGCCGGCGGCAATGCCAACGTTCCTGGGCTCAGCGCCGAGGAGTGGCACAAGCTTCGGGAATTCGATCCGCGCTGGTGGATCGAGCACCTTGATGTCAACCGCGGCCGCTCAATCCAGTTGGCCTACCTTGATAAATCTTCGTTGGGGGAGGGGCTGGACAAGGTGTTGATGTCCGCGATAGTGGCCTCCTGGGTGTTCTACTTCCCGCGGGATTTCAACCTCTTGGCAGAAGACGCACTGCAGCCTTGGGAGAACCGCGAACTCGAGCACATTGGGTACCTCACCGCTACGCATTTTGCGGGAGTCATCGCGCTGGAGCATTGCGAGCGCTACGCCACGGGGCGCGTCGCCATGTTGCTGGATGGTACGACACAGTTGCTGGCGGAGCGCTCAGCTCCCCTGCAGCAACGGCCGGGGCCAGCGCAGTTTGCACAGCACACAGCGTGGCAGCACCGAGGCACAGCTCCCAATGAGCACGGGCGAAACACGGGATTCCACGGAAGGTAAGAGAAGGAAAGAAGCGTCATGGCTAAATACACACTGCGGGACGGCGAGTCCCGCCGCATCGGCTCAGACGGCATCCTGCGCGTCGAAGCCTTCGAGATGGGAACCGGCGGCGCCTCGATGGAGCTAGCGATCCTCGGTGAAGGCGTTGACGCCGTGCGCGTCCACGATCTCTCCCTCATGGTGCACTCCCTTCCCGAGCGCGCCACCATCGTTGTGCGCCCGAAGGGGAATGGGACCTTCGGCCTGCGCAGCGAAGTGCGCCTGACGGTGAGCAACGCGGGCGATTCGGTGACTTTCCCGCGCGTGCTTATCGACGCCGCCGAGGACTCCGCCGAGCGCCTCGCCGAGGTCACCCCGGAATCCGGCAGCTACCGTCTGGAAGCATTCGGCACCACTGAGGGCGCCGGAATTACCGACTCCGCCCGCGAGGTGCGCTCCAAGATGCGCCGCGCGGAGCTGGACGTCGCTGGCCTCGATGCCGTTACCGTGGTCGTCGACGGTTCCGCCTCCATGCAGGTCAACGTCACACCGAAGATCGTTGAGGCGGCCGCCAAATACATCGATGCGCTCTCCGATGCCTTCCGGCACTTCCGCGCCACCGACGGCCAGGACAGCATCGAGACCCACAAGGTAGACGAGCTCACGCGCTTCATCGCGGGCGTTATCGATAACGGAGCGGAGCGCGTCGGACAGCGCCCGTGGCGTGGGCCGACGGTGGCTTCCACAGCCTCTCTTGCTATCTACGTCACCGATTCCCCAGTGGCTTCCATGCTGGAGACCCAGGTGCCCACCGTCGTGCTCATCACGAGCGCCATCGGGCGCCAGGAGTTGGAGCTTGCGCACATCAACGGAACCCCAGCTCATGTGGCGTACGCGGTGATCGACGGGGACGTCGTCAAGCAGCTCGATACCGGCGCCAACACGGAGCTTTCGGAACTGACCGATCGCGTCACCGCCATGCTGAAAGAGAGGAACTAATGAGCCAGGCACGTTGTCCGTGGACCTTTAAACCGCTCGAGGATGGTGTGACGGTGAGCCCGTACACCAACCGCGAGCTGCCGCAGGGATGGACCGACGCCGTGACGCATTGCGTGGCCATGGCCGGTGCGCGTAACTCCGGTAAGTCGCTCTACACCGCAGTGATGATCAAGCAGCTCAAGCAGCTGGCGCACAAGCACAATCGCTCCGTCCAAGCGGCGGATGAATCCACGCGCGAGCGCTACGCGGAGGTCTATGAGCGGCCGCTCTTTGAGGAGATGCGTGCCATGGACCCCACACCAAGTGCGGTGGCTACCGACGCCTACCAGCGCGATCCGCTGATTTTTGAACTCGGTAAGTGGCCGGATGAGCAGGGCCACGAGCGCATGAATTACCTGGTCTTCCGCGACGTGGCGGGCGAGGACCTGGAGAACCCTCCGGAAAACGAAGCGGACCGCGAGAACCTCGCGTTCTTCTCCCATGCGGACTTGGTGATTTTCCTCTTCGATCCGCTCCGCGTGCAGCAGATTCAGGATTTTATCCACGGTCTGATCCCGAACATTGGTGAGCTGGGCGCGGACTCTTTGCGGGTCCTGGATAACCTGCTGGATTTGCTCGATACGGAGACCCCGCCGCCGCTCGCGGTGACCATTTCCAAGTTCGATACCGTGCAGAAGCTGGAGCAGGTGGATGACGTGCGGTGGAAGAAGCTCATGGCCAACCGCGGTGCTGCCTTCCGCCGCGACACCGGGTGGAATTTCCGCGATTCGGACCGTTGGATGGTTCACCTCGAAGCTGAATCGCTGTTGCGCTTCTTGGGCGCCAACGATCTGATCAACAAGCTCTATTCGGCAGCTCCGCGCGATGGCAGCTTCTTCGTGGTCTCCGCCTTAGGGGAGGCCCCGACCGGCCGCCAGCTGGCGCGCAGCGGCATTGCGCCCTATCGTGTGCTGGATCCCATCCGCTGGCTGCTCAGCCGCCGCGGAGTTTTTGTGCAGGACGTGTCATGACTTTCGGCAGCCCGCAGTCCCCAGGAACACCACCGCTTGGCCCGTCTGCCGGGATCACGCCGGACTATCGCTTTGGACAGGTCAGCGATTCTGTTCGCCAGACCCGCCGTGCCGCCGATATGAAGGCGCAGTGGGCACCGTGGCCGCTGAAGGTCTCAGCGGTGCTGGAGGTCTTCATCACGAGCTACGCGGTATACAACATCTGCCGGCTCGTGGCCTTTGAAAACAGCCCGGCGGCGGTAAGCCGCACGGACCAGCTCTCCACGGAGCTCGGCGTGCTGCTGGGCGTGCTGGTCCTTCTCGTGTGTGTCATCACGACCTATGTGCTGCACGCGCAGCAGTCGGCGCGGATTGCCTTGACCGCTATCAGCGCCATCGTGGTATTGCTCATTCCACTGAGTTCGGTGATGCCCGCGTCGATCGTCTCCGCGGCAGTCATCGTTCTGCTGTGGTTGCCGGCGAACCGGCAGTGGTTCGGTGGACAAACGCCACAAACCTAGGCCTTCTTGCGGAGCTCCTCGAGCGCGCGGGAATTGCCCGCTGCGGCAAACAGGTTAAACGCAAAGTGATACATGTTGCGCGCGCGGTCTGCCGCGTTGGCGGCGGTGTAGCGATCCCCAAGAAGCTCAGCTACCTCCGCCATGGCGTTTTGCTCCGAAGACGTGGTGGCCTGGGACGCGGGGTGCTTCTCCAAGAAGTCGAGCAACACCTGGGTGGATTTAAACATGTCCTGAGCCTGCGTGCGCAGGCTCTCGGAATACAGAACGGTCCACTTGGCGGCTACGGGGAGGCTCTTGAGCTTCGTGGAGTCCACATAGCGTGAGGCCAGGATGTCGTAGGCCTCCTCCGGATCGCGGTGGCGAACATCGAGGGCCACGGTCTTGAGGAGGGCGTGCAGCTCACCGTCGAGGTCGCCGCAACGTTGGTACTCGCGGGCAGCGGCGGCAAAGCAGGCCACGCGCTGCTCTACATCGTCAGGGGAGTGTTGTGCGGCATCGCTGTAGAAGCGGGCCAGCATGGGCGCTGGGAGCTGCTGGTAATCCTCGTCGCTGCGTGCGTTGGAGAGGATGGTGAAGGACTGCGCAGCCACGCGTTCACAGTCGGCGGCAGAGTTGGATGCCCAGAGTGCGCCCACGGCCGATTCGAGGATGGCTTGAAGGATTGCGGCCATCGTGGCACCCGCTCCGTCGAATTTGCCTCCGGTCACAGCGTCGTTGACAGCCACGAAGTCGGCCGCATGCGCCTTTGCATCGCCGTTCTTTGCGAAATCTAGAAGTTCCTGCAGATCCGAGAGCGACGTCGTGCTGTCGGGGCTGATTGATGCATTCTCGCTAGCGGGGGCGGACTCGGAGAAATCCTTGTGGCTGGCCGCGGTGCGAGCTGCGGCGATCTCGCCCAGCGCGGTGTCGTCACCAGCCGCTGCTGCCTTGGCCGCAAATTTCTCTGCTTCTTCGGTGTTGTCGTTATCCAACCATGCGCGGGCCACACGCGTATAGCCAGTAGCTACGAGAGACGGCTGCCCGGTCAGCGCTCCAATCGAGGCAATGGTGAGGGAATCGTCGATGTTCTCGATGGTGCCAGCAGCCACGCGAAGTGTCTCCCGCGCCTCCAAGTAGTGGGCGGCAGGGACGGCATCCTCCGCACAGCCTTGGAACGTGTCGTTGGACAGCACGCGGTCGATCTGCTTGTCAATGTGGGCGGACTCAACGGTGGGAAGAGAAAGCCCCGGCGCCTGGGCACGCGCATAAGCGAGCATACGCTCGGCGTCGGCAGAATCAAGCAGGGGATACGTCGCGTCAGAAGCCATGGGGGAGATTCTAGTAGAGGACTCCGACGCGCGCGGGCCTCCTCGTAGACTGGTGGGCATGGATTCTCTCAGCCCCGCCGGGCGCTATGCCCCGAGCCCGTCCGGCGATCTGCATCTGGGTAACCTCCGCACGGCGTTGCTGGCTTGGCTCTACGCCAGGAGCAGCGGGCGCCGCTTTCTTATGCGCGTGGAGGACATTGACACGCAGCGCTCCTCGCGGGAGTCGGCGCAGCGCCAGCTGGAGGACCTCGCCGCGCTCGGCTTGGACTGGGACGGGGAAGTTATCTACCAACAGGATCGCTACGCGGCTTATGAGGAGGCGCTCGCGCAGCTTCCCACCTATGAGTGCTATTGCTCGCGCAAGGACATCCAGGAAGCCTCCCGTGCCCCACACGCCATCCCAGGACAGTACCCGGGTACCTGCCGCGCGCTTAGCGACGATCAGCGGGCCGCCAAGCGTGCCGAACTCGCCGCCCAAAACCGCGTGCCCGCCATACGCCTGCGCGCCGACGCCTCCTCCTTCACCATCCACGATGCCCTCGCCGGCGAGTACACCGGGGAGGTGGATGACTTCATCCTGCGCCGTGGCGGCCAGCCCCCGGCGGATCCGAACCAGGGCATGGACTGGGCCTATAACCTGGCGGTTGTTGTTGATGATGCCTTCCAAGGCGTCGATCAGATCGTGCGCGGTGATGATCTACTGTCTTCGGCCCCGCGCCAGGCCTACCTGGCGCACAAGCTGGGCTATCCGGAGCCGGAGTTCGTCCACGTGCCGCTCGTGCTCAACGCTGAGGGTGTGCGTTTGTCCAAGCGCGATGGGGCGGTGACCCTGCGTCAGCTGCTCGATGGGCACGGTAGGGATGCGGGGGACGTCGTCAAGCTCTTGGCCCACTCCTTAGGGTATGAGGCCTCTTCCGTACAGGAGCTGTGCCAACAGTTTCAGCCGGAGAAGCTATCGCGGGAGGCCTTCGTCTGGGATGGCGCTGTGTAGCTCCTCCCCCTCGCCGGCTGTACAGCGGTAGTCTGAGAACAAAAAATTTAACGGAGAGAGAAGCTCAGCATGGAAGTTTTGTTTGTCCTTATTGGCCTGATGCTGTTGACCGTCATCGTCAAGGCGGTAGGGGACAAAATAGGACTTCCCTGGCCGGCGCTTTTGACTATCCTTACGGCGGTGGCGGTTTCGGTGTACGCCACTTTCTCGAATGGCACATTTGAATTCTCCGTGCCTGCTGACCTCATTCTTCCCATCTTCTTGCCGCCATTGTTGTGGGCGCTGGCAAGGAGAACATCGTGGGGTGTCATTCGTGAGCAGTGGATGACCATCCTGGCTCTGTCCGTGCTGCTCGTGGTGGCTACCACCCTGGCGGTGGGATTCACCGCCCGTGCTTTCATGCCGGGCTTGGGGCTCGCTGCCGCCATCCTTATCGGCGCCGCGATTGCCCCGCCAGATCCGGTGGCCGTCGAGGCCGTGGCAGAACCGGCCGGTATCCCGCGGCGCATCATTTCCGTGCTGCAGATCGAGGGCCTGTTCAATGATGCCGCGTCTATTGTGGCCTTCCACCTCGCCCTGGAAGCCGTGACGAGCTCGGGGGAGATGCATGCCGGGGAAGCGGTGACGAGTTTCCTCTACTCCGCGGCGGTGGCCACCATTCTCGGGCTCGTCGTGGGGCGCGTGTCTTCGTGGTTCGTCGGCGCGGTTCACGAGGTTATCGCTCGCAACGCGTTGACGTGGGTGATTCCTTTTGCCGTGTATATCGCCGCGGAGGAGCTCGGTGCCTCCGGTGTCATCGCTGTGGTGATTGCTGCGGTGGAACTGCACTCCCGCGCGCCGATTCAAGCCGAGGACCGACTCTCCGGTCAGTCATTCTGGGAGACCGTCGAGCTGCTTTTCACGGGTGTGGCTTTCGGCCTCATTGGCTTGACCGTGTTCAGCGCCATCGACGCCGCGGGTGCGGACCTCTGGCATGCGGTCATCATCGGCGTCATCCTGTCCGTTGTTGCCTTCCTCGTGCGCTTGGTGTGGATGTACGCCTTCTATCTCATTAATAGGCGCCGTGGGAAGCCACGCCTGGCGCCGCTGCGCCTGCAAGAAGTGCTGCTTATGACGTGGTCCGGCATGCGCGGTTTGGTGACTCTTGCGCTGGTTCTGTCTGTTCCAAGTGGTTTGAGCTTCTACAACGAGTTGACCGTTATCGCCCTCGTGGTGCTGCTCATGACCATGGTGATTCCCGGTCTGCTGCTGCCGTGGCTTATGCGTCAGCTCGACCTCACCACGTATTCGCAGGCAGCCACGGATAAAATGCGCGCGACCATTACCTCCCGCGCGCGTAAAGCCGGTATCGCTGCGATGCGCGCGAAGTATGAGGAACTGGACCCCGACATTGCGGCGAATATCGCCCGATGGTTTGAGGATCGCCTCGGTGAGGATGAGGATGGCGAGGACGCTACGACTCGTCTGCGTATGGCCATCGAGGCCCGTGAGGTGGCCCTCGCGGCGCGGCGAACAGCCCTCGCCGGTGCCCAACAGGAATTGCTGCGCCTGCGCCGCGATAGGGAATTCAACCCCATGATTGTGGACGAAGTGCTTGCCGACGTCGACCGGATGTCCCTCGGCGCAAAGAAACACAGTTGAGGGGAGTGCTGATCCGTGACTAAGAATGGTGGCGAGAGGAGCGAATCAATGGACGCCTATGAGTACGCCCAGCTGGAAGACGGCCTGGATTACCTCTACGACTTCTTCGACGCTGACTTGGAGGAGCGCGTGCGCGCCGGGCGTGAGCTGCTGCCAGCGGGCATGGAGGACATCCTGGGTGATAGCACGCTCGATGACTACGTGTGGCTGTGGATCAAAGATCCTGGCCCCAACGGTTTCCGCCAGTACCTGTGCGATGGCGGCTATGACGAGGCCGAGGTGGACGAGGCCTTCTTGCTTGCCCGCACCGAGTGGGGCATGAACACCCCGCCGCACGTGGAGTGGCTTAAGGAAGACGGTTTCGCGGCCCCCGAGTTCGATTAGGGGCGTGCAGCTGTGGGCGTTCGATGAGGCGCCTCCGTCAGCTGCAAAGGAACCAAAGTACTGGCACCTTATGCGAAACTCCGCATGCAATCACCTGGGGTTTTCCATCCTAGTCCCCGCAAATGGTGCCTTTACTTTGGTTCCTTTGCTTGAAGGCTTCAAACCACCGCATGAAGAATCCAATAGCCTCGATTCCTAACACCGCACAGGTGCAAAGGGTAGTTGGAATAATCGCAACAAATCTTTGGCCCAGCGAGAAAGGTTATTCCAATCATGCGATTCGATCATTTGACGATCTTGACCCGCAATATCGAAGCCTCATGGGAGTTCTACCATCAACTTCCCAACTCCGAAGTAAAGCCATTGTCTGCTGAAGAAGGATATTTTGAGGTGTCGTTTGACGACAGCGTAATTGGCGTATTCGATTCTTCAGCTTTTGCTTCAGCCACTAACACTAGTCCGGCGACCCCCGGCGGAGCAGTAATCCAGTTTTCTGTCGAGGACGTCGACGAGTACTGGAGTCAACTTCCAGATTCCTATCGCGAGGCTTCTGCCTCACCGAAGAAAATGCCATGGGGTTCTTATTCCGCCTACATTTCGGATCCAGACGGAAACATCTTGGAGTTCTATACGTGGTGAAACGGGGGCCCCGGATAAAGAAGAAGTCCCCTGGATGATGACATCCAGGGGACTTCCCAGTGGCGGAGGATAGGGGATTTGAACCCCTGAGGGATGTGACTCCCGCACGCGTTCCAGGCGTGTGACATAGGCCGCTAGTCGAATCCTCCGCTGGAAAACATTACATGAGCCCCCTAATGAAGCAAAATCGCCAGGTCAGCGCGAAAAAGTTAAGGATTTAGTGGCTTGAGGCGGAAAGTGCGCTTGGAAGCGGAGTGGGGAGCTGGGTGGTGGGGGAGCGGTTTGGCGTCGGCAAGCAAGGCGCGCTAGGCTAGACCGCAGGATTCCGCGTGGCGTCCATCCTCTGAACTCCCCCAGGGCAGGAATGCAGCAAGGGTCAGGAGGCTCTGGCGGGTGCGCGGGGTCCCCTTTTTATTTGTGTGCTTTCACACGGGGGATGTGACGGGGCGTTAGTATGGTTGCCATATGTCCGCACTACGTCCCGGAAGGAAGACGGATGTCTCTTCTTAATCTTGAAAAGTCCGAGCTTGATGAGCTTGCCGCGCAGGTGCGCAAGGACTACGAGGCCCTCAAGGCTGAGGGGTTGGATCTTGACTTGACCCGCGGTAAGCCGTCCAAGGCTCAGCTTGATCTGTCCAATGATCTGCTCGTCCTGCCGGGCCGCGGCCACTACACCGATGCTGCGGGTAATGACCTGCGCAACTACGGCAACCAGAAGGGCATCAAGGAGCTGCGCGATCTGTGGGGCAAGCTCACCAACATGGATCCGGAGCTCCTCGTCGCAGCGGACTCTTCCTCCCTGAACATCATGTATGACCTCATCCTGTGGGCCTACACCTTTGGCACTAACAGCTCTGAGAAGCCGTGGTCCAAGGAGGAGACCATCAAGTGGATCTGCCCCACCCCGGGGTATGACCGCCACTTCGCCATCACGGAGTCCTTCGGCTTCGAGCTGATTTCGGTGCCGATGGAAGAAGATGGCCCGGACATCGAGGCGGTAGAGGAGCTGGCCAAGGACCCGCAGGTCAAGGGTATGTGGGTGGTGCCGATGTTCTCCAACCCGTCGGGCGCTGTCATCTCTGAAGAGAAGACCCGCCGCCTTGCCGCGATGGAGACTGGCGCACCGGACTTCCGCATCGTGTGGGACAACGCTTATGCCGTGCACACGCTGACTGAGGATTTCCCGGAGATTCTGCCGATCCTGGATATCGCTGCGGAAGAAGGTAACCCGGACCGTTTCTGGGCCATGTCTTCTTCGTCGAAGATTACCTTCGCTGGCTCTGGCGTGAGCTTCTTCGGCTCCTCCGAAGACAACCTCGAGTGGTACCTGGAGCACGCCGGTATCCGCGGCATTGGCCCGAACAAGATTAACCAGCTGGCACACTACGAGTTCTTTGGTTCCGCCGAGGGCGTGCGCGCGGTGATGCGCCGCCACGCTGCGCTGTTGGCGCCGAAGTTCGAGTCGGTTCTTCGCATCCTGGATAAGAACCTCACCCACCATGAGATCGCGGACTGGACCCACCCCAAGGGCGGCTACTTCATCTCCCTCAACGTGATGGAGGGCACCGCCACCCGCGTGTGGGAGCTGGCCCGTGACGCCGGCATTCTCCTGACCCAGGCTGGTTCGGCGTACCCATACGGCGAGGACGCCAAGGACCACAACATTCGCTTGGCACCGTCCCTGCCGCCGCAGGAAGAAGTCGAGGCAGCAATGGATGGCGTGGCCACCTGTGTGCTGCTCGCCGCAGTAGAGAAGCTGGGGGCATAAGGCAATCAACTCCGACGAGACGGCCTACTGGCTCGACCAGATCATTCCGGCTGACCTAGCGTTTAAGAACGTCGAGGGGCAGCGCTTGGGCTTAGCCTCACTGGAGGGGGAACAGTCCCTCGCCGTCACGTGTGAGTTTGCCGCCGTCGACACCGGGCTAGCGCACGCCGAGCAAGGCATCGACGTGCGCTGTGAGCTCCTCACCGTCGCCCGCACCGGGCAGGTGGAGGTGGCTGCCGCAGTGAGTTCTGCGGCGGCGTTGCTCACGGAAGCTGCAGGCTTGTTGCCCGCGCAACCGGGCCTGCTCTTGCCCAAGCTCTTTGCCGAAGACGATGAGCGCTTCGCTCACTTGAGCGTGCGTCATGGCATGCTCATCGCCCCGTACCTGTGGGGCGGCCAGACCCCGCAGGTGGCGGAGGAGGGCCGCCTAACGCTGGTGTGCCAACTGCTCATGCTGAGCGACGCCGAGTATGCCTACGCCGTCGAGGAAGGCGTGCCGGCGCTGCAGCAGGCGGTGGCGGAGCAAGGCATCGATCTGCTGGATTGGCAGCGCTCGGAGTGACGTGTCGGGTTGAGACGCTACACTGACTAACCGTGGCTCTTTACCGGAAATATCGTCCAGCAACCTTCGCGGAAGTGGTTGGCCAAGAGCAGGTCACCACGCCTTTATCCGCTGCCCTCGACGCAGGGCGCATTAACCATGCGTACCTCTTTTCCGGCCCGCGTGGCTGCGGAAAGACGTCGTCCGCGCGCATCATGGCCCGCTCGCTGAACTGTGAGCAGGGGCCAACGTCAACGCCGTGCGGGCAGTGTGACTCTTGCGTCTCGCTGGCCCCGGGTGGGCCGGGCAACTTGGATGTCACGGAGCTCGACGCCGCCTCTCACAATGGTGTCGAGGACATGCGTGAGTTGCGTGACCGCGCCTACTACGCGCCGGCGGAGTCGCGCTACCGCATCTTCATCATCGATGAGGCCCACATGATTTCCGCCTCCGGTGCGAACGCCTTGCTCAAGGTTGTCGAGGAGCCGCCGGAGCACGTGATCTTCATTTTTGCCACGACGGAGCCGGAGAAGATCATCGGCACTATCCGTTCGCGTACCCACCACTATCCCTTCCGCCTGTTGACTCCGCCGGCGATGAAGGGGCTGCTGGAGCGCACCGTGGCCTCGGAGAACGTCCACGTGGATGACACCGTGTACCCCATGGTCATCCAGGCCGGCGGCGGTTCGCCCCGCGATACCTTGTCCATCCTGGACCAGCTCTTGGCGGGCGCAGGCCCCGATGGATTGACCTACGAGGTAGCCCGCCCGCTTCTGGGTGTTACGGACGTAGGCCTGCTGGATAACACGGTTGAATCCCTGGCGAACCAGGATAAGGCTGGGCTCTTCCGGCTTGTCGACGATGTCATTGAGGCCGGCCACGATCCTCGCCGCTTTGCCATTGACCTTTTGGATCGTTTGCGGGATTTGATGATCCTGCAGGCAGTCCCTTCAGCGTTGGAGGAGGGGTTAGTCTCTGCGCCGACTGACCGCGGTGAGATCCTCACTGCCCAGGCGCAACGCTTCTCCGGCCCACAGCTGGCCTACTTAGCGGAAACCGTCAACGAGCGCGTGTCCTCTCTGCGTGGCGCGACGTCCCCGCGCCTGCTCCTAGAAATCCTCTGCGCACACCTCATCGTTGGCTCGGGGCCTGCAGCGGCAGCCTCCGGTCAGATGCCCACTGCTGCCCCGCAGGGGGCGGGCGTGCAGCCTTCCGCTCCCGCTGGGCAGGGAACTCCGCCTGCGCAACGCCAGCAATCTGCGGTCGCTAGCGCCCAGGATCCCGCGGCCGCTGCCGCGGCCATCATTGCGCAGCGTCGCAGCCGACAGGCGGCAAAGCAGGAGGCCCAGCAACAGCAACCACAGCAGGTCGAAAGGACTCAAGAAGCAGCCCAGCAGACGCAGCAGACCCCAACCCCTGAGGCTGCGCAGCCTCAGGCACCGGTGGAGCGCCCTGCACAGCCGGAGGCGCAGCCTGAGCCGCAGTCAGAGCAGCCTGAGCAGCACCAAGAGCGACCGGAGCACCAGCAACAGGAGCAGCACGAACAACCGCAGGAAGCGGAACAGCCGGAACTACAAGAACGGCAAGAACAGGCTCAAGGACAGCCACAAGAACAGCAGCCTGAGCCCGAGCAGCCTCAAGACCCAGCCGCGGAAATTCGCGGGCGTTGGTCTGACCTGCGGGCGACGATTGGGCGCCGGAACAAGGTCGCTGAAATCATGCTCGCCGAAGCCCGTGTCCTCGGCGTGCGCGATGACACCTTGGTTCTTGGGCACACCACCGGCGCGCTGGCGGAACGCATCAACTCGCCAGGCACCAACGAGGTCATCGTGACCGTCCTTAAGGAAGAGCTCAACCGCAACCTGAAGGTCACGTGCGTCATCGGCACCGACCCGAAGGCCCACGGCTTCACGGTGGCTGAACCAGCCCAGCGCACCCAGTGGAACCCCAACCAGCCACCACGCGAGGCCGCCGAGCCCGACGAGGAGGCAGAGAGTCCGGAGACTCCGGACAACGCTACTGATTCGCACTCTTCCGACACTGTGCCTGCTTCCGCGGCAGCAACAGAATCTGAAAGAGGAGACAAGCCCAGCGAGTCCGAGGCGAAGGAACCCAGCAATGCCAGTGATGATCCGTGGGGTGCGCCGCGCCGGATCGGGCAGCAGGCTCCGTCTTCTTCAACGACGACGGAGCAGCCGCGTGAGGCAGCTGAGTCGCAGCCGCCGGCAGACCCGCGACCGCCGGCAGAACCACAACGTCCGGACGTCGCCCCGCGCGGGGCGACGGTGCCCCCAAAGAGGGAGGCCCGTGGTAGCCAATGGCGATCACGCATCGCGCAAGCGAGCCAAGTAGCGGCCCAGCGGGATGAAGAGTTTTCCAAAGTTCCCAAGTTTGGCAACGGCGTTCCACTGCCGCCGGAGCCAGGCCCGGAGGAAGGCGAATTCGAAGCCCCACCGGAGGAGTACGGTCCGCCGGCAGGGATGGGTGGGGCGTCGGAAAGCGCAGGCCAAGCGCCTGCCGCGCCGCAACAACCTGCGCCTCAGCAAGCTCCCGCTCCGCAGCCGGAGTACACCCGCGCGGATGAGGAGCGCGAGATGATGGAGGCCGCGCAGAATGCCGGCGAGATGGACCACCGCAACGCCACGGAGGTGGCCATGGAGCTCCTCGCACAGGAGTTGGGAGCGCGGCGGCTCTAGCGTGGCATCTGTACACTTGGCGCGTAGTGAAAATAATCGTGTGAAAGGATTTTTAGCATGACTGAGAACGACCCGATGCAGCAGGCAAATGACATGAACGAGATCCTGGCGCAGGCAGCCCGCGTCCAGGCAGAACTGCAGAAGGCACAGGAAGAGATCCTGGCCTCCACCGTTGAAGGCACCGCCGGCAACGGCCTGGTGAAGGTCACCATGACCGGCGGCGCTGAGCTGCAGAACGTTACCATCGATAAGTCCGTGGTCGACCCGGAGGACATCGATACCCTCCAGGACCTCATCGTTGGTGCCTTCAAGGAGGCTCACGCTGCTGCTGGCCGCCTGGCCCAGGAGAAGATTGGTCCGCTGTCCCAGGGCATGGGCCAGTCCCAGCAGAACTACGATGGTCCGTCCTTCCAGGATGTCTTCGGCGGCAACCAGTAAGCCGCGCGTTAGACTTAAAGGCCGTTGTTGCTCTCTTCGTGGAGAGCAGCGCGGCCTTTTATTGTGTCCCCGGCCGTCGAGGTCTGAGGGATTGTTGAGTGAGGGGAGCATTGCGTGTTTGAAGGACCATTGCAGGATCTCATCGATGAGTTCTCGCGCCTGCCGGGTATTGGCCCGAAGTCAGCGCAACGCATCGCCTTCCACGTGTTGCATCAGGACCCAGAGGAGATTGACCGCCTCCAGAAGGCGCTGGGAGCAGTGCGTGATGGGGTGACGTTCTGCCGCATCTGCTGCAATATTTCGCGCGAGGAAGTCTGCCGCATTTGTATCAATTCGCAGCGCGATGCTTCCACCATCTGCGTGGTGGAAGAGCCCAAGGACATTCAGGTTATCGAGCGCACCGGCGAATATGACGGCCGCTATCACGTGCTCGGCGGCGCACTCGATCCGTTGGCGAACGTGGGCCCGAAGGATCTCAACATCTCGCAACTACTGCAGCGCCTCGGCGGCGTGCTACCGGACCGAGAGCTTGCGGATTCCACCCCGGAGGAGCCGCTTTACGACGATTCCCCGGACATCACCGAAGTCATC
Organism: Corynebacterium sp. c25Ua_47; assembly: GCF_039907205.1. Classification (NCBI taxonomy): domain Bacteria; kingdom Bacillati; phylum Actinomycetota; class Actinomycetes; order Mycobacteriales; family Corynebacteriaceae; genus Corynebacterium; species Corynebacterium sp. c25Ua_47. The sequence continues at coordinate 10,874 of NZ_JASBOH010000007.1, read as the reverse complement.
CTCGCCACCGATCCCAACACCGAGGGCGAGGCCACCGCGGCCTACCTTGTGCGCCTGCTACGAGATTTCCCGGGACTGAAGATCACGCGCCTGGCCTCCGGCATGCCGCTGGGCGGCGACCTTGAGTTCGTCGACGAGCTCACGCTCTCGCGTGCGTTGAGTGGCCGCCTAACGGTTTAAACCGGCGCTTCAGAAAATAGAGAATTAACCGTTGAACTTTTTCTCCAGAGCTTCCATATCGGTAGGGCTCATGGGGATTTCGGTTGTGGAAAAACAACTGCGGTAGCTGCCAAGATGATTCGCATAAACGTCCCGACCAGTGCCCGCAGCACGAATCTTGCTGTGGGGACTACTCGCATGGGCTAGTCTGTTTCCGAAATACTTGATTGCCCAGTCGAAATCCTTGAAATCTGGGTCATATTTGTAGGCTGAAATTCTTCCAAGTAGGGCACAGATCCAATCTGCGCACTGAACTGTTTGGTAAAGATGGCTTTCTACTTCGAGCGGTGGTTCAAGGAGTTTGTCTGCATCTTGGTGGGAGAACATAAACGCGGCGCTTGATGCGAAGATATCCATACGTTCTTTGGTCCCCTGCTTGTCGAGCACCATGAGATGCCGTTGGTTTTCAGCTAGCGACCAATTGACACACCGAATAAGTTGTTTCATGGCGTGGTCATAACGTGATCGTTCGTCTTCGCCAGTATCTTCGTTGGTGCCCCGTGGCTTTTCTTGGCCGTAGAAAATGATTTGTGCGTTGAGTTTCTCAAGTGTGTTGAGTACGCGGTTTATTCTCACGAACTAGGATGGTGCATCCCGGCATGATCGGCGCTCATGTACGCCCGCTCCATCTCCGCGTTCCCCTTCTTCCACTCCCTCGTCCCGCGGGTCATGCATTTTCGCGACTCGTCACGCACCAACATCCTCCGTGAATGGACTATCAACGAGGGCTGCGCTCTCGGATTCCCACGCATTATGGAGCTCTTCGCCACGATCCGGCCCGGTGGAGAATCTATCGACACCAGCGGTCCCGCGTTGAAACCCCTGTCCTCCCCACCGTGGCTTTTCGTGAGGTCCTCGCTAATGCTCTCATGCACCAAGACCTTGAGGCACGCGGCAGCTCGTTAACCATCGAGATCTTCAGCGATCACGTCGACGTGAGCAATCCTGGAGCCCCACTTGTTAGCCCGCAACGCTTCATCGACTCAACTTCTGTGACCCGCAATCCGCACCTCGGCGAAGCGCTGCGGGTTGCTAAGTTCGTAGAGAAGCGCGGCAGCGGATGGGACCGTATCGTCGAGTCACTCGAGGCCGCGCACTTCCCGCCCGCACTCATCCGCACGAACGGCGCAACAACCGTGACACTGAGCGCGTACCGACCCTTCGCCCTAATGAGCCAGGAGGAAAAGGAAGAGGCCGTCTACCAACATGCATGTCTCAACGTTTTAGAGAACCGTCCGGTCACAAACTCATCCGTACGCTGACGCTTCGGTCTCAAAGACTCTCAAGCGGGGCAAACCACACGGCTCATCAAGGCCACTGAAGATGCTGGACTCATCAAGCCCTATGATCGCACGGCAGGCGCCCGATCGTTGCGCTACGTTCCCTTTTGGGCCAGCAGCGTTAATTAACCTGGCCTCCACGACTGCAACACACCGTACTTCTTTTCTTACTTCTCTTCTTGTCTCATCACTTTCTTGCTTCATTAACCCCACAAGCCTCGATTTTGGCCTTAATTCGCTGTTTTCACGGCAACCCCGAGTCCACGACCTGGATATATGCAAAAATCCAATTCTTTGCCTGTTTCTTGCTTCTGGCGCAGAAGCTTCCTCTTCTAACGGTCACGTCCCTGCCGCACACCGCACGCACCAACCTATGTCGAGGGGGCCCTGTTAGGGTATGGATTCTGTCGCCCCGACGAAAGGCATAATCATGCGTCCCCTCTTCACTTCTGAATCCGACGTCGTCTACGCCATGCTGGCGCATGCCTCGGACCCCATGCATTCTTTGAGCACGCAGCAGCGCGAGGCCATTGCTGCACGCGTGCCGGAGCTCAAGGTGTACAAGCACTGTGGATGTGGCACGTGCCCCACGGTCTACCTCACGGCGGGTGAAGAGCCGCCGGAGCCGCGTCGCGACGCCAACGGCAAGGCCGTCCCGCAAGGCTCCAGTTACGTGCTCACCGCCGATTGCCCTGGGGCTATGGTGCTGCTTCACATCGCGGACGGTGTTCCCGTTGAGCTCGAGGTCGCTCCTTTCGAGGACCGCACGGTCGAACTCCCTTGGCCGGACCAGCTCCTGTTTTAGGGGATTTCCCTGCCGGCGGCACGGGGAGATCGGTAGATTAGTCGCATGACTAATCCGCTTCTTTCTCCTTCCACGCTCCCGTACCAGTTCCCACCGTTTGCGGAGATCAAGGTCGAACACTTCCGTCCCGCCATCGCCGAGGCACTCTCCCGCCACGACGAAGAGATTAAGGCCATCGTCGACAACACGGCCGACCCGACATGGGAAAACACCGTCGAGGCCCTCGAGCGCGCTGGTCAGGATTTGGAGCGCGTGCTTTCCATCTTCGGCAACCTGTCGGGCACGGATGTCACGGACGAGATGGAAGAGATCGCCGCGGAGGTCTGGCCGCAGGTCGCCGCGCATTCGGATGCGATCTACCAGAATGAGGTCCTCTACGCTCGCCTCAAAGAGGCGACCCCGCCGGCCGACGAGGAGTCGCAACGCCTCCACACGCACCTGCTGCGGACTTTTGCGCGCCAGGGCGCGGACCTCGGCGCGGCAGAGAAAGAGCAGCTCTCCACCATTAACCAGCGTCTCTCGGCGCTCTCCGAGGAGTTCGGCCGCAACCTCATGGCGTCCACCCGCGAGCGCGCCGTGCACTTCGACAGCACGGAAGAGCTCAAGGGCCTGCCCGCCGGTCGCATCGAGGCCGCCAAGGCCTACGCCAACGAGGTCGGCCAGGACGGTTACGTGCTCCCGCTCGAGCTGCCCACCGTGCAATCTGAGCTCGCGCGCCTGGCAAATCCCGCTGCCCGCGCCAAGGTCTACGAGGCCTCGCGCGCCCGCGGCAGCGAGAATAACCTGGACGTGCTCACGGAGATGGTGCGCCTGCGCGCCGAGCGCGCGCAGCTGCTGGGCTACCCCACACATGCCGATTACGTCATCGCCGAAGAGACCGCGCAGACCGCCGAGGCAGCCCGCCGCATGCTCGTCGAGCTCGCACCCGCCGCCGGGGCCAACGCCGCCGGCGAAGAGAAGCTGCTCGCCGAGAAAGCCACCCTGCATAACGAGGACTTCGGTGCCCCGGACTGGGCCTACTGGGAATCCAAGGTTCGCGCCCGCGACTTCTCCCTCGACGAGGACGAGCTGCGCCAGTACTTCCCTCTCGACCGCGTTCTCGAGGATGGAGTCTTCGCGGCGGCCCACCGCCTCTACGGCATCACCGTCGTCCCGCGCGAAGACCTCGAAGGCTACGCCGAGGGCGTGCGCGTGTGGGAGGTCTTCGACGAAGGCCAAGACCCCACCGCCGATCGCGATAGCGGCATCGGCCTGCTGCTCACCGACTACTTCGGCCGCCCCTCCAAGCGCGGCGGCGCGTGGATGAGCGAGTTCGTGGGCCAGTCGCGTCTGCTCGGCACCAAGCCCGTCATCGTCAACGTAATGGGGCTCACCAAGCCCGCGGACGGCTCCCAGCCGCTGCTGAGCCAAGACGAGCTCCACACCGTCTTCCATGAGTTCGGCCATGCCCTCCACGGCCTGCTCTCCGACGTGCGCTACCCCACCTTCTCCGGCACCCGCGTCCCGCGCGACTGGGTAGAATTCCCCTCCCAGATCAACGAGAACTGGGCGCTCGACCCGGCCATGGTCAAGCGCTACGCCCACCACGTGGAGACCGGCGAGGTCATCCCGGACGAGCTGCTCGCCAAGGTCCGCGAGGCCCAGACCTTTGGCCAGGGCTTCGGCACCGTCGAGTATCTCGCCGCCTCCATCGTCGACCTCGCCTGGCACTCCCTCCAGCCTGCCGATGCCGCCGCTATCGCCGCGTCCCAAGAGTCTATCGACGCCTTCGAGCGCGCCGCCCTCGACGACGCTGGCCTGCACAACCCGCACATCGCGCCGCGCTACCGCTCCGCGTACTTCAATCACATCTTCGCCGGCGGCTATTCCGCCGGCTACTACTCCTACCTGTGGGCCGAGGTCCTCGACGCCGATGGCTTCTCCTGGTTCAAGGAAGAAAACGCCGCGGGCCCTGAGGCTTCCGATGCCGCCGCCCGCGCCGCCGGCCAGCGCTTCCGCGACCTCGTCCTGTCCAAGGGCGCGTCCCGCGACTTCACCGAGGCCTACCGCGAGCTGCGCGGCCGCGACAAGGACGTCGCCCCGCTGCTTGCCCGCCGCGGGCTGTCCGGCGCCACCGACTAACGGCACACGTCTAACGGCACAATCCCGACGAGACGGAAAATTCGACCGATTCAGGGCGGAAAATACGACCGATAAATGCTTCGGACTTCACGGTATTTCTTTACGTTCTGTGTCGTCAGAAGCGCGGCTCCTTTCTTTTCCCAGCGTTCTACAGGGCGACCTTTCGCGATGACCTTAGCGTCAATTTCGGCTTTGAGTCCGCGTTCTTTAATTCTGCGAAATGCTCCTGAGAGCTGCCGAATATTGTCGGCTGGGATAATGAACCCACCAATTCCAAAGACGGGGTGAGTTTTATAATTCGGATCGGTGCGGGAGACATAAGCCCCGTTATGTCCAAATTCGTCAAAATATCCGATGTACATCTTCCCCCCTGGATACGCGAAAGCTCGTGTTGTTCACACGAGCTTCGGAAGTGGAGCACCTTGGTGCGTCCGTTGCTTACTGTACCGTGTACCGAAGATTCTGGTCAATAGGTTCAGTTAGTTACTTCTGTTGATATCTAGCGCTGCGAGCGCGGCGGCTCCGAGGCGTTAAAGCGCTCGGTGCGTAGCTGGTCAATAGCCGGAATGTCTAAGGGCTCGAGTTCGCTGAGTGCGATTCCCATGGCCTTAGCCAGCAACAGGTCCGCCAGCTGCGGGTTGCGCGCCAGGACCGGACCGTGCATGTAGGTGGCGATGACACTGCCCTGTACCGCGCCCTCGGCGCCGCGCTGGACGGCCCTGTCGGAGAGGTCCAGGATGGCAGCGGTATCCGCATTGCCGGTTCCGCGTGTGAGCGTTCCCAGCGGCTGGGCGGCAGGTCCCAGGATGGTGGCACCCATGTGGTTTTCAAAACCGGTGAGAGGCTCGGTGAGCTCAGCAGTAATGCCAGCCTGGGTTGGCTCGGTGGCTACCTCGCCGATGGCGCGCTCGGTCATGGAGGCCGTGGTGGCGTCGATAAGCCCCACGCCATCCACCACGCGGCCGGACGCGCGGAAGGATTCGCCGAGCACCTGCAAGCCTGCGCAAATCGCCAGAATTGGGCGCTTAGCGGCCGCCGCGCGGGTCAAGCCACCGTCAGCAATGAGGTGCTCCGCGGCGAGAATCTGTGCGGTGTCCTCGCCACCGCCCAGGGTGTAGACGTCGAGGGACTCCGGCACCGGCTCACCCAGCTTGATGGGCACGATCTCTGCCTCGAGTCCGCGCATGCGGGCGCGTTGGCGCAGCACGAGGGCGTTACCGTCATCGCCGTAGGTGCCCAGGATATCGGGGAGGATGAGGCCAATCTGCAGGCTAGTCATTCGAATGCTCCTTTGCTGCTGCGGCGGTGAGGGCCTTCTTCAGATCACGGAAGGCGGTGTAGTTGGCCAGCACCTCGATGCGGCCCTCCGGGCAGGACTGAATGGCGGTGAGGGGATCTGGGATGAGCTCGTGCGAGATATCCGCGTAGACCAAACGCACTGCGAGGTCGGTGCCGCGCTCACCCGCAGCCTTGACTGGCAGATCTTCGAAGTCTTCGAAGCGCACGTCCCACAGCCAGGACATATCAATACCGTCGGCCACATGGCCGTTGGTGGCGATGACCAAGCCATCAGCGTCACGGTCCACCATGGACAGCGCCTCCTGCCAGCCGGCCGGGTTCTTAGCCAGCAGCAGGCGGATGGTGCGGTTTCCTAGCGTGATGGTGGAATAGCGCCCGGCTACATCGTCGACGCTTTCCGCGGCGGCAATGGCCTTGTGGCGATCCACACCAAAGGCCTCGACGGCAGCGGCGACGGCTTGGGCGGCATTGCCGCGGTTGGCCTGCCCCGGCAGGGAGAGCTGGAGCTTGTCGACGCCCTCCGGGCTCACCAGTCCTTCCTCCGTCACTGCCCAGGTGGGGGTGGGGCGGCGGAATTCGCGGCCGTCGGCAAGCGGCTTGACCGCGTGCCAGTCCTCGCCTTCGCGCACGATGTGTCCTCCGGTGCGCGGGCAGGTGACGGATTCACCCATCCATCCGGCACCAGCGGAAACCCAGATGACGTTCTTCGCGTCATAGGCCACAGAGGTCATAAGCACGTCATCGCAGTTGGCGATGACGAGCATGTCCGGGTGTGCCTCGACTGCGCCGCGCAGGGCCCGCTCGATCTTGTTAATTTCGCCCACGCGGTCCAGCTGGTCGCGTGAGAGGTTCAGCAACACCAGCGCGGTGGGGTTGAGGTTATCCGCGACGTGGGGAACGTGGAGCTCGTCCACTTCCAGCACCAAGTGGCTCGCGTCCTTGCCTGCCAGAAGCGCGGAGATGATTCCGGCGTCCATGTTGTCGCCACCATCATTGGTGGCCACGGAGTGCTCGGTGCGCACAGCGGCGGCGAGCATGCGCGTGGTGGTGGACTTACCGTTGGTTCCGGTCACCAGGATGGCTGGGCGCTGCTTGGCCAGGTTCTGCATGATGGTGGGGTCGATGGCGTTGGCGATGAGCCCGCCAATCATGCCACCGGCGCCGCGGCCCGTGGCGCGCGAGGCAGTGGTAGCCAGCGTCGCAGCGGTGGTGGCAACCGCAGTGCGCGCGGAGGAGAACGCGCTTCGGAAGTTAAAATTCATGTTCTCCAGGGTAGTCGGGGGACGCTAGTTATCGGTGTTGCGGGAGCGGTTGTGTCCCGAGTTTTGTTGGCCCTGCTGGTTGCCATTACCGCGGCGGCCGCGCCCACCGCGGCGGCGACGCCTACGCCCGTGGTTTCCGCCTTTGTTTCGATTGTTGTTGCCAGAGCCCTGCGAACCTTGGTTATTAGCCGAGCCCGAGTGAGCAGGCTTGTCGCCTGCGGAACCCTCGGTTGAAGGGTTCTGGTTCTTCTTATCGTTGTGCCCTTGTTTAGCGGACTGATGATTACCGGAAGATTTACGGCGGGAGCGGCGGCGATTCTTGTTCGTGGAGCGGTTGCGGTTGGACTGCCCACCGGAGCGTCCCTCGCCCTGGCGCTTCCCCGAGTTGCCCGCCCCACCAGATGCGGACTGCTCTTCGGGCTCCGTGGGTTCCTCGATGCGCTCGAGGGCCGCGAGGAAAGCGGTGTCGGACATCAGGGGAATGTTCTTGCGGTGGGCATGCATGGGCTTGCCCACGAGGTCCGTGGTGATATTGCAGACCACCAGGGAAGTCTCCCGGGTGAGTTTTTCTGAGTAGTTGAGCTCTTCCCGGGCGAGTGCGGCAATGATGGTGTCGGGATCCTCGGTGATCTCCGGGGCTACGACGATCTCCATGCCGCGGATGAGCTCCTTGCCGGGCACATACGGACCGGGGTTGTGATGCTGACGAGGAGCCTCGGCGGCGTCGACGCGGACGTGGGAGCGCTGCAGCCCAAAACGATCCGCTCGCAGGTCATCCGGTGCGGCGCTGCTGAGTGGGCCAGCGCTTTGCGCGCGGTAGAGATCCACGAGCAGGCGGGTTGCTTCGCGGGAGGTATCTTTTTCTGCTCTCTGTGCACGCTCGACGCTGGCCATGGGGTCGGGTGCAGAAAGGCCGGTGTCACGCGCGACGGCCGCCAAGCGGATGTCGGTGCCCCACACGCTTTGGCGGCGGGCGGTGGCGAGGGTATCCACGATGGCGACTGGGGTGGGGACGTGTCCTACCTTGAAGCGGCGGCGTCGGCCCTTGCCCCGGTTGCGATTGCGCGCGCGGTTCTGGCGGGCAGCGGCGGTCATCGCACGGCGCGCTTCGGAGACGATGAATCCCCAGGTATAAGGGGTGTCGTGGACGATGAGCGTGCGGCCATCAATGAGCCGGTCCAGGGGCTTGAGCAGCATGGAGAAAGACTGCCCAGCCTGGATTTCTTCAACGCTTAACCCGTGGAGGTGCCGCGGTCCGGGGTCTGCGCCTGGGTTGATGACGGCGTGGAATTCCTGGCCGATCTCCCCGGCGGCGTTGAGAGTCAACGCATCCACGGTGAGCAGGCGGCCGGTCGAAGGGTGGATTCCGGTGGTTTGGATGGTCAGCGCCACGTAGGGAAAGGCGGCGAGAGCTTCCTCGCGGGCAGAGGCCTTGTGCTCCCTATCGGTCTGCTTCTTATCTGCCTGGTGGGGGCGCGGGCCCGGCTTAGGGGCGCCGGTGTGTGGTGACGCCGCGGCCGGCGTCTCTGCAGCGCTGAGCTGCGCTGCAGGCTCGGTGGGGCCGGGTGTCGTAGTCATTGTTCACAGTTTAGTACCCAACTGCGAGGAAGCTGGAAAGGGCACACGAGAAGGGGGTTGTATCCACTGAGTCGCGGTGAAGGTAAGCACGCTGCGGACTAGCCAAAGTCGATGATGATGACCCAGCCGCCGCGGTCGGATTGCTCGGGAGTGGGGTCAGGCTCGCGGCTGGGCTCGGGCTCTTTAGTCGGCTCGGGCTTTCTGGTGGGCTGAGGTTGAGTGGTTGGCCTGGGCTCGTTGGTTAGTTGTGGCTTGGTGGTGGGCTTGGGATCAGTGGTCGGCGTTGGCTTCGTGGTGGGCTTGGGCTTGCTAGTTGGTTTGGGCTTGGTGGTGGGCGTTGGAGTTGCCGGAGCAGAAGTAGTCGAGGGCGCCGGAGCCGCCGTGGGTGGTGTGCTGACGCGCGTGGTCACAGGGGTAGTGGCCGGCGGCGTGCTCGGGGTAGTTGGTTCGTCGCGAGGTGCGGTTCGATCTTCGCCCACCGGAGTAGTGGTGGGAGCAGCCTTTGACGTGGAGGGCGTGGGTTCAGCTGGTGGCTTCGGCGTAGTCGTCACCACAGTCGGCGACGGGGTCGCCTGAGTTTGTGGGGTGGGACGGGGTACGTGGATCGGCGGCGTTGTGCGCGGCTGCGGAGCAGCGCTCGGCGGCTCTGCGGAGCGACTGACCTCACGTGAAGTGGTTGATTCCGTGCTTTTTACGGTGCTCCTAGGGCTGGCGCTGCTCGTAGGGCTGGAGCTGGGAGCGGTGAACGCCTCAGTGCGGCGAGCCTCCGGAGCGTCAAGCTCCTCCGCTGTGGGTTCGGTGGTCCGAGGTGCTGCTGTTGTCGGTGCTGTATGCGGCAGGTGATCCGCCTGCGGTGAAGTAGCAGCCTCCTCGGCAGCGGGCAGCGGTGTACGTTCCGTGGGCTCAGCGAGCTCCGTGGGTTCTGCTGGTTCGGTCAGCTCTGTAGGCTCGGCAGGCTCTGTGTGCTCGGAAAAATCAGTCGAGCCAAGCGCTTGCGTAGCGTCCGTATCATCCCGCTCCTCGGGGAGGTGGGCGTCTGCAGCCACAATGTCCGCAGTGTCCGCGACGTCGGAGGCCTTGTCCTCAATAGCAGCAGCGTCGGCGTCAGCAGAGTGTGACGTGGACACAGCGAGGGTGTTTTCTTCAAAAGCCGATTCGGCGAGGTTATGGTGGTGTGAACCGGAGGAATTCCCGGAAGATGCGAAGTTGGCAGCCCCGCCGACCACGACGGCAACGCCGGCAGCACAAGCTACCTTGAGCCCAGTGCTAGCTGCAGCGATCTTTGTTCCGGTCACGGCAGCCGCCCCGGCAGAGTTGAGGGACAGGGCTTGTGCACTCTGCGTGGCAGCAGTACCGGCGGTCTTCGCTGCGCCGGTAGCCTCAATTCCGCCAGCCGGCAGGCTGGCTGCGTGTGCCTTGCCACTGTTGGTGACCTTCACGGCCGCTGCGCCCGCGGCGGCAGCGATGATTCCGGCGGTTCCCACGGCGAAGTGGCTTTCCGGCGTGCCTTCTTCGGAATAGACGGTGAGGGTTGGTTGTCCATCCGATATGAAATATGCGCGGGCGACTGCGATGAGGCCCTCGTGATTGAATCCCGCGATGGTATCGCTCAACCAGGGAGCCCGCTCCCTCGGAATAGTGGCGACGAGTTCGTCATCAAGGTGAACCTCGATGGAGCGTCGGAAAAAGTGCCGGTTATTGGTCAAACGCACAAGGAGGTGCGCAGGGTGCGTCGGTAGGGAACTGGCTGGGACCGCAAACTCGGTGATGTGCAAAGCGCGCTGGCCACTGAGCATGCCCCACCGCTGAGCCGGGGGAATATTGAGCGGCACGCACAGGCCAGGCTCTGGGAGGAGGACCTCGAAAGCAGGAATGGTTTCTTCCGCCGCATCCTCGCGGAGTGCGATTTCTGCGGTGGCTTGTGGGGTCAGCCCCGCGTCAATGATCCAGTCCAGCTCCGAGTAATCGGCAGCTTGGGAGGCGGGGATCACGCCCACGATGTCTTCGCCGTGATGGACGCGAAATCCTGTACTTGAATGTCCACTCAAAGTGACGGGGAGATGACTGCTTTCAGCTAGCGATAGCAGCTGCAGGAACATCTCCGGGTTTACGGTGTCAACCGTCAGGCGACGCGGTGTGCCAAACCCGTGGTGGGGAACCACATAGTTAGTGACCGTCATATTGCTCGCCTTCGTTGAGTGGACCACGTCGGATGCATACGGCCGGGCGGGTTCGCCGTGAGCATTGGGAATGCCGAAGCCCAGACTGAAGCTCTGACTAGCCGCACGAAATGTTTGAAAAATCTTTATT
>NZ_JASBOH010000006.1:0-167141 GCF_039907205.1 Corynebacterium sp. c25Ua_47 | reverse complement strand
AACTGAGCCGACTGAGCCGACCAAGCCGACGGAACCGACCGAGCCGACGGAGCCGACGGAGCCGACGGAGCCGACGGAGCCGACCAAGCCGACCGAGCCAACCGAGCCGACCGAGCCGACGGAGCCGACCAAGCCGACGGAGCCGACCAAGCCGACGGAGCCGACCAAGCCGACCAAGCCGACCGAGCCGACCAAGCCGACCAAGCCGACCAAGCCGACCAAGCCGACCAAGCCGACCAAGCCGACTGAGCCGACCGAGCCGACCAAGCCGACCAAGCCGACCAAGCCGACCGAGCCGACCGAGCCAACCGAGCCGACGGAGACTCCGGATGACGGCGACGGTAAGGATAAGGACGACAACGATGGCAGCTCGAAGAAGTCCGATCTGCCGTGGTGGCTGCTGCTCATCCCGGGTCTGGGCCTCATCAAGCTCATCATCGATGGTGGCAATGGCGGTGACGGTGGACATGATGGTGACCACGATGGCGACCACAACAATGAGGTCACCGAGAATGGCGGCCGTGGCAACAACCATGGTGAGCCGACCGATGAGACCGGTGACAATACCGGCCGCGATAACCGCGAGGTCACCGTCCTAGACGCAACTCCGCCGGAGGACTCCGGTCAGCCGCTGCCGTCCAATGCAGAGCGCGTGGAGATCAAGCACGTACCTTCCGGTGCGACGAAGCTTGACCCAGGCATGAAGGACTTCATCAAGTAGTCCAGACTGCAACACCATCCCAGCCCTCACCGGTTGGGTTGGTAAGGCGCAGAGAGCAATGATGACAATCCCCTCCAGGGCGTAAACGCTGGAGGGGATTCGTCGTCTGATTTTTAGTCTATTGTTTAAAACGAATAACTAGAGCCAAAACATTTAAAAGCTAAATCTCAGAAGTTAGAACATAGAAGCCAAGAGCGAGGAGTAGAGAATGACTGTTGATGGCGAAGAGAATGGTATCCCGGAGTACCCTGGTGAGTCCTCTGCATCTGAACACCGCGCCAGCGAAGCGCAGCCGGTAGGTGATGGGAAGAAGAGCAAAAAGAAGCTGCTCATCGGTATTGCAGCGCTCATCGCGATTATCTTGGTTGTCGTACAGCTAGTGCTCTATGCGGGCCGCAGTGAGGAAGATTCCGCAGAGACGAATGCGGCTGAGGAACAGACGTCAACCTCGCAGAGCGTTGAAGCTGAAGCGCCGACAACGAACAATGATCCCTTCGTGGATGACTCTGGCGAGCAGGAACACGAGGTAGAGCCGGCGCCGGGTGAGTTCCGGGGCTTTGGCGCGATGTCCTTGGGAATTAATGATGAGTTCGCGGCCGTGGACCCGATTCAGGTCACTGATACCGGCATGCTGATTCCCCCGCACGATGTACAGCGCTTGGGCTGGTACTCCGCGTCGGCAGTGCCGGGCGAGGCTGGTCCGGTGGGCTCCAGTGTTATTACCGGCCACATCAACTACCAAGGCCAGGGCACGGGCTTCGCAGAGAAGTTCACCACCATGGAGTTGGGCCAGGAATTCACCGTCTTCATCGATGGTGAGGAGCGCCGATTCCGCGTGACCGAGGCGCCGTACCGCCTGCAGAAGGGGGCGGGTTTCCCGGACGTGGTCAATGACACGCAGGGAGACAACCGCTTGGTCCTGATTACCTGTGGCGGCAAGTTTGTGGGTGGTCAGCTTGGCTACGAAGACAACATCATCACCGTGGCGGAGCCGGTGGCACCGGTGGAGGGTGCTGAGGCACCGGTAGATGGTGGCGTCGAGGCGCCTGCTGAGGCACCGGCGGCTTAAGCTGTCGCAGCGGCCTAAGCAGGTGTACTGCTTACGCCGCAGACTGTTTAGGCGGAGGCCTCCTGCAGGCGGGCAATATGTAGCGTCAGGTAGGAGACCTCATCGGGGGTTAGGGCGCTGTCGAGGCGCAGCTCAATAAGGTTGGCCACCATCTGGGCGGTCTCGACGGCATCGGGGTAGCGCGCGGAGATAGCGGTGGCCACTTGGCGGTCGTCAGAGTCGAGCTGCTGGTGCTCCGCCATGCGCACAAACAGGTAGCGCAGGTGCGTGATGAAGCGGGCGACGGAGATGTCCTCGCTGTTGAGTTCCGTGCCGTTGTGGGAGCCGATGACGGCCAGGATCTGCTGAATCAACCCCGTCATGCGGTAGGTGCCGGAAAGGTCTCCTACCGCGAAGCCGGCGTTGACCAGGTGCAGGGTAATGGCCACGGCTTCGTCGGCAGCCAGTGGTGTGTGTAGGCCACTGTTGATGGCGGTGAGTAACTTCTGCGCGAGGCTAAAGTCCTCGGCGTAGAGGTGGCGGACCTCAGCCTCGAGGGGATAAGACACCGTGTTGCCACGGCTGACAGCGCCGTGGATGTGGTCCGCAATCGCCACGACCAGCGTGAGCTTGCTGCGTAGAGCCTCAGACATGTCCACGGAGTGCATGGCGTCGATGATCAGTTGCACGTACTCGCCGGGGATGCCGGCGATCATGGCGGCGAGGTGATCCGGGTCGCGGCCAGAGTCAGGAACGAAGACCTTCACTACCTTGGTCGGGTCAACCTCAGTGCCAGGCTTTGCCTGGAAGCCGATGCCACGGCCGGTGACAATGACGTCCTCCGCGCCGCGCCGTGCGAGCACGACGTTGTTATTGAACACTCGCAACAGTTGCACAAGGCACCTTTCTGGTTGAGGTTAAAACGACTAAAGCCGGCCACGATGGTGGATACATCGAGCCAGCTTAGTCAGGGTGTGTTAAACGGGGGCTAAAGGTTCCCTAGCGGGTGCTTTAGCGGGTCGTGGTGATGACCGTATCGCCGGCGGAGGCGTGGTTGAGGCCAGCCGGGGTGACGGCGGACAGCGCCTTGGTGTTGGTTACGGCCAGGACGATGGTGGTGTCGTAGCCAGCTTCCTTGACCTTGTCGAAGTCAACGGTGGCCAGCAGCTCACCCTGCTTGACGGTGTCGCCCTTCTTGACGGCCGGAGCGAAACCTTCGCCCTTCATCTTCACGGTGTTGATGCCGATGTGGACGAGGACCTCCACGCCGTCTTCGGTCTTGATGCCGTAGGCGTGGCCGGACTTCATGGCGCTGACGATCGTGCCGCTTACCGGGGAGTAGACGTCGTTGCCCTCAGGGACGATGCCGACGCCATCGCCGAGCGTTCCAGCGGAGAAGACCGGGTCATCGATTTCTGCCATCGGGACGACCTTGCCGGCGGCCGGCGAGGCGATGTCGGTGGTGGTGCCAGCAGCAGGCTCAGCGGCCTGGGCCGGTGCGTCTGCCTTGGTGGCGGTTGCGGTGGCAGCGCCAGCGCCGGCGCCGGCAGCAGCGGTGCCTGCGGATGCGGGGGCGTCGGCAAGCGTGGCGTTGTTGGCGTTGTCGAGCTCGGCCTTCTCGGCGGCCTCGCGGGCGGCCTTGGCCTCAGCGCGCTCCTCCGGGGTGCGGTAGTCGGTGAAAAGGATGAGCAGGAATGCCACGAAGAAAGCCACTGCGATGGAAATGGCGTACTTGGCCATCGGGGTGAAGACCGGGATGGTCAGCAGTGAGGTGAAGACGAAGGCATTCGTCGTAATACCGTTGGAGCCCAGGGTCAGCAGGGCGACGGTCAGGCCACCGGCGAAGCAGCCCACCAGCATGCGCGGGTAGATGCGCTTGTAGCGCAGGTGGATACCGTAAAGGGAAGGCTCGGAAATACCGCCCAGCAGGCCAGCCAGAAGTGCAGAGCCGGAGGTCTGGCGCATTACGGTGTCGCGGTCACGGATGGACAGGGCCAGCACACCGGCGGTAGCGCCGAAGCAGGCAAAGTTCCATGCGCCCATCGGGCCCTGGATGAAGTCGTAGCCCAAGGTCTGGATGTTGACCAGCATGAGGGCGTTGAGCGGCCAGTGCAGACCCAGCGGGACCAGGAACGGGTAGAGCATCGGGATGGCCAGAGCGAAGACGAACGGAGCGTTGTCATTGAGCCAGGACAGGCCAGCGCCAATGCCGTTACCGGCCCATACGCCGAAGGGGCCAATGATGAAGGCCGTTAGCGGGATGAGGAAAATCAGGGTCAGGAAGGGGACGAAGACCATGTGGACCGCGGATGGGATGAGCTTCTGGAAACCCTTGTAGAAGAGCGCTGCGACGGCGGCCATGATGAGCGGGACGAAGACATTTCCGCCGTAGTCCTGCAGCTGCATTGGCAGGCCGAAGATATCGATGGAGCACTGCTCAGCAGACAGCGTCTCGTTGGTCACGCATTGGACGGCTGGGTTGTCGGCGAGGCCGGTGAACTCCGGGGTGAACATCGCGAGCATGACCGCAGCGGGGACCCAGGGGTCGATGCGCAGCTTCTTGCCGGCGTTATAGGCCACCATCACCGGCAGGAAGAAGAAGACGGAACGCCACATGGCGTCGACGAAAAGCCAGGAGGCTGGCTTATCCTCAGCGCGGAAGTCGACGACGCCTAGCGCATCCAGCACTGCGGCGAAGGCAATAACCAGGGAGGCGCCCAGCAGCACGCCCAGGATGGGGCGGAAAGAATCCGAGAGGTACTCGAAGAAGGTATCCATCCACGGCAGCTTGCCCTTGGCCTTGGAACGGGCAGCAGCCTTGACGTCATCGTTGGAGCGGCCGGCAGACGCGCCGGCGTTCTTCATCTGTGGGAGAGCGTTGATCTCGTCATAGACCGTGGCCACGTCGCCGCCGATGACGACCTGGTAGTTGCGGCCACCCTGGGGCACAGCGCCCATGACCTTGGGGATAGATTCGAGTGCTTCCTTATCGGCTTTGGAGGCATCAGCCAGCTCGAAGCGCAGGCGCGTGGCACAGTGCGTGAAAGAGGTGATGTTCTCTGCTCCGCCGATGCCATCCAAGATGGCTTCGGCTGCCGAGCGAGTCTCTGTCGACATGAGAATCCTTTCGAGAGTAGACAGGCACTGTGGCTAAAAACCACAAAAGACCTAGGCCACAATGGTTCATAGCGAACCATCCCCACGCGGCTAAGAGTGGGGAGCCTAGGTCTTGCCCGAAGTAACAATCCTGGTTAGGACCCTACTCCGAAGTGGTCACGAGGGGCAAGTTTCTGTGGGATACCGCACTCTATGGCGGTGTGGGGAGTTGTTGGCCTGCAACGTTGGGGATATGAAGCCTCACTTTGGCGGCGCGAAGGGGTGCGTTCCCGTACTGTGAAAGTGTCGTAGTGTCACTGTGTGCCCAGTTTGTGAGCCCGGGTACACGCTTTCTAAGCAGAGAAAGGTTTCTCATGACCGCCAAGTCCTCACGGAATTCCGCCTTTATTAGCGTCATTGGGCGCGGCTTCGACGGATTGGACGTTGCTGCTGTGGCTCAGGAACTGGGGGCCACCTTCGCCCAGGTCGATGACCTGGGTACCACGCTCAGCGAGGTCCTGGAAAATGCCCCCGCGGGCAACCTGGTCCTTCAGGGCACAGGCGTTATGGATTTTGATGCCAAGGCCGCGGCCGCCCTGGGCCTGCCCTTTGTCCTGATTTCTAACGCGCCCGCCCGCGCGGCGGAGTTGGCGCTGGGCCACGCGCGCTCTGTGGGCGCTACGGTGGTCGGTGCGTTGACCGACGTTTCCTCGGTTCCCGGTGCGATTTCTTCCCTGGAGGAGATCGAGCCCTATATGTCCGCCGAGCTCTTCCAGAAGCAGCTGCTGGACCAGGCCCGCGAGGTCGGAGCGCACATCGTTTTGCCGGAGGG
The DNA here is from genome assembly GCF_039907205.1 of Corynebacterium sp. c25Ua_47. Classification (NCBI taxonomy): domain Bacteria; kingdom Bacillati; phylum Actinomycetota; class Actinomycetes; order Mycobacteriales; family Corynebacteriaceae; genus Corynebacterium; species Corynebacterium sp. c25Ua_47. The sequence continues at coordinate 161,444 of NZ_JASBOH010000006.1, read as the reverse complement.
CGAGGATGACCGCATCCTTCAGGCTGCGGGTGAGCTCATCAAGGGCAAGGTGGCGAAGCTGACGATTCTGGGTGATGGGAACGTCGAGAAGCGCGCCCAGGAGCTCGGGATCGACCTGTCCGGTGTGGAAATCATCAACCACCTGGAATCCCCACTGGTGGAGGAGTTCGCCGCGGACTTCGCGGAGCTGCGCAAGAAGAAGGGCGTGACGCTGGAGCAGGCGCGCGAGACCATGCAGGACGTGTCCTACTTCGCCACGATGATGGTGCACAAGGGCTTGGCTGATGGCATGGTCTCCGGCGCGGCGCACACCACGGCGCACACCATTAAGCCTTCCTTCCAGATCATTAAGACCAAGCCGGAAGCCTCCGTGGTTTCCTCCATCTTCCTCATGGTGATGCCGGGCCGCTTGTGGGCCTTCGGCGACTGCGCGGTGAACCCGAACCCCACCCCGGAGCAGCTCGGCGAGATCGCTATTGTCTCCGCGCAGACCGCCGCGCAGTTTGGGCTGGACCCGCGCGTGGCGCTGCTGTCCTACTCCACGGGTACGTCGGGCGCTGGGCCGGATGTGGAGAAGGTGGCGCAGGCCGTTGAGGTGGCCCGCGGTATCGATTCTTCCGTGGCGGTGGATGGTCCGCTGCAGTTCGACGCTGCCTGCGACCCAGGCGTGGCCGCCAAGAAGGCGCCTGACTCTGATGTTGCGGGTAAGGCTACGGTCTTCGTCTTCCCGGACTTGGAGGCCGGCAACATTGGCTACAAGACGGCGCAGCGCACCGGTGGTGCACTGGCGGTGGGCCCGATTCTGCAGGGCCTGAACAAGCCGGTCAATGACCTCTCGCGTGGCGCGACCGTTCCGGACATCATCAACACGGTGGCTATCACCGCGATCCAGGCAGGGGTGAAATAGATGGCGTATGTACTCGTTCTCAACTCGGGTTCCTCCTCGGTTAAGTTCCAGCTGGTGGACCCGGAAAGCTCGGCCACCGATACCCCGCTGGTTTCCGGTTTGGTGGAGCAGGTCGGTGAGCCGCAGGGTGCTGTGACCGTGAAAACGGGCGGTGAGGAATTCAAGGAAGAGCTGGAGATTCCCACCCACTCCTTCGGGTTGGACCGCGCGTTTAGCATCATGCATGAGCACGGCGTGGGCCCGACGGATGTGGAGGTCATCGCCGTGGGCCACCGCGTGGTGCACGGTGGACGCCTGTTCAGCGAGCCGCAGCTCATCGTGGACCAGATCGAGTCCATGATCGAGGACCTCATCCCGCTCGCGCCGCTGCACAACCCGGCGAACCTGGACGGCATCCGCGTGGCGCGCAAGCTGCTGCCGGAGATCCCACACGTGGCGGTCTTCGATACGGCCTTCTTCAACCACATGCCGCCGGCGGCCGCACTGTACGCCATCAACAACGATGTGGCTTCGCAGTATGACATCCGCCGTTACGGCTTCCACGGAACCTCCCACGAGTTCGTCTCGCAGCAGGTTCCGAAGCTGCTGGACATGGACCCGGGGCACGTCCACCAGATCACGCTGCATTTGGGCAACGGTGCCTCGGCGGCGGCGATTCGCAACGGCCGCCCGATTGATACCTCGATGGGCTTAACACCGCTGGCTGGTCTGGCCATGGGTACCCGTTCGGGCGATATCGATCCGGGTATCATCTTCCACCTCTCGCGTGAGGCAGGGATGTCCATCGATGAGATTGATGACTTGCTGAACAAGCGCTCCGGTGTGAAGGGCATTGCAGGGGTTAATGACTTCCGCGTGCTGCGCGAGCGCATTAACAACGAGGACCAGGACGCCTGGCTGGCCTACAACATCTACATTCACCAGCTGCGCCGCTTCATTGGTGCCTACATGATTGCGCTGGGCCGCGTGGATGCGATCACGTTTACCGCCGGCGTGGGTGAGAACGATACCGAGGTCCGCCAGGATTCGCTGTACAACCTGGACATGTACGGCATTGACTTCGATAAGGAAGCCAACCTCGTGCGCTCGAAGGAGCCGCGCATGATTTCGACCGCGGATTCCCAGGTCAAGGTCTTCGTGGTGCCGACCAACGAGGAGCTGGCCATCGCGCAGAAGTCCGCGGAGGTGGCCGCCATGGCTCGGGAGGCGGGGCTGTACTAAGCCGGGCGTCGGCTATGCCGCCGGCCGGTAGCGCTGGCGGCTAGAACATCGTGACTGGGCGGACCTTGTTGGCCAAGTCCACCAGCGCGTAGCGGTGGCGGGCGAAGGGGGCCTGGCGGGCCAGTGCCCGAAGGGTGTCCGCCAGGCCGTAGCGCAGGCCGCGCTGGGTGAAGGGGAACTCGAAGAGATCGTTGGGGGAGGCCGCCGCGTCGAGGTCTGATTCGCGCAGGAAGGTCAGCCCGGCGGAGATGACCGCGATCTTGATCTGCAAGAAGCGCGGCTCGTTCTGCGGAATCTCCTCCAGGCGGCGGGCAGCACGCCGGATGCGGGACTCGGAGAGATCGTGGACGATGAGCTGCAGAACCGTGGTCAAGCGGGCCATGCGGTGGTGGCGCGAGGCGTTGGGGACCTTATCCAAGGTGGCTACGGCGAGCTCAACTTGGTGCTCGGCGCGCAGCTGGCGGGCCAAGCCGAAGGCGGAGGAGACAGTCGTCGGATTCGTCGCCCACACGATGCCGTAGAGGCGCAGCGAATTGAAACGCAAGTGGGCGGGGTCATCGGTGACATGGTCCCAGATGCCGGGCTGATCCTCAAAAGCGTCATTGGGCAGATCCGCGAGCGAGGTGGTGAGGTTGGCGCAGGCGCGGGCAACGGAGGCGTCGATCAGCGCGGCCTCCGAAAAACCTAGCTGCTGCAGAATGAGCTCATTGACCGCGCCGATGGCCAGCTTGGGGGCGGCCTCACCAGGCAGCACGTCGAGGACGTGGGCGAAGTGGGCTTGGGCCTCGCGGTACTTATCCAAAAGCAGCTCGGTCACGCCGGAGTACCAGTGGAAACGCCAGTCCCTCCCCAGGCGGTCCTCGATGGAGTTCAGCCACTCGCGGGCCTGGCCGATGTAGCCCAAGTCAATCATGGAGCGCACCACGCCGAGCGGAATCTCCGCGGACTCCTCATATTCCGGCGCCTCCATGGCCTGGCGAAGTGTTTCCAGCGCTTCCTGCGGCTCCGTGTAGGAGGAACCTTGCAGCAGCGGGGCGCCGATGTCGGAGCGGACGATGAGCGGGATGGGCAGTGCGGAGACCACCTCGGGGGCGGTGATGCGGACGGTGCGGTCGATGCCGTCGATGAGCTGGTCCGTGCGGAAAACCAGGTGCTTCGTGCCGAAGGTCGTACGCTGCGGGGAGAACACCGAGTGCTGGGCCGGGTGCTGGATGCCATCGCGGAGCGCGATGACCTCGCGCAGGACGCCGAAGAGCTGGTCGCGCAGCTCGGAGACCGACGCAAAGCGCTGCTGTGGGTCCGGATCTGTGGCGCGCAAGAGCAGGCGATAGAAGGAGAGGTAGCGGCGCAGCAGCGGCTCCTCCGTGGGGGAAGGCAGGCCGGGCTTGTAGACGCCATCCTCCACCGGCAGCTTCAGCGTCAGGCAGGCCAGTGTGCGGCCGATGGTGTAAATATCACTGGCCACCGAGGGGCCCTGCGTGGCGATTTCCGGGGCCTGAAAACCCTGTGTGCCGTAGATGTGACCGAAGGCGCCGATGCCGGAGACCGCGCCCAGATCGATGAGCTTGACCTGGTCCTCGGTGACGATGATGTTGGAGGGCTTCAAGTCGTTGTAGACCACGCCGCGGGCATGGAGGTAATCCAAGGCGGGCAGGATTTCGAGGATATAGGCAATCGCCGTGTCGACCGGGAAGCGGTCAGTGGCCTGGTCGTTGCGGCGCTGCTTCAGTGAGGGGCCGCCGACGTACTCCATGACGATGAAGCCACCGGGCACGCGGGGGTCATCGATGAAGTTGAAAATCTTCACGATATTCGGGTGCGTGATGTCCGCGAGGAACTCACGCTCCGCCTCCGCGGTGGCGGTCTCCTCGGCGGAGTTGGTGGATTGCATGCCCTTGAGCACCACGATGCGCCCGGAGACGAAGTGGTCGTTGGCCAGGTAAATCCAGCCCAGCCCGCCATGCGCGAGCACGCCCAAGATCTCGTACTGGCCGGCCACCATGTCACCCGGCTTGAGCTGCGGTGGGGCGGCACGGGGCGCGTCCTTGGGATCGATGAGCGCGTCGCGCGGGTTGCCCGGGACAACGAAGGGCAAGGTGGCCATGCCATCGGCCACTTCGCGGTCGGTGCGCTTGGTGCTGCGGCGCTGGCGGAACGTATCGAGCGCGCGGCGCCGCGAGGCTTGCGAGGGGTCCTCTGCTTTGCGGCGATCACGCAGCTGCCCCAGCTCCTCGATGAGCGCGGCGATATTGTCCGAGTCGACGTACTCGCCATCGTCGGGTTGGCCCGTCGCCGTGCCGCTCGTGCCCATGCGATTCGCGGGGGAGAGGCGGGCACCGGTGGCGGCCTCGTAGTCATCGTCATCGTCGTCCGCGAAGGGATCAAAGGGCACGGCGGCGGTGCGGTCGGAGGCTTCGGCGTCGGCGGCGCCGGCAGCTGTTGTTCCCGCGCTGTGCGAATCTGTTGGGGAGACGCTGAGGTGGTGGTCCTCCGAATAGTCGTCATCGTCATCCGCGAAGGGATCGAAGCGCACGGCTTGGGTGGCGTCGTTAGTGGCGTCGGTGGCGGCGTCGGGCTGAGCGTCCTCGTGCTCTTCGGGCGTGAGGTGATCGAGCTCATCCTCGGTGAAGCGGTGCGACATTATTGTCCCTCCTTCTTCTCGCCGGGCTGGTCCTTGGCTGCGGAGCTCGGCTGTGATTCCTCGGCAGGCGGAGTCTCGTTGAGGTACTTCGGTTCCGGGAGCACGGGCTGCTCCATGTAATTCCCCAGCCAGGTATTAAAGAGCTCCTGCCAGGTGCCGTCGCGGCGGATGCGCTCCAGCGTGGAGTTGATCTGGCGGATGAGCGGGCGCGAGTCATAGGAGGCATCGGGCTTGCGCACGGCCACGCCGTAGCTCTGGCTTTCCAAGGGTTCGCCGACGATCTCGGTGTATTTATCCTGCGCCAGCATGCCGGATAGCAGGGCGTCATCCACGACGATGCCATCTGTCTGGCCCAGCTGCAGCGCCATGAGGCAATCGCCCCAGGCGCGGGTCTCCAAAATATCGGAAGACGGCGAGTGTTTGCGTATCGCGTCCACCATGGTGGATCCTTTCGCCGCGCACAACGTTAGCCCGGCGGCCTCCGCGATGGAATGGATGCCCGAGTTCTTCAGCACCAGCAACCGCGCATCCGTCTGCATATACGGAATGGAGAAGGCCACTTCGCGCTGGCGCTCGGGGCTAATCGTCATGGTGCGGATGACCATGTCCACCGTGCGATCATTCAGTGCACGAGCGCGGTCGGAGGCCTCCACGAAGCGGAAGTCCACCTTGTCGGGATCCCCGAAGATATCGCGGGCGATTTCGCGGGCGATATCGACCTCGAATCCGCGGACCTCGCCGCTGGCGGTATCGCGGTAGCTGAGCAGGTTATTGGAGCGGTCCACGCCCACGATGAGCCGGCCGCGCGCCAGGATGTTGGGCACGCGCTCCTCCGGCTTCTTATCGTCCGGGCGGTAGGAGCCGTAAACGTCCGCGGTGCTTTGCTTGGACACCTCTCCCGTGCCGGCGGGTTCGATGATGGCGTCCTCCGGCAGCGGCGGCCCCGGGGTGGAGTTGAGATCCGCGCTGGAGGGCAGGATCGGATCCGGCGTGCTGGGCGGCTCCGGCTCGCAGGCGCTGAGTGCCACGGCGGCGCTGAGCAGCAGCACGGCCGCAGTGGCGTGCTGGCGGTGGTCGGTTCGGCGGCGCATCACAGGTACTCCTGCAGGCGGGGGCGGATACCCAGCCACACGGCGATAATCGCGCCGAACGTGGCTAGGAGGACGCCGGTAGACACCATGGTCATGGCATTGAGACCCTGAACCAGGTAGGTGCGCATGGCGTCGCGGGCTTGGTCGATGAGCGCGGCCAGGGAGTTATCCACGGCATTGAAGGCGCTGGCGGCGGTCGGGTCGCCGTCCGGATCGATGGCGGTGGCTTGGTAGAGCGCGGCATCGTAGTGGCCCATGGAGAGATCCTCCATGAAAGCATCGTGCGTGGTTTTCCAATCCTCCAAGGCCTCCTTGGCGCGAGGAATCAAGGAAGGATCGGAGGAGGGGAAGTCGTCGTCGTCAAGCGCCTGCTCATAGTCCCGCAGGGCCCGGTCCACGGAGTACACCGTGGAGTTAAAGTGCACGGACATGTCCTGTTGGGAGGAGCGCAGGACCAGCGCCAGGGTCTCGGAGGTGCGCATCTGCTGGGCCTCAATGCGCGAGGCGGTCAGCGAATCCCAGGGGCGCGAGACCGTCTCGAAGCCTTGGTGGCCAGAGGCCCACGTGGCGAAGTTGGAGCCAGCGGCCCACACCAGCGCCAGGAACAACAGGCCCGTGGCCACCACGAAACCGCGGTTGAAGCGGCGGCGGGTCAGCCGCCACAGCCACCACTGCGCCAAGCCGAGGAAAATGATCGCCGCGACGAGGCCCGAAAGCGGCACCCACTGCGGGCGGGTTAGGCGCTGCTGTTGCTGGGTCACCTTCTCCGAGGTCAGGGTGAACAGCTCCGCGGCGGCGGGAAGAATCTGGGTGCGCATGAGCGCCGAGGCGTTGGACATATAGGAATTCGCCACGGCGTTGCCCGCACGGTGATTGACGCGGGCCTTTTCCACCAGGGCGGTGTAGACCGGCAGCTTGCGCTGGATAAACGTGACGAGCTCGCGCACGCGTTCATCTTCGGCGGAGGTGCCGACGATGGCCTGCGTGGCGGCGACGGAGGCGGCGTCGATGGCCTCGTTATAGCGGTCGCGGTTATCCTCCGGCTCCACGCCTGCCTGGACGAAGCCGGTGGTGGCGACGGTATCGGCCAAAGAGAGGTTGGTGTAGAGGTGGTGCGCCGCGTTGGACATCGGCTCGGTGGAGGCCAGCAGTGTGTCCAGATCATCGTGGCGCGCGGCCGAGGAGGAGGACATGGAAAAGCCGGCTGCCGCGAGCGCTACGGTGAGAATTAAGGTAACCGTAAACAGCTTGCCGGGAGTGGTGATGGCGAAGCTATAGAGGCGCCGGATGACGCGCGCGGGGCCGGCGAAGGAGCTCATCGCCAGCTGCGTGGGGCGGCTAAAAACCGGCGCGGAGGGCTCGGTGACGTCATCGAGCCAATGATCGCCCCATGATTCGGGGGAGTGCTCGCGCAGTTCGGTGGCCGGGCCGGTCATTCCCTTAGGATAGCGCTCTCGTGCGCCTCGCGCGATGATTTCGAGGGCGTTGGCGCGGGGAGTTTGTCGCGTATCGTGTAAGGCATGTGTGCACGCGTTAACCCAGAACTTTCCGGTGATGGCTGGTCGAAGGGCCCGGGCGGGGTGCCGGTGTGGGGCAAATTTGGAGCAGCTGGCCTCTTCCTCGTGGCGGGGGATGAGGTACTGCTCCAGCATCGCGCGACGTGGACGAATAACGGCGGGACCTGGGGAATCCCGGGCGGGGCACGGGATAAACCGGAGTCGCCGGAGCAGGCCGCGCTGCGGGAGACAGAGGAGGAAACTGGAATCTCGCCGGCAGACGTCGAGGTGCTGGATGCCGTCGTCACTGCCGGGCCTTTTTCGGAAGGCTGGACCTATACCACGGTGTTGGCCCGGACGGTTTCGGGGCAGCGCTTGGCCACGACTGCCAACGAGGAATCCGCCGAGCTGCGCTGGGTGCCGTTTGGCCAGGTAGAAGAGTTGGAGCTCTTGAAGCCCTTCCGGGAGGCGCTACCGGGGCTGCTGGGACGCTGGGAGGAACTCACCAGCTGATATAGGAGCTGATACAGGCGGCGGGCAGGAACCTGTGGCACTCTGTAGAGCATGATTGAAGTAGCCGGACTGACCAAACAGTACAAGTCTGTCCGCGCCGTCGATGACCTCACCTTTCAAGTAGAGCCGGGCCAAGTGACCGGCTTTCTGGGGCCCAACGGCGCTGGAAAATCAACGACGATGCGCATGATCCTGGGCTTGGACAAGCCCACCGCTGGCACCGCCCTGGTGCACGGCAAGCCCTACCGCGAGCTGAAGAACCCGCTGCGCGAGGTGGGCGCGCTTCTCGACGCCAAAGCGGTCCACGCCAACCGCACCGCCGCCAACCACCTGCTGTGGATGGCGCAGGCTAACGGTATTCCTACCTCCCGCGTCGATGAGGTTCTGGGCCTAGTGGGGCTGGCTGATGTTGCTGGCAAGAAGGCCGGCGGCTTCTCCCTCGGTATGGGCCAGCGCCTCGGCCTGGCTGCCGCACTGCTGGGGGATCCGGGCGTGCTGATCCTGGACGAGCCGGTCAATGGCCTCGATCCGGAAGGTATTCGCTGGGTGCGCTCGCTCGTGCGGGCGCTGGCGGCAGAAGGCCGCACGGTGCTCATCTCCTCCCACCTGCTGGCGGAGATGGCGCAGACGGCGGACCACTTGGTGGTCATTGGCCGCGGCAGGCTCTTGGCCAATCAGCGCACCTATGACTTTGTGAAGGAAAACTCCAGTGCTTCGGTTGTGGTGCGTTCGGAGCACCTGCGCGAGTTCGGCTCGGCGCTCAAGGAGGCTGGAGTGACCTTCCGCGAGTCGGTCGATGAAGAGCAGCGCCCGACGCTGGTGATCCCTCACCAGACCACGGACTACGTGGGCAAGCTGGCCTATTCCACGGGCGTGCCGTTGACGGAATTGACCCTCCACCGCGCCTCACTGGAGGAGGCTTATGTGGCCATGACGGATCGCGCGGTGCAGTACCAAGCGGAGGCACCGCAGAAAGGGGCCCAGTTCTAATGTTTTTCAACACTGTTCACGCGGAGTGGACGAAGCTGCGCACGACGAAGTCCTTCTGGTGGACCACGGCGCTCATCTTCCTCATCGTGACCGGCTGGACGCTGCTGAACTCGCTCAACGCGGGGGAGGCGGTGCTGGGCATTAGCCCGCTGCAGCCGCGGAGCTTGGCCTCCATTCTCCTGCTCATGGGCGTGCCGATCATGATGATCCAGGGCGCGATGATGGTGACCACGGAGTACCGCTACAAGACGCAATCCCTCACGTTCTTGGCCAACCCGAATCGCTGGAGCGTAGCCTGCGCCAAGCTTGTGGTGTATGGCGTGATTGCGGCTGTCATTGCCTTCTTGGGCTTGGTGTACATCTTCGTGTTGGCGGATCTCACGGCCAACGAATCCGCGGCGGAGGCCTTCCAGCCTTTCTCCAGCGACGACGGCAAGCACATGCTGTGGGCCTTCCCCATCGCGGCCTTTGGCGCGGTGCTCTTCGTGCAGGGTCTGGGCCTGCTGCTGAGGCAGACCGCCGGCACGGTGGCGATTTCCCTCATCTTGTACATGGGCCTGGAAAACTTGGTGCGTTTGCTCCCGGTAGTGGGAGATAAGATCATCCACTTCATGCCCTTTACCGCCTTCCAGAACTGGGCCTTGGACTACGTGGATGAGAACGCCCCGTGGAGCTCGATTGGCTTTGAGGCCCTCGTCTTCTTTGGTTGGGCCGGTGTGCTGTGGATCCTGGGCGTTATCGTGCTGGAGCAGCGCGACGCGTGATCCCTTTTCCGCTTCTGGCGACGTTGGCGCTGTTGTCCGCAACAGCGCCTTTCGCTACTGATATGTACTTGCCGGTGATGCCGGAGATCGTTTCCGATCTGGGCACCACCCGGGCCATGGTGCAGCTGACCATCTCGGGCTTCTTCGTCGGCATGGGCATGGGCCAACTCGTCATGGGCCCGCTGTCTGATGCCATCGGGCGCAAGCGCCTCCTTGTCGCCGGCGCCTTTCTCGCTCTGCTGGCTTCCGTGTTAGCGGCGATGGCCCCGACGGCCTCGGTGCTCGTCGTGGCCCGCGTGCTGCAGGGCCTCGGCGGCGGTGCGTGCGTGGTGCTCTCCCGCGCGGTGGTCCCGGACCTCGTGCATGGTGCCGCGGCGGCGAAAGCCTATTCGCTGCTCATGGCGCTCCAAGGTATCGCTCCGGCGGTAGCCCCAGTACTGGGCGGCATCCTGGCGGAGCCGCTGGGCTGGCGCGGCATCTTCTGGGTGCTGGCGGGGCTGCATGCGGTGCAGTTGGTGCTGGCCATCGCTATCGTCCCGGAAACCGCGGGCGGTCGCTCGCGCGATGGTCTGCTGCGCACGGTGGCGGGCAATTACTGGGCGGTGCTGACTAACGCCCGGGTCTGGGGCTACCTGGTGACCATGGCCTTCGGCTTCTGTTCGATGTTTTGCTACATCTCCGCCTCGGCGTTTGTGGTGCAGGACCAGTGGGGATTCTCACCGTTGGGCTATTCGATGGTCTTCGGCATCAACTCCGTGGGCCTCTTCGCGGCCACGTTGATTAACTCGCGCGCGATGGATTCGGTCTCCCCGGCGGTCATGCTGCGCACCGGCGTGACCGGCGTCTTTGTCTGCGGGGTGCTCTTGTTGCTGGCGGTGCTGCTCGGCGCTCCGGTGTGGGTCTGCCTCATTGTGCTTTTCGCTTGTGTGGCACCGACCGGCTTCATCATGGGCAATGCCACGGCATTGGCCACGGGTTTGATGCGCCCGCGCGCAGGAAGCGTGTCCGCCATCATGGGCTTTGGCCAGTCCATGCTGGCCAGCGTTATCAGCCCGCTCATGGGCTGGGGCTCGAACGCCGCGCTGACCATGGCCATCGGCATGGTGTGCTGCAGCTTCATCTCGCTGTGCGGCCTTGTGGCGTCCACGCGGCTGGCCCGCGGCGCCGCGTGAAGTTCACCAGATGTGCACAACGCATAGAGCGTCAATGCGTATTATTGGCCGCATGGCTACCCCACGTCTCGCCGAGCTTCGCCTGAGCAATTTCAAGTCCTTCCAAGATGCTGTATTGACTCTGCATCCAGTCACTTTTCTGACTGGCCTAAACAGTTCTGGAAAGTCGAATGCTTTGGATGGGCTGGAGGTTTTGTCCCGCTTGGCATCGGGGGCAGAACTAGGAGACGCACTTGATGGGCGCATGACCCAAACCGGCCCGATCCGAGGTGGCTCTCGTGGTTGCGCCCCGCATGGCACCGAGAGCTTTGAACTGGGCTGTACCGTTGAATCTGGGACAGATACGTACCGCTATGACGTCGAGGTTCAGGTATATCCGGAGTTGCGTGTTGTCAAAGAAAGCCTCGTGGGTACCGGATATTCCGTAAAGAGCGGCACCCGCACTAGCGATGCAGAGTTGTTTAAGACCCAGCCGGCAGCAGACAACCGAGCTGGGATCTACACGTTAATTTTTAGCGGAAAGCGTGGGGCAAACCCCACCACACTCTTGCGTGACTCTCGCCTTATCTTGGGACAGATTAAAGCGGTGCTTGCGGGAAAGAACCGTGCAGAGAATTCAGTGTTGAAAGGGGCGTCGATTGTGTCCATGGCGCTTCGATCAGTGTTTCACCTCGATCCAGTCCCCAGCCTCATGCGGGATTACGTCCCAAGGAAGAGCACGCAGCTGAAGCGTAGCGGTGAGAACCTCTCGGCGGTACTGTGGCAGTTGCACAAGGATTCCCCCAAGACTTTCCAAGAGCTAGGGCAGCTGGCCGCTTATGTGACTGGAGTGGATTCCACACTGGACTTTATTGACTCGCCGTTGGACGAAGTCATGCTGACCCTCGTGGAACACTTCGAAGATGGAAAGCAAGAAAGAACGCCTGCTCGTGAAATGAGCGATGGCCTCCTCCGATTCCTCGCAATTGCAACGGCGCTTAAAACTGCGCCCAAGGACTTGGATATCGAACAGCCACTTGAACTTGGTGATGACGTAGAGAACCCAGTAGCTCAAATTGTCGTCGAAGAAATGGAAAACGGGCTCCACCCTTCGCAGGCGCAAAGAGTTATGCAGATGCTTAGCGAATCCGCACGCAAACATGACTCGCAGGTTCTTGTCACGACCCACAGTCCTGCCATCTTGGACCAGATTTCTGGGGAGAAAAACGGTCAGGTAGCAGTGTGCTACCGGGATAGCAGAACCGGGCAAAGCGAGCTCTCGCCTTTGGTGGAGTTACCGGATTTCGTGGAATCCATTTCCAAGCACAGCTTGGGTGCTGCGGTCACCGCTGGTGAATTAGTCGATGACACCGAAACGCAGACTAGTTTCGAGAACATGAATCGACTTTTTGGGATCGGCTGATGCGCGTTTACTTCATCGATACCTCTGTGTTGGATAAGCTGCTTGCGATTCCTCACAAATGCCAAGCTAAGGAACAATCCAAGATCGATTTTGCGGAACGCCAAAGCGAGAACGCGAAGTTCATCCTGCCGATTAAACGAGCAGGCGGGCGTGCTCCTACTGCAAGGCCGAGGTCAGGCGCATGACGTTGTCCACGTAGCGGCGCAGCAGGCCGCGCTCGTTCCACTCCTCGAGTGTGAGTTCGTGGCAGACCTTTTTGTAGTTGGTGGCCAGCTGGGTGAAATCCTCGATGAGGTCGCCCTTGGCCACCAGCATGGTCGATTCATAGTTGAGGCCGAAGGAGCGCATATCCATGTTGGAAGACCCGAACACGCACAGCGGTTCGCGCTCCGGCAGGCCCGGGTCCGCCAGGATGAACTTGGAGTGCAGCACGAAGGGCTCGGGGAATTGGAAGATCCGCACTCCCGCCTCCAAGAGTGCCTGGTAGTAGGAGGACTGCGCGTGGTGGACCATGAACTGGTCCGCCTTCGCGGACACTAGGAGCTCCACCTCGACGTCGCGGTAGCAGGCGGTGGTCACCGCCTCCAAGAGGGACTCATCCGGAATGAAGTAGGGCGAGCAGAGAATGAGCTTTTCCTTGGCGTGGTGCACCACCGAATTGAACATGCGCAGGTTGGGTTCCGTGGTGTAGCCGGGGCCGGAGGGCACCAGCTGAAGGTGGTTGGAGTCCGCCGTCATGGCGTCGTCATAGGGCTGCATGTCCAAGGACAGCTGCTCCTCTGATTCCAGATACCAATCCACCGCGAACACCGCGGCGAGCGAAGTGACCACCGGTCCGGTCATTTCGACCATGTAGTCGATCCATGCGCGGTCCTTGGTCTTGTATTCACGCTTGATCATGTTCATCGAGCCCAAGAAGCCAGTATGACCATCAATAACCACGATCTTGCGGTGATTACGCAGATCCGGGCGGCGGAAACGTCCCTTATGCAGCTGCAGCGGAAGCATGAGCCGCCAGTCGACGTCAATCTCGGTGAGGCGCTTGCCCAGCGTGAAGTAGCCCTTGTACTTCAGGCTACCGATCTGGTCCAGCAGCAGTTTGACCTCCACGCCGCGCTCGCGGGCGCGCGCCAAGGACTGGAAGAAAACATCGGTCACCTCATCCCAAGACTGGATGTAGATCTCAATGAGCACGTATTTCTCAGCCCGGTCCACGGCCCGCGCCATCGCCAAGATGGCCTCCTCATAGGAGGCGTGGAGGCCCTTGTTGTGCCCGATGAGGGCCGGGTGCCCGGTGAGGTTGCGGTTGAGCTGGATGAGGGATTCCACCTCCGGGGAAAGCCGCCCGGAGGGATGGTTGGGGGTGGAGGCGGTGACGTCGTTTAGCAGCGCATTGGCTTCTTGCTGAATGCGGTGGCGGCGGCGGTTGATGTAGGGCGAACCCATGAGCAAGAACAGCGGCAGCCCCACGATGGGAAGCACAAGAATGGCCAGCAGCCAGGCGGTAGAGCTGGAGGGGCGGCGGCCCTCGGGGACCACGCCGATGGCGATGATCTTGATGCCATAGTCAATAACCAGCAGCACGAGCTGCCAGACGGAGAGATCGACGTTCACGTTCATGGCAGGCTAGCGCACCGACGCGAAATCGGGGACATCGAAATCTGCGATCAGCGGCACGTGGTCGGAAGTCTTGTCACCGGCGCGCTCCACCATGTCCACCTGGGCGCCCTGGACGAGACGCGCTAGTGGCTCGCTGGCTAGCTGGAAGTCGATGCGCATGCCCTCGTTCTTCTGGAAGCGCAGGGACTTGTAATCAAAGTAGGTCCAGCGCTCTTCTTCGGTGAAACGGCGCGTGACCTCCTGCAGCCCGGCCTCCTCCAGCATTTGAAAAGCCGCGCGCTCGGGCTCGGTAACGTGCGTCTTGCCGCGGAAAAGAGAGATGTCCCAGACGTCCTCATCCCGCGGAGCAATGTTGAAATCGCCCGTGAGCAGTAGTTTCGACTGCACGCGGGTTTCCACATAGCGTGCCAAGGAGTAGAGAAAGTCCAGCTTGTAATCAAAGTGCCGGTCCGTAATCTCACGGCCATTGGGAACATAGAGGGACCAAATCTCAATCCCGCGGATGCGGGCTGAGACCGCCCGGGCCTCGCGCTTTTGCTCCTTGGCGGGGTCCTTGTGGAAACCCGGCTGAGCAGGGAAGAAGGTCTGGACCTCCTCCGGTTCTTCCTTGGATAGGATGGCCACGCCATTCCACTGGTTCAGGCCGTGGCAGGTGACGTGGTATCCGGCTTCCTCAAAGGGCTCGCGGGGGAACTTCGCATCCGCCACCTTGGTTTCTTGCAGGCAGAGCACGTCGATGTCGTGTTTGGCCAGCAAGTCCACCGCGCGCTGGGCGCGGGTGCGGACGGAGTTGATGTTCCAGGTAGCGATGCGCATGTGGTTTAGGGTACTTGAGGCAGGCGGCGGGCGTAACGGTGGCGGTGCTGCTCTAGGAAGCCGAGCTTCTCATAGAGCCGAATCCCGGCCGTGTTACCTGCCACGACCTGCAGGTAGGCCTTCTCAGCACCCTGGGCTTTGCCCCAGGCCAGCATGTGCGCGCCCAGCGCGGTGCCCAGTCCCTTGCGGCGCCAGCCTTCGGCGACCTCCACGGCGGAATAGCCCAGCCACACGGTGCCGTCACCGGATTCCGTCAGCGTGCCCCGCGTAATCGCGATGGTCTCACCCGTCGGGGCGAGCAGGCGCCCAAAGCCCATCGTTCCATCGATGCGGCTGCGCAGGTACTCCAGCGCCAGCGGCGGGAGCGCCTGGCCGCGGAAGTGGTAGAGGTCGAGCCACTCGGAATCGGGCTGCTTGTCGATACGGAAGCTGACGTCCCCCGGGGCAGGGAGATCTGCCAAATCGCGCACCATCACGAGGATCTCCGGTTCGAGCTCCCAGGCTTCGGGTTCGGCCGCCAGCAGCTTCTCCGCGGAGGCACCGATGCGCTCCGGAATGGCCAGGCACACGGGCAGATCGTGGCGGGCATAAAACGCTTCGATCTCTTCCATCGGCACCGGGAGGAAACCCGCGGAAGGGCCGAGCGGCACCGCCGAATTGGAGCGGCCCGTCACGCCATCGCCAGCGCGCATGAGCCACTGCCCATCGGAGGTCCACGTGTGCTCCTTGCCGGGGAAGGCAGCCGCGGTGGCCACCTCGACGGCGCGGATATCGGAGTTGCGCACCGTGCGCGGGGAGAGGCGCTTAATAATCTTGAGTTGCTCCGGCGGAATCTCCACCGCGTCGAGCGAAGACGGGTAGCCGCCGACCTCCTGCGGGCGGATGAGCAGCGGATCCAGGCTGAGCACGTGGCCGATGACATCGCTGTGCACGCCGCCGAAATCGCGCCGGGCTACCACGCGCTCGCCCACGGAGACGTCATCGGAGCGGAAGATGCGGGACATTAGTCGTCGTGCCCGAAGGGGTCCTCGTCCTCGCCCGGCAGCCAGGTAAGCCCGGCCTCGGTCCAGCCGTTGCGCTTAATGGCTTTTTTGGCCTGGCGCTTGTAGCGGCCGGTGAGCACGTCGGTGTAGACGAAGCCGTCGAGGTGGCCGGTTTCGTGCTGCAGCATGCGCGCGAAGAAGCCGTAGCCCTCGATGGAGATGTCCTCGCCCTTCTCGTTCTTGCCGGTCACGCGGGCCCAGTCGGCGCGGCCGGTGGGGAAACCCTCGCCGGGGACGGAGAGGCAGCCTTCGTCCTCGGAGCCGTCGTCAGCCGGCATGGTCTCCGGGATCTCGGAGGTTTCCAGCACCGGGTTGATGACGCAGCCGCGGCGCATGCCGCCGTCGGGAAGCTCGGTGCCATTGGGACCGTCGGTGTCGGGGCAGTGGTAGACAAAGAGGCGCTTGTTCACGCCGATCTGGTTAGCGGCCAGGCCAACTCCGTGCGCGGCGTCCATGGTTTCGTGCATGTCCGCGATGAGCTCCTGTAGCTCGGGGGAGTCGATGGCTTCGGTGACCGGCTCGGTGGGATTATGGAGGACCGGGTCGCCGTGGATAACGATGGGACGAATAGTCATGGCATACAGTCTAAGCATGCACTCCCTGTCAGACCTAGACGCCGCGATTTTGGAGTTCGAGTCCCACGCCCCGCGCGATATCGGCGCCAAGGAGGAGGCCATCCGCACGCAGCTGGACATCACTCCGGTGCGCTATCACCAGCGCCTCAACGTGCTCCTGGATGACCCCGCGGCGCACGCCTCCTACCCGCTGTTGGTCACCCGCCTGCGCCGGCTTCGCGACGTCCGCGACGACGTCCGGCGCGCCGCGCGCAGCAATGCCCCGGACTGAGACTCATAGATACTAGAGTTTCCAGTGTGACTAATGTGAATCCGGAAAACTCTGTCTCGTCCGCTGACCACGCGCGCCACGCCGCCGATTCCGATTCGGCTGCCGCCCCGGCCGCCGCTGCCGCTCCTGCGAGCAAGCTCCCCTTGCGCGGCCTCGCCATGGTGCTTATCGCCGTTGCCGTTATGCTCGGCATGTGGGCTCTCTACGCCATGACCTCTGATAAGTCGGAGGACACCGCGCAGAACGCACCGGCCGGCAACGATGCTGTCGTATCCGGCCCCGCGACTGGCGGCGCCGAGGGCGACGGTGCTGCCGGCGGCGCTTCGGGCGAAGCCGATAAGAACAAGGACGCTGCCGAGAACGAGCGCCCGGCTGATGCCGACGCCGACTCGGAGAACGCCGCTGAGGCCGGCGCTGAGCATGGTGAGAACACCGAGGCCGGCGCAAACGCGGGCAATTCCGACCGTGCCCAGGCGGAGATCCCCGTCAACGTCTTCAACAACTCCGGTCGCGCCAACTTCGCTGCCGATGAGGCCGAGCGCCTGAAGTCCCAGCACTTCCACATCGCCGAGGTGGGCAATATCAGCGGCGACGTCCTCGTGGCTCCGAAGACCACCGTCTACTTCCCGGAGGGGGATGCGGCCGCCGAGAGCCTCGCCAAGGAAGTTGCCGCCCAGTACTACGGTGCCAACGTACCGGCGGAAGCGATTGCCCCGTACCCGGCCGAGCTGACCGGGGACTACACCAAGGGCGATGCCGTCGTGGTTGTCCTCGCGGTTCCCCAAGCCTAGGGAATAAAATCTTATTAAATTCATCCGCCCGACGGATAGGATGAATGGGTGAATATTCCGGAAGAGAACTTCGCCCGCTCGCCCGAGCCCACGCTGGGTGTTGAGTGGGAAGTTGCCCTCGTTGATCCAGCGACCTGGGATCTCGTGCCGCGCGGCGCTGAACTTATCGACCGCGTGCACGCCGCTCATCCCGACATCCACCTGGAAAAGGAATTCCTCCAAAACACGGTGGAGCTGGTGACCGGGGTGTGCCGGACGGTGCCGGAGGCGATGGGGGACCTGCGGGCGTCGCTCAGCGCCGTGCGTGAGGCGGCCGACTCCTTGGGTGTGCGCCTGTGGGCCTCGGGCGGGCACCCCTTCACGGACTTCCGGAAGAACCCCGTCTCCAACAAGGAGAGCTACTCCGAAATTATCAACCGCACCCAGTATTGGGGGCAGCAGATGCTGCTGTGGGGCACCCACGTGCACGTCGGCATCAGCCACGAGGACCGCGTGTGGCCCATCATTAATGCGCTGATGACGAAGTACCCTCATCTGCTGGCAATTTCCGCCTGCTCGCCGGGGTGGGAGGGGCTCGATACCGGCTATGCCTCCAACCGCACGATGCTCTACCAGCAGCTGCCCACCGCGGGCATGCCCTACCAGTTTGAGAACTGGGAGCAGTGGAAGTCCTATATGCGGGACCAGGCTATTTCGGGAGTCATCAACCACACTGGCTCGATGCACTTCGACGTCCGCCCGGCCTCCAAGTGGGGCACGGTGGAGGTGCGGATTTCCGACGCCGCCTCCAACCTCCGCGAGCTCTCCGCCATCGTGGCGCTGACACACTGCCTCGTGGTGCACTATGACCGCATGATCGACGCCGGCGAAACGCTGCCCACGCTGCAGCCGTGGCACGTGGCGGAGAACAAGTGGCGCGGCGCGCGCTATGGCATGGACGCGCTGGTCATCACCTCGCGCGAGACCGATGAACGCTGGATCAAGGATGAGCTGGCGGATCTCTTGGTGGAGCTGGCTCCGCTCTCGGAAGAGCTGGGCTGCGCCCGGGAGCTGCAGCTAGTGCAGGAGATCATCGACGGTGGGGCGGGCTATGAGCGCCAGCGCCGTTTGTACCAGGAGACCGGCAGCTGGCAGAAGGTGGTTGAGGCCACTGCGGATGAGATGGAGCGGCTGGCGTAAGTACCGAACGATCAATTAAGGCCCGAAAATTGGGGGTTTCAGGGGCTTAATTGATCGAAACGTCCCCCTAGCTCTCCGCCACCGCGCGCTTGCGCGGCGCAATGAAGCCCCACACGGCGTAGACCGCGATGAAGGCTAGGCAGGACAGCGTCCACAGCGAGGTTGCCCACGGTTGGAAGGACTGGATTGCGTCGAGGTTGGCCGAAGACATGGTGAACCACACGGGCACTGACATGAAGGGCAGCGAGAGCACGAACAAGGCCGCCACGGAGGCAAGCCCCGCGAGCTGCTCACCGCCCTTGCCGGACACACGCGAGCTCACCGCCTGGTTAACCGAGACGAAGACCATGACGATGAAGGGGATGGTCCACACGAAGTGGTGGTACCACGAGAAGGGGGAGACCAGGCAGGTGCTCAGGCCCGTCAGAGCGAAGGCCGCCGAGCGGTTGCCGCGCAGGTAGGCGGTGCGCAGCGCCAGGCAGGTCAGCGCGAAGACCACGATGACCGCCAGGATCCACCAGATGCCACCGTCGATGCCGAGCTCGCGGAACATGAGCGAGCGCAGCGACTTCGCCCCGGGGTTGGCATGCTCGCCCACACGCGAGGAGTTGAACATGGCATCGGTCCAGAACACCATCGCATCAGGAACGAAGAGGAATCCGAGCACCACCGTGACGAGGAAGGTAATCACCGCACCCGCGGCAGCCCACCAGCGCTTCTCAAAGAGCAGAGCTAGGCCCATGTAGGCCGGGGTCAGCTTGATTCCGGCAGCCAGGCCAATGCCCACGCCCGGCAGGCGGCGCTTGATAGGCAGGAAGTCAAAGGCCACGAGCAACATGAGGAAGACGTTGACCTGCCCGTAGTACAGCGACCCGTGCATCGTCTCATTCGCCGGGGTCAGCGCGGTCAGCAGCACCGCGATGAGGACGGCCGCCGGGGTCATCTTCACGCCCCGCTCGCGGAAGATCATGACGATGATGGCCAGCACAGCCAAGAACATGAGCGAAGGCCAGATAATGGTCAGCGCGTCCTTGCTGAAGAACGGCAAGACCTTGAACAGCAGGCCCGCAAAGGGTGGGTAAGTGAAAGGGAATTCAAAGATATAGGGGGCGTCGTACAGCAGGCCACCGGCGTTGAGATCCTCGCCAGCCATGCGGTAGATGGCGAGGTCAAAGGGGAGGATGAAGGTGAAGGCCTTGTGGCCATCGAACTGGATGATCTTGTACACCATCACCGCGATGCCCAGTGCGAGGACAGCACACATCGTTGGTACGCCTTGCAGCTTCTTCACGTCGACTCTCCTCGCCTGACCACCTATTAGTGCCCTTTGCAGCCTATATTATTGTCCCCGCATTTCCCGGCAGAAAGGTACCGTGTCCTTACTTTCGGCGCATCGAACGCGCGGCCGGGCTCTCGTTGCGTGTCATCGATTCCGGGGGACCGTACAGGCCCTCGCGGCGGGCGATACGCGTGGTTCTCTGCGCGGTCACCGGGCTGGTGATCATGGCGAAGAGAACGAGCAAGACGAGGATTCCCAGGTCGCCCCTCTCGGCCACGCTGAAGTCCTCGGAGCCCGTCACCTTGATGATCGCGCCCACGATGGTGAAGATCAGCCCTGTGGTCTGTGGTTTGGCGATGGCATGCACGCGCGCCATCGTGTCCTTAAAGCGCGCCACGCCAATCGATGCCGCCAAGATGAGGATGGAGCCGACGAGGATGAGGATGATGGAGAGGATATCGGCAATCAGTGCGTAACTCATGAATCCCTCTTCCTAAATCGGGTGACAGAGACCGTGGAGATGAAGCCGAGGAGCGCCACGACGATCATCGCGTTGGAGACCGTCGTGTCCAGCGTCCAGCAGATATAGGTGGCCAGGGCGCATTGGAACATGGCCACGAGTCCGTCCATAGCGATGAGCCGGTCGAGCGAGTTCGGGCCGATGACGATGCGCCACGTGGTGATGAGGAATGCCACCACGAGGAAGCCGGCGGCCACGGTGAGCAGGATGTTATACAGGTCCGTATCCATCAGGGGTGGCTCCTTTCAAAGATGGCAATCATATCGGCCTCGAGCTTGCGTACGGCCGCGATTTCGCGTTCCAGGTCCTCTTCGGAATCGGCGTTCAGCAGGTGGATGGTCAACATGCGGTTGGCAATGTCGATATCGGAGACCGTGCCGCCGGGCTGCAGGTTGTACAGGCTGACCGCCAGCGAGAGAATGAACTCGTTCTCCACTCGCATCGG
The DNA here is from genome assembly GCF_039907205.1 of Corynebacterium sp. c25Ua_47. Lineage (NCBI taxonomy): Bacteria > Bacillati > Actinomycetota > Actinomycetes > Mycobacteriales > Corynebacteriaceae > Corynebacterium > Corynebacterium sp. c25Ua_47. Next base: position 140,708 of record NZ_JASBOH010000006.1, on the reverse strand, counting down.
CAGCTTCACAATCGCCGTCTTCGGCACCGGCTGCGGGCGCACCGCCAGCCAGCCGACCATGATGGAGGCCTCCATGAGCTCTATAAACCACTGCGCCATGAAGACGAGCAGTTTGCCCCAGCTCACCGAAATCCCCGCCACGGGCATGGCCGGCAGCGGCAGCGCAAAGACGATGACGAGGCTGACGAGCAGGCCACCCACCAGGTTCGCTACGGTAACTTCGCCCATGAGCATGCACCACATGACGACGATCCACACCATGAACCATGGCCGGAAGCGGTGCTTAATACCGGAGAATCTCATCGCGACACCTCCTTTTCATCATCGTCCACGGTCGTGGGGAGTGTAGCCGTCGTGCTTGGCGACGTCCTCGTGGTCGGCGCCACCGGTTCCGGATCCGGGAGGGGCTCGCTGCGGTTCTTTCGCGAATCCGCGCCCTCCTCGTAGCGCTCAGCGGGGTCTAAGTGGCGCGTCGGGTCCTCGGCGGAATCACCCAGGACGGCATAACGGTAGATGGAATCATCCTGCGCCGAGGTGGCCGCGCGGGTGGTGACACCGGAGATGGGGCCCGCCAGGAAGGACATCGATACCGAGGCGATGACGAGTAGGGAAGTAGAGGCCAGCATGCCGAAGGGCACGCGGCCGACGTCATCGCGCTCTTCCAATTCGACGTACTCGGTGACTTCTCCCAGTGGGGAAGGCCGCACCATGGCGAGGTTGCCCTCGGGCGCATCGCCGCGGTCGCGCAGGAATCCCTTGGCCCACACGAGGATCATGACGTAGAGGGTCAGCAGGGAGGTGACCACCGCGCCGCCGATGAGAACCCAGGACAGCCAGGAACCTTCATTCGCGCCGGCTTGGAGCAGCATGATCTTGCCCAGGAAGCCGGAGAAGGGCGGGATACCGCCCAGGTTCATGGCCGGGATGAAGTACAGGATGGCGATGATCGGCGCGGTGTAGATCAACGAGCCCAAGCGCCGCAGCGAGGAGGTGCCGGCTTGGCGCTCGATGAGGCCCACCACCAGGAACAGCGCGGTCTGCACCAGAATGTGGTGCACCGCGTAGAAGATGGCGCCCGACAAGCCCTGCGCGGTTCCGAGGGCGACGCCGAAGATCATATAGCCGATGTGGCTGACCAGTGTGAAGGACAGCAATCGCTTGATATCCGATTGGGCGATAGCGCCCAAAATACCCACGAGCATCGTGGCCAGTGCGACCCACATGAGAAGGACGTCCAGCCCGCCATCAGTAAAGATCGAGGTGCGCGCGCGGATGATGGCGTAGACACCAACCTTGGTGAGCAGGCCCGCGAAGACGGCGGTGACCAGCGAGGGGGCGGTGGGGTAGGAGTCCGGCAGCCAGGCATCCAGCGGGAAGACGGCCGCCTTAATTCCGAAGGCGATGAGCAGCACGGAGAACACCGCGGTGCGGGTACCCGCGGGGATATCTTCCATCCGGATGCCAATCTGGGCCATGTTCATCGTGCCCACCGTGGCGTAGACATAGGCCAAAGCCAGCACGAAGATGAGCGAGGACGCCATGGAGACCATGACGTAGCCCACGCCGGCCCGCACGCGCGCCGGTGAGGCGCCGAGGGTGAGCAAAACGTAGGAGGCCACGAGGAAGATCTCGAAGCCCACGTAGAGGTTGAACAAGTCACCGGCCAGGAAGGACACGTTCACGCCCATGGTCAGCAGCATGTAGGTGGGCAGGAAAGCCGCCACCGGCTCGTCCTTCGTGCCGTCGCGCACGCCCTGTGCGATCGCGTACCACATGACGGAGAAGAGGACGATGGAGGAGGTAAAGAGCATGACCGTGGACAAACGGTCCGCCACCAACGTGATGCCCACCGGCGCGTCCCAGCCGCCCACCTGAAGGGTTTGAATGCCGGTGGTATCCGCGATGGCAATCAGAGCGGCATTCACCACGGCGAGCGTGAGCAGCGAGAAGAAAGCGATGCGGCGCTGCGCATTGGTATTGCGAGCAAAGAGCATCGCCAGCGCAGCAGCCAAGGCCGGGATGATGATCGGCAGGGGGATCAGGTAGCTGATATACGGCAGCAACAGATCCACTAGGGGCGAGATGGTCTCACTCATCGGTCGCCTCCTTCACGGGAGCCTCGAAGAACTCGGGGCCAAACTTATCGCCTTCCTTGGTGGTGCGTCCGGTGGTCGGGTCATTAGACGCGTCGTGGTCAGGGGCGGCTGAGGCATTGCCCGGGCGCGAGGCAATCGCCGCGATGGCAGCGTCCTCGGTGTCGTCCTCAATCACGTCCGCGGAGCGGTAGCGGTATTGGCGGTAAGCCAAGGTGAGGATGAAGCCGGTCAGCGCCATCGAAATGACGATGGCCGTGAGGATCATCGCCTGGGCCAGCGGATCGGCGATCTGATCGCCGTAGGGGAGGGAGTTCCGGCCGTCGATAGGCGGCGAGCCGGCTTGGCCGCCAGCCATGAGCATGAAGAGGTTCGCGCCGTTGCCCAGCAGCAAGATGCCGAGCAGCATTTTGGTCATCGCGCGGTCGAGCAACAGGTAGACTCCGGTGCCGCAGAGCACGCCCGCAGCGAGCAGGAGCATGAGATTGGCATCCATTAGGCGTGTCCTTTCTCTGCCGTGGCAGCGGTTTCTTTTGCTTGTGTGCGGCGCGCCAGGGAGCGTGCGCGATCGCGGGCGCGTTGCTTACGCATCTCTTCTTCCTCATCGAGCTTCGCGCCCAAGGAGGACAGCACGTAGAGCGTCAGGCCAATGACGATGAGGTAGACGCCGGCGTCGAAAATCAGCGCGGACGGCAGCGACACATCACCGATGAGCGGTATACCTACCTTCGTGTACCCAGAGGTCAGCGGCGGGTAGCCCAAGAGCATCGGGGTAATAACGGCGCTGAGGGAGAGCAGCAGGCCTACCGCCATGGTGCGGCCGCCGTCGAGAGGCAGCGCCTCTTCGAGCTCCTCGCGGCCGCCAGCCAGGTAGCGCAGAATCAGCGCCAAGGCTGCCACGAGGCCGCCAGCAAAACCGCCGCCGGGGGCGTTGTGGCCGCCGAAGAAGAAGTACAGGGACAGCACCATCATCGAGGGGAAGAGAATACGGGTGCTCACGTCCACCATGAGCGAGCGGTTGAGTGCCTTCTCCGATTCCACGCCTGCAGCCAGCCAGCGGCGCCCGGTGACCTGCAAGGTCGGGCGGCGGGAGGCACGGGTAAAGCTCTGCGTGCGGAAAATCAACGAGGCAATACCCGTTGCGGCAATGACGAGCACCGTGATCTCGCCGAAGGTATCCCACGCGCGCAGGTCCACGAGCAGGACGTTGACCGTGTTGGCGCCGTGGCCAATCTCCTTGGCCAGATCCGGCATGTACTGCGAGATGGGCTCCTCGCGCCGAGCGTTGATGGCAAACATACCCACCACGGTGACGGCAAGGCCCACGCCTACCGCCAGCCAGGCGCGCAAGCGACCGGTTTTGGGATCCTGCTTCCACTCGGTATTGGCCGGCATACGGCGCAGCACCAGCATGAAGAGCACCATGATGATGGTTTCCACGAGGAGCTGCGTCAACGCCAGGTCCGGAGCGCCCTGCAGCGCAAAGATGAAGGACAAGGCGTAGCCGGTCACACCCACCAGGATGACCCCGGAGAGGCGGTTATCCAGCACCGTGGCGGCCACGGCGGCGATGATGATGATCACCGCGGCGATGGCCTGCCAGGGGTTCTCGGCCACGATCATGCGCACGTTGGTGAGATCGCCGCGGATGAGCATGACGATGGGCAGCACCATGAGCGTGGCGAAGATGACCGTGAGGTTGTATTGCAGCGAACCGCGTTGCGTGGAGGCGGTAATGCGCAGGGAGAGCTGGCGCAGGGAGTTGATGATGGCGTCGTAAGCATCGTCGGCAGAGCCCAATGCGGGGTAGGTGAATTGGGCCTTGGTGAGCGCCTGGCGCTGCCAGTGGAGGAGGGAACCCGCAGCGATAATGATCACGGAGAGCAGCAGCGGGATGGTCCAGCCATGCCACAGGGCGAGCTCGGAGGCGTCCTGCGCCCCAAAGGTGTTGTCCAAGTGCTGCGTGATGCCGTGGGAGAGCGGCAGCGGCAGCAGACCGAAGAAGATGGTGAGCAAGGTCAGTACCGTCGGCGGGATCCACAGGAAGGGGCCAATGTGGTGCATGTTTGCTACCGCCTCAGAGGGCTCGTCCTGGCCCTTGGAGGAGAAGGCTCCCCACAAGAAGCGCAGCGCGTAGGCCATCGTCAGCGCGGAACCGACGACGACGGTGACAAGCAGCATGTTGCGCGGCATGCCGACCAGAAGCTCCTCGCCCATGATGGCCTCGAGCGTGGCTTCCTTGGACACGAAGCCCAGCAGGGGCGGGATACCGGCCATGGACATCGCGGGGAGGATGGCCAGGACGTACAGCGCGGGATTCTTCTTGCCCAGGCCCGCAAGCTTGTCGATGTCCCTGGTTCCCGTCGAATGGTCGATAGCGCCGACGATCATGAAGAGCGCGGCCTTGAAGAGGGAGTGCGCGACGGTCAGCGCCAGTCCTGCCTGCATCGCCTCGCGGGAGCCAATGGCGATGATGGCGGTAATAAAGCCCAGCTGCGAGACGGTGCCGTAGGCCAGGATGAGCTTCAGGTCACGCTGCTTGAGCGCCATCCAGCCGCCGAGCAGCATGGTGAAAGCACCCAAGGGGAGGACCACGAGGTGCCAAGTGGGGATGTCATGCACCGAGGGGGCAAGGCGTGCGACGAGATAGATGCCGGCCTTCACCATGGCCGCGGAGTGCAGGTAGGCCGAGACCGGGGTCGGTGCGGCCATGGCACCGGGCAGCCAGAAGTGGGCTGGGGCGATGGCGGACTTGGAAAGCGCACCACAGAGAATGAGCACGATAGCCACGGTGAGGTAGGGCGTGTTGGCGAGGTCCTCGGTGGCGGCGATACTGCTGAAAGACCACGCGCCGGTCTGGCGGCCGAGGAGGGTAATACCCACCAGCATGGCGAGACCGCCCAGGACGGTGACCATGAGCGCCTGCTGCGCTGATCGACGCGACGAGGCTCGCTCGCCGTAATAGCTCACCAAGAGGAAAGACAGCAGGGAGGTGATTTCCCAGAAGACGTAGAGCAGCAGGAAATTATCGGAAATCACCAGGCCATACATGGCCGTGGCAAAGCCCACCATTTGGCTGCTGAAGAGGGCGAGGCGCCGCCGGGAGTGGTCGAAATAGCCCCAGCAATAGAGCAGGACCAGCGCGCCTACGCCCAAGATGATGAGGCTGAATAACGCGGAAAGCGCATCCATGCGGAAGCTGACATCGAGGTGCGCTGCTGGCATCCAGTTGAGGTCATAGGCCAGCTGGTTGCCGTCGCGCAGCGTGCCATCGGTCAGCCGTTGGAGCACCCAGAAGAACCCAACCGCGGGCACTATTGCCAAGAGGCCGAAGGCACGGCGGCCGAGATAGAAAATCAGGAAGGGAGCGGCGATGGTGGTTAGAACCAAGGCACAAAAGAGAGTGAGCACGAGGTTGCGGTGGCGTCCTTTCCTTGTCGGGGGACTGGGCTAAACCCACCGCACTGGCGGGCGTCTACTAGTGCTCACGATACAGTCTGAAATCCCAATTTTCACATTTTCATTTCATACAGTTATATATGCGTCTCCTGTTGGCGTTCTTCCACGTCGTCAGCGGCCCAGGTTGGAGGGGTACTGCGCCGCCCGCCCGGGATGCCCGGGCCACGGTGGGCAGCGCTGCGGTGCGCTTAGGCGAAGCGCTGCAGGAAGAGCGCCTCGGCGATGGCGATCTTTTCAATCTCGGTCGGGTCGACCGACTCGTTAGCGGAGTGGATGGTGCACTGCGGCTCCTCGACGCCGAAGAGTGCGATCTCCGCGTTCGGGTGCTTCTCCTGCAACTCCACGGTCAGCGGGATGGATCCGCCCATGCCCTGGGTGATGGTCTCCCCACCGAATGCCTCGCCGAGGCACTCGCCGAGCAAAGCCACCGCGGGCTTTGCCGGGTCGGTCTCGAATCCCAGGTTGGCCTCCAAGATGGTGACCTCGATGTGTGCGCCCCACGGGACGTGCTTCTTCAGGTGCTCGGCCACTGCCTCCGCGGTAGCGCGGGGATCCATGGTGGCGGGGGTGCGCAGGTTGATGTTGGCTTCTGCGGTGGCGGGCACGGCATTGACGGCCTCGGCCACCGGGGTGGAGGTAAAGCCGGTGATGGTCACTGCCGGGCGGGCCCAAATCATATCCGCGATGGCGGTGGCACCGGCCGGGTCCTGCGCGCCCATGACCTCGGTGCCCTCAAGCATCTGTGCGTCGGCGCGGAAGTTCTCCTCGCTGTAGGCGGTGTCTTGGCCCTCGGCCAGCGGCCAGGTGCCCTCGCAATCGACGCCGTCGATAGTCGTGCGGCCGTACTCATCCGTCAGGGAATCCAGCGCGCGCATGAGCGCCTTGACGGCGTCGGGAGCCGCGCCGCCGAACTGGCCGGAGTGCACGGCCGAGTGGAGGGTGGAGACCTTGACGTTGATCTGCGAGCCGCCGCGCAGGGAGGTCGTCAGCGTCGGGACACCTACCTTGGCGTTGCCGGCATCGGCGATGAGAATCGCGTCGGCCGCGAAGAGCTCAGGGCGCTCCTCGATGAGTGCGGACAGGCCCTCGCCGCCGCGTTCCTCGGAGCCCTCAATAAGCACGGTGAGGTTGAGGTCGGTTCCACCGTGAGCGTCGAGTGCACGCAGCGCCGCCAGGTGCATGGCGACGTTGCCCTTGCAGTCAGCGGCGCCGCGGCCGTACCAGCGGCCATCGCGCTCGGTCAGCGTGAAGGGATCCGACTCCCACGCGTCGGGGTTTCCGGCAGGAACCACGTCGTAGTGCGAGTACAGCAGCACCGTCTTCGCGCCCTCCTTGCCGGGGCGCTTGGCGACGATCGCCGTGGAACCATCAGCGGTAGTGATGGCCTCGGGGGTGAAGTTAGCGTCGACAAGCGCGGCGTGGACCCACTCCGCCGCCTTCGCGGTCTGGTCCTCTAGACCCGGCTCGTTGTGGACGGAATTGAAGGAGACGAGCTCCTTGAGCTGGTTGAAAATAGTGTCGCGGTCATTGTTCACAAACTCAGAAATCTTGGTCATGCACTCCAACCTACTCGGATCCTCAACTCGGCCTACCGGCCGCTAGGTAGTAACATATGCACGGTTCTAGTCCATATTGTTTATAAGTTCTTTTTAGAAAGGACCTGACATGGCGTCTACCACCGCCGAAGGTTCCCAGTCCACGCTCCGCGAGCTCACGCTGCGCGGCATCATCATTGGTGGGCTCATCACTCTTATCTTTACCGCCGCCAACGTGTATCTGGGCCTCAAGGTGGGCCTGACGTTTGCCACGTCCATTCCTGCCGCCGTGATTTCCATGGCGGTGCTGCGCCGTTTTGCCGGGCACAACATCAAAGAAAACAACATCGTGCAGACCATCGCCTCTGCGGCCGGCACGTTGTCCGCGATCATCTTCGTGCTCCCGGGCTTGGTCATGGTGGGCTACTGGCAGGGCTTTTCCTTCATCGATACCGCCGCGGTGTGCGCCATCGGCGGTGTGCTCGGCGTGATGTACTCCATTCCGCTGCGCCGTGCGCTGGTGACGGGCTCGGACCTGCCCTATCCGGAAGGCGTGGCCGCGGCGGAGGTCCTCAAGGTGGGCGATAGCACCGGTGAGGAGGGCGAGGCCGCCCACGAAGAGAACACGAAGGGCCTGCACGTCATCCTCTTTGGCGGCATCCTTTCTGCCGTCATGGCACTGCTGGCGGCTATGAAGGCAGCCGCCTCCGAGGTGGCCACCTACTTCAAGCTGGGCCCTGGCGCGACGACGCTGGGTAGCTCCCTCTCGCTGGCGCTGGTCGGCGTGGGCCACCTCGTGGGCTTGGCCGTGGGTATTGCCATGCTCGTCGGCGTGGTCATCTCCTACCTCATCCTGCTGCCCATCCTCACCGGTGGTGAGGGGCTGGGTGATCCGGCCACGCTCATGGACACTGTTGATTCCGTCTTCTCCGGCCGGATTCGCTTCATCGGCGTGGGCACCATGGCTATCGCCGCGATCTGGACGCTGATCAAGATCACCGGTCCGATTGCCAAGGGCATGGCTGAGTCCTTCGCCTCCTCCCGTGACCGCAAGGGCGGCCAGCAGGTAGCGGTGGAGGAGCGCGATATTCCGGCGCCCTATGTCATTGGCACCATCCTGGTCCTGATGATTCCGATTGGTCTGCTGCTGTGGAACTTCGTGCGCGGCACCGATATCCACGACCACATGGCCGTCCTCATCACGGTCTCCGTACTCTTCACCTTGCTCGTGGGCCTGATCATCGCGTCGGTGTGTGGCTACATGGCTGGCCTCATCGGTGCCTCCAACTCGCCGATTTCCTCCATCGGCATCATCGCGGTCATCGCTGCCGCGCTGATCATTGCCGCCGTGACCCGCGGGACGGACGCGGAGCCGCTGTCGCTGGTGGCCTACACGCTGTTTACTGCGGCCATTGTTTTCGGTATCGCGACTATTTCCAATGACAACCTGCAGGACCTCAAGACCGGTCAGCTGGTCGGTGCGACGCCGTGGAAGCAGCAGGTAGCGCTCATTATCGGTGTCCTCTTCGGCTCCCTGGTGATTCCGCCGATTCTGCAGGTCATGCTCACCGGCTTCGGCTTCCAGGGCATGGAAGGCGCTGGTGAGGACGCACTGGCTGCACCGCAGGCCGCGCTGATGTCTTCGGTAGCCTCCGGTATTTTCGATAACTCCCTGCCGTGGGATCTCATCGGTCTGGGCGCGGCTATTGGTGCCGTCATCATCATCGTGGACGAGTGCCTGCGCCACTTCACCGACAAGTACTCCCTGTCCCCGCTGGCCGTGGGCATGGGCATGTACCTGCCGGCAGCCATCACCATTGTGGTGCCGATCGGCGCTTTCTTGGGCTACTTCTACAACCGGTGGGCGGCCCGCCAGTCCAAGCCGGACTTTGCTAAGCGCATGGGCACGCTGCTGGCCACCGGCCTCATCGTGGGTGAGTCGCTCTTCGGCGTGGTCAATGCGGGCATCATCGCGGCGTCGGGAGGCGATTCCCCGCTGGAGATCTTCGAGGGCGGCACGGCAGCCAAGTTCGTGGGCGTCATCCTCTTCGTTGCCGGCATTGCCGCGGCGTATAAGTGGACAGCGAAGAAGGCTGCGTCTTAAGCGCGACAGAGACTTCGTTGTGACGGGCGGTTCGGTTTAGCGGGCAGTTCGTTTTCGTGGGCGGTGCTTATGCACCGCCCGTTCGCTTATAGCGTTCGTGTTGAATCTTGCAGTCGGTAGGTCTGAGTGCCAGAATGGTCGCTAGCACTTCCACATGGCAAGTGCCAGAAATGAATCAAAATCATCTATGTGGTTGGGGCTGGAGAACACTCGCCAGCCGTGCCGTCGCGGGCGTCCGTCATAGATCCAGACGTGAGTGTCGTCCTCAACAAAGCTTAAGGAGCACAAACACATGGCAAAGATCATTGCCTTCGATGAAGAGGCACGTCGCGGCCTCGAGCGTGGTCTCAACACGCTTGCCGACGCCGTCAAGGTCACCCTCGGCCCCAAGGGCCGCAACGTCGTCCTGGAGAAGTCCTGGGGCGCCCCGACCATTACCAACGACGGTGTCTCCATCGCGCGCGAGATCGAGCTCGAGGACCCGTACGAGAAGATCGGTGCAGAGCTGGTCAAGGAAGTAGCTAAGAAGACTGATGACGTTGCCGGTGACGGCACCACCACCGCTACCGTTCTGGCACAGGCTCTCGTGCGTGAGGGTCTGCGCAACGTAGCCGCTGGTTCTAACCCGATGGGCATTAAGCGCGGCATCGAGGCCGCTACCAAGAAGGTTGTTGACTCCCTGCTCTCCTCCGCGAAGGAAGTAGAGACCCAGGAAGAGATCGCCACCACCGCTGGTATTTCTGCCGCTGACCCGGCAATCGGCGAGAAGATCGCCGAGGCTATGTACACCGTGGGCAACGGCTCCGTAAACAAGGACTCCGTTATTACCGTTGAGGAGTCCAACACCTTCGGCGTTGACCTTGAGGTCACCGAAGGCATGCGCTTCGACAAGGGCTACATCTCTGGCTACTTCGCTACCGACATGGAGCGCCAGGAGGCTGTCCTCGAGGATCCGTACATCCTGCTGGTTTCCTCCAAGGTCTCCAACATCAAGGACCTCGTTCCGCTGCTGGAGAAGGTCATGCAGACCGGCAAGCCGCTGCTGATTATCGCTGAGGATGTTGAGGGCGAGGCCCTGTCCACCCTCGTGGTCAACAAGATCCGCGGCACCTTCAAGTCCGTTGCCGTGAAGGCTCCGGGCTTCGGCGACCGCCGCAAGGCCACCCTGCAGGACATGGCTATCCTCACCGGCGGCCAGGTCATCTCCGAGGAGGTCGGCCTGTCCCTGGAGACCGCTGAGATCGAGTACCTCGGCCAGGCACGCAAGGTTGTCGTGACCAAGGACGAGACCACCATCGTTCAGGGCGCTGGCTCCCAGGAGCAGATCGACGGCCGCATCAAGCAGATCCGCGCCGAGATCGAGAATTCCGATTCCGACTACGACCGCGAGAAGCTGCAGGAGCGCTTGGCCAAGCTGGCCGGCGGCGTGGCAGTCCTCAAGGTCGGTGCCGCTACGGAGGTTGAGCTCAAGGAGCGCAAGCACCGCATCGAGGACGCCGTGCGCAACGCTAAGGCAGCCGTCGAAGAGGGCATCGTCGCCGGCGGTGGCGTGGCCCTGCTGCAGGCAGCTGATGTCCTGGATTCCCTCTCTGACCTCACCGGTGACGAGGCAACCGGCGTCAAGATCGTCCGTGAGGCACTGTCTGCTCCGCTGAAGCAGATTGCTCAGAACGCTGGCCTGGAGCCGGGCGTTGTTGCGGACAAGGTTGCGTCCCTGCCGGCTGGTCAGGGCCTTAACGCTGCTACTGGCGAGTACGTGGACCTCATGGCCGCTGGCATCAATGACCCGGTCAAGGTCACCCGTTCTGCACTGCAGAACGCTGCGTCCATCGCGGCCCTGTTCCTGACCACCGAGGCAGTTGTGGCTGATAAGCCGGAGCCGGCCGGTGCAGGCGCTGGCATGCCGGACCCCGACGCAATGGGCGGCATGGGCTTCTAATGCTTAGCTCCCCGGACTGAGGCGTCTCGCGGCCGCAGCCAGTAGCAAAACGAACGCTCCCCACGGTCAACCGTGGGGAGCGTTCTCTGTTCTGAGACCTTTTTGTGTCCTTGCACTACCCCGGATGGGGGTAGGCGAGCATGTTCTTGCGGAAAATATTTCTCGCTTTCACTTTGTTTGTCAGGCCTATGAATCGCTAGTGAAGCGGCTAGCGTTACGTTCTGCAGAAAATTTCTTGTCGCCTCGCGCCTGATGCTGTCTATTTCCGCAGTTAGGGACGTTGTTGCTGGTTAGGTTAAGGTCGAGTGAATAAATAACGCTCGTTGCATGCTTGAACCGCAATACTCTTCATTCGAAAAATTAACTCGCCTAAACGCTTGCAAAGTTGGGGAGGTGTGCCAAAATAGTTTCTTGTGACGCCCGCTGAGGGTGTCTGCAAAACCGCAAACCCCTCCGGGCACTTCTGAGTCCGGACTTCACAAAAGGAGACCATAATGGATCTTTCTTTCGTTGCTGATCAGCTGGGCAACTTCGCTGACTTCGCTTCCGGCATCAAGAACCTCTTCCAGGGCTTCGCTAAGGCTTTCGACATCATCGCTGGTGCTGCTACCGCTGACTCCGTTGAGGTAACCCCGGACACCTCCAAGCTGGACGCCCTGTCCTCCACGAAGTAATCTTGTGCCCTTCTGAAGGGCGCACTTAATACACACACTTTCAATCCCAAGGAGATTTTAAAATGGAAACCCTGTCTTCCACCGGCATCTTCGGCCTCATCCTGCCGCTTCTCTACGCTCTGGGCGACGCTGCTTCCGGCGCCAAGAAGCTGATCGGCCTGCTCTAAGCAGCACGCTGTTCACGCAGAACTAAGCGTTAACCCCGCTGACCCACTTTGGGCAGCGGGGTTTCTCATTTCTATAACCCTGACCGGCTAGTGCAGCGACGCGGTACGTTTTCGCAAACATGCTCTTAGGATCATGCGCTTTCCGAGCCTTGAATGCGAAAACGTACCGTCGCGTAAGCAGGGCGGGTACGGATCGATCAATTAAGGCCCCAGATCTTCGAGTTTTGGGGGCACTATTTGTGAGAAACGTACATTCTGGGCTGCTGCTGACGCCCGTCTGCCACGACGGGGGTAAATTGGGCGGCGGCAACCAGTTTTATCGCGCCGGATGCCTGTTTCATAGATAGAATTATTGGCATGGCTGACATTAAAGACGACGAACTCCCCGAGATCGACCTTGCGCAGACCGACGGCTACGTCGTCGATGACTCCGATGAAGACGATCCCACGCTCATCATGCCGGATGGCTCGCCGGTTGAGACTTGGCGCGAGAACTACCCATACGAAGAGCGCATGACGCGCGATGAGTACGAGTCCATCAAGCGCTCCCTGCAGATCGAGCTGTTGAAGTGGCAGAACTGGACCAAGGAAACCGGCCAGCGCCACATTATCCTCTTTGAAGGCCGCGATGCCGCAGGCAAGGGCGGCACCATCAAGCGTTTCAATGAGCACCTCAACCCGCGTGGTGCCCGCACCGTAGCGCTGGAGAAGCCGTCCCCGCGCGAATCCACGTCGTGGTACTTCCAGCGCTATATTCAGCACTTCCCGTGCGGTGGTGAAATCGTCTTCTTTGACCGCTCCTGGTACAACCGCTCCGGCGTGGAGCGCGTCATGGGCTTCTGTACGGAATCCCAGCACGCAGAGTTCCTGCGCGAGGTTCCGATGCTGGAGAACATGATTCTCGGCTCCGGCATTTCGCTGACTAAGTTGTGGTTCTCCGTGACCCGCAAGGAGCAGCGCACCCGCTTCGCCATCCGCCAGATCGACCCGGTCCGTCAGTGGAAGCTTTCGCCCATGGACTTGGCCTCTCTGGATAAGTGGGATGATTACACCCGCGCCAAGGAGGAGCAGTTCCGTTACACCGATACTGAAGAGTCTCCGTGGATCACCATCAAGTCCAACGACAAGAAGCGTGCCCGCATTAACGCGATGCGCTACGTGCTCTCCAAGTTTGAGTACACCAACAAGGACCACGAGCTCGTTGACCAGGTGGATGACAAGATCGTCAAGCGTGGTCGCGACCAGATCGGTGACTAGTCACGTCACATTGACCGCTCATTAGCGGCTCGCGAATTTGCGCCAGGCATAAAGAGAAGAGGCGGCAGGAAATCCTGCCGCCTCCTTTCTTTGCCTACCTAGTGTTTCCAGGGCTCAATCGGGTTGCCCTGCCACTCGGAGCTGCTCGGGACTTGGTCGCCGCGCATGACCAGCGAGCCGGGGCCGACGGTGGCCACGCTGCCGATGACTGAAGCAGGCAGCGCCACCGAATGCGAGCCCAGGGTGGCGCCGGCCTTGATGGTGACGGTATCTAGGCTCATGACGCGGTCCTGGAAGAGGTGCGTTTGCACCACGGTGCCGGGGCCCACGGACGCGCCTTCGCCCACGAAGCACAGGTCCGTTTCCGGGAACCAGTAGGAATCAATCCACGCGCCGCGGCCAATCGTCACGCCCAGCGCGCGCAGGCTCTGGTTGATCTCACCCATGCCATAGGTGTGGGTGAAGAACCACGGGGCGGCGACCGCCTCTACGAAGGTGTCCTGCAGCTCGTTGAGCCACACGAAGGCGGACCACAGCGGGTGGTCGCCGGCGGTCTGCGTGCCCACGCAGATCCACTTGACCGCCACGGTGATCGCCATCGCGATAGCACCGGCCACCATGAGGATGACACCGCCGAGGGCCCAGGCGGCGGCGATGCCGAGGGCGTCGGCAAGCGCGTAAAGCGTTGCCAACGTGCCCGCCAGCAGCATGGCCGAGGTCATCGGCGCCAGCAGGCGCATGGTCTCAATCGCACCACGCGCGGCCTTGACCCCAAAGCCCGGGTTATAGGTGAGGGACTCGCCCTCCACACCGTCCACGTGGGCCTCCACGCGGCGCATGCGCTCCGGCGGGGAACCCCACCAGTTGGCACCGGACTTGGTCTTCTTCGGCGTCGAGGACAGCACGGCCACCAGCGAGTTCTTGGACAGCTTGCGGCCCGGACCCGTGATTCCGGAGTTGCCCACGAAGGAACGCTTGCCCACCTTGGTCTCACCCGTGAGCATCCAACCGCCGCCGAGCTCATAGCCGCCGATCATGGTGTCATCCGCCAAGAATGCGCCGTCCTTGACCTCGGTGAGCTTGGGCACCATGACGGCCGTGGAAATCTCCACGTCCTTGCCAATCGTCGCACCCAGCGAACGCAGCCACGCCGGGGTGAGCTGCGAGGCGTAGATGGGGAAGAGCTGCGTGCGGGCCTCGTCCATGAGGCGCTCGATGGCCCACAGGCGCCAGCCCTTGGCGGAGCGCACCGGTGCCACACCGGGCTTGATACCCAGCGAGAGGATGCGCACGCCCAGCCAGGTTTGCAGCATGAAGGTGGCAAACGCCGCCAGGGCACCGAGCGGAGCGAAGAAGATAGAGCCGACGTAAGGGGAACCGTCGGTCACCGCGATGAGGGCAACGACCACGGCGGCACCCACGGCCAGCGCCACGATGGGTTGGAGGGCCAGAAGGATAGAGGTGGCGCCGTAGATGGCTACCCACCACGGGCGGCGCTTCGGGGCATGCGACGGGAAGCGATGCTTGGATCGGCCCACCTTCTTGGCGGGCGAGCCGGACCAGCGCTGGCCGTCCTTGATCTTCTTGCGCCCGGTGACGGTGGAGCCAGCCTCGACGTGGGCGTCCTTGCCCACGACGGTGCCTGGAAGCAGCGTCGAGCGCGCGCCCACGCGAGCGCCTTCCTTGACCTCAATGGCACCAACGTGCAGAACATCGCCGTCGAGCCAGTAGCCGGAGAGATCGACTTCGGGCTCAATCGCGGCGTGCTTGCCCAAGGTCAGCAGACCCGTCACAGGCGGCAGCGAGTGCAGGTCCACTCCGCGGCCCATCTTCACTCCCAGCGCGCGGGCATAGTTGTTGACCCACGTGGCACCCGCGATTGAGCGCGAGCCAGAAGCATCCGCCCAGCGCTCCGCTGCCCAAATACGCAGGTGCGTGGAGCCCCCGCGCGGGTACTCGCCGGGCTTAATACCGGTGGTGATCAGCCGCGCGCCGAAACCACCGATGGGGATGCGGCCGATGGGGGTGACAAAGATGACGAGGAGAAGGATGACCAGCCACCACGGGGTGGTCATGGCCCACTCCACACCCAGCAGGTTCGCCAGGTTTGAGCCCAGCAGCAGCCAGGCCAGCCACGTCGTGGCGGCCAGCGTCATGATGGGCAGCTGGATGAGTGTTTGCGCGATGCGCGTGCCAGCGCCGACGGGCTTGACCTCGCGGGCAGGCCCGGCGTCTTCGACGGACTCGGCACCAGCAAGCTGCTCCGCCAGGGATCCTAGGCGCGGGTGGTCGTACAGATCGCGCACGGCCACGGTGGGGAAGCGCTCGCGGATGCGGCCGACCAAGGTCGCCGCGGCCAGCGAGGTGCCGCCGAGGGAGAAGAAGTCTGCGTTGACGTCCTCGACGGACACCCCCAGGGTGTCCACCCACAGCTCCGCCAGCCACTGCTCGGTGGGGTTGAGGCCGTCTGCCTCCACGCCCACTCCCGGCAGCGGCCACGGCAGGGCCTTCTTATCCACCTTGCCGGAGGTGCGAATCGGCAGCTCATCCATGACGCAGATGCGCGGGACGAGCGCTGCCGGCATGGTCTCCGCTAGGCGGGCGTGTGCCGCTTCGTGGTCGAACCCGGCATCCGGGTCATCCAGGGAGACGTAGCCGACGAGCACGGACTCTCCGCCCGGCGTCTTCTGCACGGCCACGGCGGAGTTATACACGTTCGGCAAGGCGGCGACGTTGGCCTCCACCTCACCGAGCTCGATGCGGCGGCCACCAATCTTGACCTGGTCATCGACGCGGCCCACAAAATACAGGCCGTCCTCTTCCAGGCGCACGTGGTCGCCGGTGCGGTAGGCGCGCTCCCAACCCAGGGACTCCAGCGGCGCGTATTTCTCCGCATCCTTCACCGGGTCCAGGTAGGCGGCCAGGCCCACACCACCGATGACGAGCTCGCCCACCTCACCGATGTTCACGGGGACGCCGTGCTTGTCGACGACCACCAGATCCCAACCCTTCAGCGGCAACCCAATCGATACGGGCCTGCCTGGCAGCAGGCGCTGCGCGCAGGCCACGACGGTGGCCTCGGTGGGGCCGTAGGTATTCCACATCTCGCGGTCCTCGGTGGCCAGGCGGTCCGTGAGCTCCTGGGAGCAGGCTTCGCCGCCGACGATGAGGAGGCGGATGTTGTCCAGGGCCTCGGCGGGCCAGAGGCCGGCCAAGGTGGGCACGGTGGAGACCACCGTGATGTCGCGGCGGATGAGCCAGGGGCCTAAGTCCATGCCGGAGCGCACCAGGGAGCGCGGGGCCGGGACCAGGCAGGCGCCGTGGCCCCAGGCCAGCCACATTTCCTCGCAGGAGGCGTCGAAGGCCACGGACAGGCCGGCTAGGACGCGGTCGTCCGGGCCGAGGGGGCCGTGCGGGCTATCCGCCAAAAAGAGGGCAGCTTCGGCGTCCACGAAGGCGGCCGCGGAACGGTGGCTCACGGCCACGCCTTTGGGCTTGCCCGTCGATCCGGAGGTGAAGATGATCCACGCGGTGTCTTCGGGGCGTGGCTCGTCGAAAAGCGCGCCGTCTCCACCGCCCTTGTCATCGGACGTGCGCCGCGCCTCGCGCAGCATGCGGAAGCCCTCATCGGTGAAGACACCGTCGATGTCGGCTTCGCCGAAGACCATCTCGGCGCGCTCATCGGGGTCGTCGGCGTCGACCGGCACGTAGGCCGCGCCGGCGGCGAGTGTGGCCAGGATGGCCAGGTAGAGCTCGCGCTTGCCGGAGGTCATGCGGATGCCGATGCGGTCGCCGCGGCGCACACCGCTGGCGTGGAGCTCGGTGGCCCATGCGGAGACGTCGGCAAGCAGCTCGGCGTAGGTGAGGATTTCACCGTCGTCGAGGGCCGCGGCCTCGGGGTAGTGCTCAGCGGTGGTCTTAACGATGTCCCACAAGGTGCGCGCGGGGGCGGCCTCGTCGCCGAGGAGGTAGTGCTCGGGGACCTCGGGCATCGCTGGGGTCTCGGGCTCATCGGTGCGGAGGGCGTGGCGGCCCCCGGTACTAGGAAGGTTTTCGGGCTCTGTCATTTAAGCATCACCGCTTTCGGTATCGGCGGGTGCGTCCGCCGCGATGATGGCGGCGGCCAGCTTGCGCAGATGCTTGAGCTGCTTGTTGGTGGATTCGTCGAGGGCTTCGTCCTCGGCCTTCGACACCAGGACGGCAAGCTCCTTGTGAGCTTTCACGCCCTTCTTGGTGGAGGCAATGATTTGGCGGCGACGATCTTTGGCATCGCGCTCACGCTTGACCCAGCTGCGGGACTCCAAGGAATCGAGCAGGCGCACCATGTCGGAGGCGTCGATGGCCAAGGTCTCCGACAGTGCGGACTGGGAGGATGCGGTCTCCGCAACGAGGCAGGTGAGCACCCAGTACTCGCGCAGGGTGGTTTGCTGCGTTTGCAGCGCGGCCTCGACGCCTTCGCGGGTGCGGCGGCGGAGGCGCTCCAGCTGGAAGGAGGGGGACTCCAAGAGCGCGGTCGGAATGGATACAGAATTCAATGAAGGCATGCCGACGATACTACGCGCCTAAGGTGGCAAACTTAAATCATGGGTTGTGGCCCATTAGTTTCAGGTTGAGGCTAGCTTCTGCACGATGAGTGTGTTGAGAGAAACGCCTTCCCGTTCTGCTTCGATGGTTAGGTCTCGGTGAAGTGACTGAGGTATGCGGAGGTTGAACTTCCCCGAAAAGCTTCGCTGCCCGAATGGTTCCGGGATGCGTTCATTGTTGCGTTGCATATCTTCTAGAGTTTCTTCGACGACGCTGCGCAACTCGGCTTCTGCGGTGGCCGCGGTTGTGTCCAGCCATGACAGGGAAGGGAACTCTAGGACTGTGGCAACGAATTCTCCATCTTCTTCGGACCACGCGGTTTGGTAGGTGTATTTGTCTGCGAGGTTCATGATCTGCTCCTAGAAATGGAAGTCACACACAAGTTGCAGCTCTGAGAAGCGGACGTTTGTCCGTGAGGTCCGCATCTTTGTGAGGATCTTTTCTATCTTGGAAACCACACCTGTATGGTACCGCAAATGGTACCACTAGTGGTTTGGGTAAACCATAGGGCAGCCTTGTGCTTTCCAACCATCCGTGCCGCCCTCGACGTTGATGACGTCCCAGCCCTTTGCCTGCTCGAGGTACTGGCAGACCTGCATGCTGCGCCCGCCTGCATGGCAGATGACGTAGATATCGCGGTCCGGGTCAATCTCGTCGAGACGCTCGACTAGGTCTCCCATCGGGATGTGCGTGGCGCCCTGGGCGTGCTCGGTGTTCCACTCGTGGTCCTCGCGGACGTCGATGAGCTGGGCGTTCTCGGGTACTTCGGTGGGTTGTACGTTCTGCATGCGCACCAGCTTACGCGGGCGCGGTTGTGAGGCTGGTGGGGCACCGTAGCGTGAGCAGCACTTTCGGCCCCGGCGCGCCCTTATGCCACACTTATTCAGGTGATGAACTCCAGCGCTGTCGCGCTTATCCCCGGAGACCCCACGGGTCGCTTCTTTGGTTCTCGAGTGCTCGTGGTGGATAATTTTGACTCCTTCACCTTCAACATCGTGGACTACCTGGTGCGGTTAGGCGCTGAGGTTGGGGTCACCCCCAATACCCAGCCCGTGCCGCTGACCGGCTACAACGCGGTGGTTCTCTCACCGGGGCCGGGAACTCCAGAGTGTGCGGCGGACATCGGCTTTTGCGCCGAGGTTCTAGAGCGTGCCACGGTGCCGGTGCTGGGGGTGTGCCTGGGCTTCCAGGCGATGGCCCAGCACCTCGGCGCACGGATCGCTCCGGCCCCAGAGCCTGTGCACGGGCGGGTGAGCACCATACATTGCTCCGAGGATCCGCTCTATGCCGGGATTCCCACCTGTCACGATGTGGTGCGCTATCACTCATTGGTGGTAGATAAGCTGCCTTCCGGTATGAAGGAACTCGCGCATACGACAGATGGCCTCATCATGGCTGGCCGCAGCGAAGAACGCCGCTGGTGGGGCGTGCAGTACCACCCGGAGTCGATTTGTAGCGAACACGGTCTCCGGCTCTTCGAGAACTTCCTGGCTATCGCTTGTCCCGAAGCAAACGAGGTGGCATCTCCTGACGTCAAAGTCGACACCCCCTCAGTTGCGCCCCTGCCACCACTGCACGTGGAGGAGCGCCTACTCGCCATCGATCCCCTCGACGTCTTCGATGTCCTAGGCGGCAAAGGGGCGCTGCTAGAGTTCGAGGGCACTTCGATCATTGCACCGTTGGGAGAAATGGTGGGAATGGAAGCACTAGCGGAGCCCCCTCGCTTTTCCCGCCCCGCGGGGTGCCTCGGCGTTCCAGGTGTGTTCGGCTATCTGGGTTACGAGGCCCTCGGCGGCTTGCCCACACACCACCCTCATGGTCTCTTCCGCGCGCCAGGCGTGGTGGCCATCCGTGGGCAGAGAGTGCAGCTGATTTGCCAGGAATCCGCGGCCTCCTGGCTGGCACAGACCTGGCGGCTCCTCGAAGGACTCGCCGGCAACCCTGTTCAGCAAAGGCGTTTCGACACCAGTGCGATTGGCCCGCTGATCTGCCGCGATACCGCCGCCAGCTATAAGGAGAAGATCCGCCGCGCCCAAGAGCTCATCAGTGCGGGTGAGACCTACGAAGTCTGCCTCACTACCAGTCTCGAGGCGGCAGCCGATCTCGATCCGCTGGCCCTCTACCAGCGCCTTCGGCAGCAGGTGCCCGCGCCGATGCGTTCGTTGTTGGTGCTCCCTGAGCTCGCAGTGGCTAGCGCCTCCCCGGAACGCTTCCTTAAAGTGTCTGGCGGCGTCGTCTGCTCGGAGCCGATCAAAGGCACCCGCCCACGTGGCCACAACCCCACCGCCGATGAACAGCTGCGGGCGGACCTGGCCAGTAACCCGAAGGATCACGCGGAAAACCTCATGATCGTTGACCTAGTGCGCAACGATCTCACCCGTGTGGGGATTCCAGGCACCGTGCATGCCGAAGAACTCTTCGCGGTTCGCAGCTTTGCCACCGTGCACCAGTTGGTCTCCACCGTTTCTGCTCGGTTGTGCCCGGATGCCTCGCTTATCGACGTCCTCCGCTCCACCTTTCCCGGTGGCTCTATGACCGGTGCGCCGAAAGTCCGCACCATGGAGATCATCCGTGAGCTCGAGGCCGCGCCGCGTGGGGTGTACTCCGGTGCGATCGGCTATCTCGGTTGCGATGGCAGCGCTGATTTCGCTATGACTATCCGCAGCATCGTCCTGCATTCCGGGAGACTGCATTATGGCGTTGGTGGAGCGGTGCTGGCTCTTTCGGACCCGGATGCCGAGTGGCAGGAGATCGTGGATAAGTCCGCCCCGCTCCTCAAACTTTGCGGGCAGGCCTTCCCCGGGGAGCACTGCTACCGCTTCGAAGCGGGCGAGCTGCTTCCCGTCCCATCGCTTCCCGAGCCCGTGCTGATCGACTCCTTCCGTCTTGAAGAGGGCCAGGTGCGCGGCTTTGAGCTACACTGCGAGCGCTTTACCGCGGGTGCAGAGGCCTTGGGGATGGACTCCCCTCGATCCTTCCTCCACGCAGTCCAGGAACACCTGCCCGCTCGGGGGCGGTGGTTCCCGCGTCTGGAGGCTGGCCCCAGCGGTTTCGCACTTCGGTTGCGCCCTCTTCCTACTCAGCGGAAAACCACCCGTTTGCACAGCGCTACGGCAACAGTGGAATATCCGCATGTCAAGGGGCCGAATCTGGTGCTGTTCTCAGAGCTTCGTGAGCAGGACGATACCTTGCTCATCTCCGACGAGGGCGTGGTCTGCGAAACCACCACCGCAGCGCTCATCGCCTGGGATGGCGACACGATGCTCACGATGGACGCGCCTCGGCTGCGTTCGGTCACTGAGTCTCTGCTGGTTGCTGCGGTGGGAGAAGAGGGGAGCGTCGAAAAGCGCAAGCTCGGCCTGTCCGATCTTGCCGGCCTAGAGTTGTGGACCCTCAACGCCTTGCACGGGATTACCCCGGTGGTGGAGCTCGACGGGAAGCCGCAGCCGGCACCCGACGCCGCACGCCTTGAGCACTGGCGCAGCGTGCTAGATAGTATGTGCGCTACAATTCCGCGAACCCAATGAGCACGATCCCGCTCTATCTCAACGCCTCATAGCAGCATTCGATGCTCGCCTTGGGCTTTAGCGGTGCGCGGAGAGGTACTCCAGAATGGCTTTCACGCGGCGGTTGTCCTCGCTGGGGTCGAGACGCAGCTTGGTGAAGATGTTGGAGACGTGCTTGGCCACCGCGGCGGCGGATAAAACGAGCTCGGCGGCGATGTCTTTGTTGGACTTGCCGCGCGACATCAATTCAAGGACCTCGCGCTCGCGCGGGGTGAGCTCGCCCAGGCCGCTGCGCCCAGAGCTCATGAGAGCCTGCGCCACGGTGGGGTCGATGACGGTGCCGCCCTGGGCCACCACGTCCAGGCTCGAGAGGAAGTCCCGTACCTCGGAGACGCGGTCCTTCAACAGGTAGCCGGTGCCGGCATCGGGGGAGTCGAAGAGTTCCACCGCATATGCGGGGGCCACATACTGGGAGAGCACCATGACGGGCAGACCCGGGTATGCATTTCTCAAGTTTACGGCGGCTTTCAAGCCGTCATCGCCCATACCTGGCGGCATGCGCACGTCCGTGATGACGATGTCCGGAAGCTCATCGCGCAGCTTATCCACCACGGCCTCCAAAGCTGGAGCAGAATCCGCCTGGCCCACAATTGAATGCCCGCGGCGCTCCAGAAGGCCGGCGAGGCCCTCGCGCAGAATGGCGGAGTCATCCGCCACCACGATTCTCAAACTCATTTCTTAAACTCCTGACTGTCCGCGATCGAGAAGAAGTGGAATCGAGCATGCCAGCCTCGTGGGCCCGCCCGGGGGAGAGCTCAGCGTCATCTCCCCGCCAAAGGCGGCGAGGCGCTCGGCCATCCCCGCCAAGCCGTGACCTTGTACAACCTGCGCGCCACCCGGGCCCTCATCCACCACGGTGATGCGCAGCGAATCATCCGCGATCACTAAAACAGACACCGGCGCGCCGGGCGCGTGCTTGGCCGCGTTGGTCAAAGCCTCCGTGCCGAAGAAGTAGCCGCAGGCCAGCACGGAGGCGGAAAGCTTGGGCAAAGGATGCGGGGCGAAGACGCTGACGTGGGGGCCGTGGGAGGAGGAGACGTCGGCAAGCGCGGCGACCAAACCGTGATCCTGCAGGACTTGCGGGTGGATGCCGTGCACCGTGGCGCGCAGGGAGTGCAGGCCGCGGTCCACGTCCTGCTTGGCAGCGGTGAGAAGCTCGGCGAGGTCAGAGGGGGCGTCGAGAAGAGCCTCCCCCAACTTCATGCTCGCGGCCACGAGGTATTGCTGCGCGCCGTCGTGCAAGTCGCGCTCGATGCGGGCGCGCTCCACCTCATAGGCATCCGCGATGGCGCGGCGCGAGGCCGTGAGTTGCGCAATTTTCTGCGCCTGCTGTTGCTCATGGTTGGTGGGCTGGGGTTTTCTTCGGAACACAGGCCCAGCATAGTGGCCCGCCCCTGCGGCAGGGGTAGTGCTGGCACTACCTTAAAGAGCAACGCTAGGACTGTTCTTTATGAGGGCCCGAGACGGTGAAATGAGAGACATGGCACAGACACTTTCCCTGACAGACATCACCAAGGATTTCGGCGGCGGCCCGGTGCTCGCCGGAATCTCCCTCGACGTTGAACCGGGCGAGCTCGTGGCCGTCATGGGGCCATCCGGCTCCGGCAAGTCCACGCTGCTGCATTGCATGTCCGGCGTGCTGACCCCCACGCACGGCAGCGTGCGCTACGGGGATGAGGAGCTCTCCGCGCTTGGCGACGGCCCCCGCTCCCGCCTCCGCCTTCGCAACTTCGGCTTCGTCTTCCAGGACGGCCAGTTGCTGCCGGAGCTCAGCAACGTGGATAACGTGGCGCTGCCCGCGATGCTCAACGGGGTCTCGCGCGGTGCTGCGCGCAAGCGCGCGATGCAGCTGCTGGACCAGCTGGGATTGGGCGGTTTGGCGGAGCGTCGCCCGGCGCAGGTCTCCGGTGGACAGGCGCAGCGCGTGACTATCGCGCGTGCGCTGGTGGCTTCTCCGGGCGTGGTTTTCGCCGACGAGCCCACCGGTGCACTGGACCAGTCCACGGGCCACGAGGTCATGCAGATGCTGACCACCATCGTGCGCCAGTCCGGTGCCAGCCTGGTCATGGTCACGCACGACCCGAAGGTGGCCGACTGGATGCAGCGCCGCGTGGAGATTCGCGATGGCATCATCCACGACGACCGCCGCCTCGAGGTGATCCGATGAACACCGCGACTTTAGTCTTTGACCTGCAGCGCGAATCGATTCGCGCGCGCTCCGGAACAGGAATCGTCTCGCTTCTGGCCATTGTGAGCCTGACCATTGGTTCCGCCATTGCCTTCCTCGTCGCGGGTGGCACCTGGATGTTTTGGGAGCGCGCCCAGCACGTCGAGGAAGCCGCGCCCGCGCTCAAAGAGGCCTTCGGTAACGAGATGACGGCCTTTCTTTATCCTTGGTTTGCCCTGGCCCTGCTGGCCTGCGCCTTCATTCTTCCGGCGCTGTTTAACCTCACAGCCCAAGCCGCCGTCCTCGGCGCCTCCGGCCGGGAGCAGCGCCTGGCCACCCTGCGCCTTCTGGGGTTGAGCTCCCGCCAGGTGGAGCGCATGGCCATCGTGGAGACCGGCCTGCAAGCCATCATCGGCATCGTGCTGGGCGGGCTGATCAGCCTGCTCATCGCGCCGGTCTTTACGCAGGTGGACTTCCAGATGCGTTCTATTGCTGTATCCGAGATTCTCCTCCCGTGGTGGGGTTATCTGGCCGTGGCCGGTGTGCTCTTTGTGTTGGCCATCGGTGCGGCACTCGTCGGCATGCAGCGCGTGCGCGTGAGCCCCCTGGGTGTGGCCAAGCGCCAGATGCCCGCGGCCTATCGCTGGTGGCGCGTCATCGTCTTCCTCATCATCGCGGGTATCGGTGGTGTGTTGCTCTCCGGGAAGGCGGGACCGCCGACCGCCATGGTCATCGTGGTCATGTTTGGCATGGTGATGAGCATCAACCTCATTTCCCCTTTTATCTTGCAGCTCGGCGCACACATCATGTCTCTCTTTCCTGGCACCGCGCACTTCGTGGCCTGCCAGCGAGTGGCGGGCAATGCGCGCCCGGCGTGGAAGCGGAGTGCGGCCATCGCGTTCTTCGGCTACTTGGCGGGCTTCCTCGTTGCGGCGCCCCTAGGCTCTGATGCCTTGGCCATGGTTCTCAAAGAGGACCCGGGGATGAACGTGGTGTTTAAGGACATCTCCACCGGCGTCTTATTAACCCTCATCTTCGGCTTCACGCTGACCACCATGTCCATCATTCTGGGGCAGGTCTCCGGCATCTTCGAAGACAAGGAACTCATCCGCTCTCTGGATCTCATGGGTGTGCCGCGCGGTTTCCAGTTCCGCTCCGGTGCCCTGACCATCATGGGGCCTGTGGTGGGATTGAGCTTCTTCGGCTTCCTTTTCGGCGGTGGGATCGCCTCACTGATGTTCTTCTCCAGTGTCGAGCAAAGCGATGTCGACGTTCTTGGCCGTCTGCTCATGGCCTTCGGTTTCTTGGCCATAGGCTGGCTGGTCACGCTGCTTGCCATTGTCCTTGTTGAACCCCTGCGCGGCTACGTGCTGCGGACTGGAGGTCGAAAAGAATGAAAACGGTACTGAAAATCTTCGGCGGACTCTTTCTCGTTGCTCTTGTTGCTGTGGCCGCGGCCGTGTATTTCTTCGGCCCCTCCTATGGCGGGGCGCTGCTGGGCAAGCCCTACTTCCTCTTCAATGCCAGCGAGAAGCGCATCAACACTGCGATGGTGGATACTGCCGCGATCTCCGGAATCTATGGCGAGAGCGAAGAATTCCAGCGCGCCCGCGAGGCCTTCAAAGCGGACCCCACGAACGCTGAGCTCCTCGATGCCGCCATCGACGCCGCCGGCGGTAAGCATTCAAAAGTCTTTAGCACCGAAAAGGAAAAGGCCGCCGAAAGCACCGAGCCTTCGGTTGACTTCAACGATGGCGTCTTGCGCGCTACCGTGCCCTCCATCGGCCGCCACGATGATGGCCAAGCCTACGCCGACACTTTGGCACACGGCCTGACCTCTCACCCGGAGGCCTGTGCCGCTGTGGTAGATCTGCGGGGCAATGACGGCGGTGACATGGGCCCGATGTTCGCGGGCTTAAGTCCCCTGCTGCCGGATGGCACCGCGCTCTCCTTCGTCAGCCGCATGGGTTCATCTGACGTGGTCATCGACGGCAACTCCGTCACCGGCGGCGGCACGCCCACCACCACGTCGGGCGGCAAGCTGAACATTCCCGTCGCCGTGCTCACCGACGACGAGACAGCCTCCTCCGCCGAAGCCACCCTCCTGGCCTTCCGCGGGCTGGACAACGTACGCACCTTCGGCGAGCCGACCGCCGGCTATGCCTCCGCCAACGTGGTCCTGGACTATCCGGACGGCCGCTCGCTCATGCTCACCACGGCCAAGGACAAGGCGCGCACGGGCGAGGAGTTCGCCGAGGATCCCATCGCTCCCGATGCACCCGAATCCGAGCTCGACGGATGGCTTGCTTCCCGCTGCAGTTAGTTAGCTGCAGTGTTAGTAAGCCGCAGCGTTAGCCAGCCCGGTTCGTTGTCGGCACGTTGCTGCTGTTCAGCCGCAACGCTAGCCTGCCCAACGCTCGCGCTCCCACCGCCAGTAGTGGTGCCACTTCCAGGGCGGGGCGACGAACTCGCCCCGCCCTTTGATAACTGCGAGGACCTGGTGAACAGCGACGTCAAGGTGGTGCTCAATCGTGGCGGCGGTGAAGTGGAGGGGCCGATAGCCGCGCTGGACGGCGTCGTTCAGCTTTTGGCGGTCGATTTCGAAACGTTGTCGGTTCTCGCCTTTGTGATAGGCGTAGCCGTCCACCTCGATGGCCACCTTGTGCTCCTCGAGCACCAAGTCCCAGCGGTAGGGCCCAATCCGCACGTTGTTGCGGACTTTGGCGTGGGGCTCAAGGCCCCGGGTGAGGTCGCGCTCCGGCTTGCTATCCGCCCCGACGATGGCCTTTTCCAACACCTCACGCGTGTGCTTGGGCAGGCGGCGAAAGTCCAGCTGTTCGGTCTCGATGCGCGAGCGCCCGTGCGGCCCGGCGAAGAAGGCCTCGATGAAGGCCACGGCATCCTCCTGCGCCATCGCCTCAATACATTGCAGCGGGCTGCAGACGTTCACCCCGTTCATGCTGCCCAGCGCCTTAGGCCGTGCCCGCCGGCTGCGAAAATACGTGCTCGATGCCATCGTTCCTGCGCGCAGAAAATAAAGTGGGTAGGTCAGCTCTTGGCCAAGATATTGCTGAGCTGCGGAATAGCCGTCCAAGGCTGAGTCCGGCCAACGCCGTGAGACGACTTCAGCGAGCTCGCGCGGCGTTGGCACCGCAGATAAGTACAGACCGCGACAAATCTTGATTGCTCGGCCGTTAGCAGCGCGGCGAGTCCCCGCGCGTCCCTCGAAAACCTCCATGTGCCCCCGATGAGTACGGTTCTAACAATTAAGCCCCCAGAAACCGCTGTTTTCGGCCCCCTATTTGATCGAATCGTACGTCACGAATGAGGAGTTGTCGCGGTGACAAAGAAAAAGGACGTTTCGATCAACTAAGGCCTCTCAAACCCTTGGTTTTGGGCCCCTATTTGATCGAAACGTCCCTCAACGTGCGGACCGTGGCGGCTTACTTGAAGCGAGCCTTAGCCTCTTCGAGGATCTTCTCTGCCTCAGCCTTGTCTCCCCAGCCGGAGCCGGTAACTTCCTTGTTCGGCTCCAGGTCCTTGTAGCGGGTGAAGAAGTGCTCGATCTCGTCCTTGATGTGCTGCTCTACATCGTTGATGTCCTGGTAGCGCTCCCAGCGCGGGTCATCGACGACGGCGAGCAGCTTGTCGTCGCCACCGGCCTCGTCGGTCATCTTGAACACGCCGAGGACGCGAGCCTCAACGACAACGCCCGGGAAGACCGGCTCCGGGAGGATGACCAGCGCGTCCAACGGGTCACCGTCCTCACCCAGGGTGTGGTCGATGAAGCCGTAGTCAGCCGGGTAGGCCATCGGGGTGAACAGGTAGCGGTCGAGGTGGACCTTGCCGGTCTCGTGATCGATCTCGTACTTGTTGCGGGAGCCCTTTGGGATCTCGATGGTTACTTCAACGCTCACGGCTGAATCCTCCATAACTAATAGGTTGGCATGTGCTCCGCTTAGTCTACCGCGCTAGTCTAAAGGGCGATGAAAGCTAAGCATGTCTGGTGGAGTACTGCGGCCCTCGTCACGGCGGGAGCCGTGGCGGCGACGGCCGCCTTGGGCGTAGAAATCCAGCGCACCTACGATCACCTGGACCACGGCCAGCCCTATAAACAGGAAGAACCCACAACACTGGTCCAGCCCGTCGAGCCCGGTGATATCGACGCCGCCGCGCTCAAAGCCAGGTTGGATGAGCTAGGCAAGGACAAGGCTCTAGCCACTTTCGGCGGGCAGATCATCGACACCACCACCCAGGACGTGCTGTGGGAGCGCGAGCCCGCAAAGCCGCTGACCCCGGCCTCCGCCACCAAGGTCCTCACCCTCGCCGCGGCTACGCTCAAGCTCGACGAAGAAGAGCGCCTGACCACCGAAGTGGTCGCAGGTGAGCACGAGGGCGAGATCGTTATCAAGGCCGCCGGCGATGTCTGGCTGACGGACGAGCGCCTCGATGAGCTGGCGGAACAGATTCAGCAGAAGATGGATACCGTCACGCGGGTCTCCATCGACACGTCCATCTGGGCCGGGCCCGACCAGGCACCGGGCTGGGATGATGACAATATTGACGGCGGTTTCGTCGCCCCCATCCAGCCGGCCATGCTCTACGGTGGGCGCATTGGGGAGAAGACCGGCGACGTTCCGCGCTCCCACGAGCCGGCCCTCGACGTCGCCCGCGCGTTGGCCTCCCGCCTGGGAACCGACAAGGCGGACACGAGCTCAGCGCCCGAGAACACCGAGGTCATCGCAGCTACAGAATCTGAGCCGTTGGCTTTGCGCGCCCAGGAAGCGGTGAAGGATTCCGATAACGTCATGGCGGAGGCCATCGCCCGCGAGCTGGCCGTCAGCCAGGGCGCGGAAGCAAGTTTCGAGGGCGCCACGAAAACCATGCTCGACGTGCTTAAAGGCCACGGCATCGACATCAGCGGCATCACCCTCAAAGACGGTTCCGGCCTGTCCCGCGATAACCGCATCCCTGCCGACGGACTCGCCCACATCATGGACCAGGCCGTAGCCACCGAGGAGCTGCGCCCGCTGTTGGGCTACCTGCCCCTCGCCGGCGGTGAGGGCACGCTCTACCAGCGCTACCCCGATTCGCCGGCCCGCGGGTACGTTCGCGCCAAAACCGGCACCCTCACGGGAACCTCCGCGCTGACCGGCACCGCCCAGGGCCAGTCGGGTCGCGTGTACGCCTTCGCCTTCTTAGTCAACGACGGCGAAGTCACCTCCGCCCGCCAAGCCCAAGATGCTCTCGCCGCTGCCCTCCATGACTTCTAAGAAACCTTTTTGGCCGCGCAGAAGCCCCAACTTTTTGGCGTGCCGCGTCGCCGCCCGCGCCGTGGTCGGTGAGCAGCCACGCGCCATCGCCGTGGGCTTGTCCGGCGGGGCCGATTCCTTGGCGCTGACCGCCGCTCTCGTGGCCGAAGGACACGAGGTGACAGCGCTCTGCGTCGACCACGGCTTACAGGAAGGCTCGGCCGCGCAGGCGCGCCGGGCTGCCGAGCAGGCCCGCGCCTTGGGGGCGGGGGCGGAGGTGTTGCGGGTGGACGTCGGCAAGCAAGGCTCCGTGGAGGCCGAAGCCCGCGCCGCCCGGTACCGTGCCTTCGCGCCCTGGGGTGAGGTGGCGGTGGCGCATACCGCTGATGACCAGGCCGAAACCCTGCTGCTGGGTGCCCTGCGGGGGAAGGTCGCGGGCATGCGCGAGCGCTCCGAGGTGGAGGGCGTGCGCGTTGTGCGCCCCCTGCTGAGCGTGCGCCGCGCCCAGACCGAGGCCGCCTGCGCGGAGCTGGGGCTGGAGGTCTGGCAGGACCCCCAGAACCAGGACCGAGCCTTCCGCCGCGTGGCCCTGCGCCGCGAGATCCTCCCGCGGCTGCAGGAGATCGTGGGCGGTGACCCCGTCCCGGCCTTAGCCCAGGCAGCCCACGACGCCGCGCTTGACGACGTCCTCCTCAGCACCCACCCCACCACCGACTGCGCCGAGCTGGCCGTTCTCCCAGAACCGAAGCGCCGCCGGGCGATCGCTGCGTGGCTGCGCGAGGAGGGAATAGAGGTTACGCGCGAGGCGGTGCGCGGCATCGATGCCCTGTGCACGCAGTGGCATGGCCAAGGCCCCGTCGCCGTCCGTGGGGAAAAGAAAGGTACAAGGTTGGAAGTCGCACGCGTTGGTGGCAAACTGTCACTATTGCCTCGGTCAGCAAAGGAGCGCTCACGTGCACGATAACCATGATTTAGCCGTCCCCGCCCATCCTTATGGAGAGGACATCAAAAACGTTCTCATCACCGAAGACGATCTTCAGGCGCGCATCCAAGAGATGGCGGATCGCGTGTCCAAGAAATACAGCAATGCCGACGATGACCTCATCTTGGTCTGCGTGCTCAAGGGCGCGGTCTTCTTCCTGACGGATTTCGCCCGCAAGCTGGCTATCCCGTCCCAGCTGGAGTTCATGGCGGTCTCCTCTTACGGCAACTCGGCCTCCTCCTCGGGGGTTGTGCGCATTCTGAAGGACTTGGACCGCGATATCGAGGGCCGCGATGTGGTCATCGTGGAGGACATCATTGATTCCGGCCTGACTTTGTCGTGGCTTATCCGTAACCTGCAGGGCCGCCAGCCACGATCCCTTGAAGTGGTCACCCTGTTGCGCAAGCCAGAGGTGGTTAAGGCAGAGCTTGACCTGTTCGATGTAGGCTTCGATATCCCCAACGAGTTTGTCGTGGGGTATGGCCTGGATTTTGCCGAGCGCTACCGTGACCTGCCCTATGTAGGTACGCTGCATCCGGCGGTCTACAGCAACGATTAATCTTTATTCTTGTCCGGCGCTTTAAGCCGCAATTGTGCAAGGTAGTTAATGAAAAACAAGAACATCATCCGCTACGGCTCCATCGCGGGCCTGGTTCTCATCCTGCTGTACGCATTCACGTTCTTTACCAACGATGCCCGCAGCTTCAAGCAGGTGGACACTTCGGTGGCCATGCAGCAGTTAGCGGATAAGAACGTTGAGGAAGCGCAGATCGATGACCGCGAGCAGCAACTGCGCCTCAAGCTCAAGAAGCCGGTGACGGTGGAAGAGCAGGAGGGCATCGAGGAGGTCATTGCCAAGTACCCGGCACGCGCCTCCGAGCAGGTCTTTAACGCGGTCAAGGACTCCGGTGCTGAGAAGTACCAAACGAAGGTCACGCAGGATTCCTTCATCGGCTCGATGATTAGCTTCCTGTTGCCGATGCTGCTGCTCTTCGCGCTGTTGTTCTGGATGATGTCGCGCATGCAGCAGGGCGCTGGCGGCATGTTTGGCATTGGCGGCTCCAAGGCCAAGGAGCTGACCAAGGATATGCCGACCAACACCTTCGCGGATGTGGCCGGTGCGGACGAGGCCGTGGATGAGCTGCAGGAAATCAAGGACTTCCTCGATGATCCGGAGCGCTACCACGCCCTCGGCGCGAAGATCCCGCGCGGCGTACTTCTCTACGGCCCGCCGGGCACCGGTAAGACCTTGCTGGCCCGTGCCGTGGCGGGCGAGGCCGGTGTGCCCTTCTACTCCATTTCTGGCTCCGACTTCGTGGAGATGTTCGTCGGCGTCGGTGCCTCCCGCGTGCGCGACCTGTTCAAGCAGGCGAAGGAAAATAGCCCGTGCATCATCTTCGTTGATGAGATTGATGCCGTGGGCCGCCAGCGCGGCTCCGGTACCGGCGGTGGACACGATGAGCGCGAGCAGACCCTCAACCAGCTGCTCGTGGAGATGGACGGCTTCGGTGACCGCGAGGGTGTTATCCTCATCGCGGCCACCAACCGTCCCGACATCCTGGACCCGGCGCTGCTGCGCCCGGGCCGGTTCGACCGCCAAATCCCGGTCACCAACCCGGACCTGGCCGGCCGCGAGCAGATTCTGCGCGTGCATGCCAAGGACAAGCCGCTGGCCAAGGAAGTCGACGTGGCTCAGTTGGCCAAGCGCACCGCCGGCATGTCCGGCGCGGACCTGGCCAACGTGCTCAACGAGGCCGCCCTGCTCACCGCCCGCATCGGCGGCAACGTCATTACCTATGATGCGCTGGAAGAGGCTACCGACCGCGTCGTCGGCGGCCCGCGCCGCCAGGGCAAGATCATTTCCGAGCATGAAAAGAAGGTCACCGCCTACCACGAGGGCGGTCATACCTTGGCCGCCTGGGCGCTCAAGGACATTGAGCGCGTCTACAAGGTCACCATCCTGGCCCGCGGCCGCACCGGCGGCCACGCCATGACCGCGCAGGAAGATGACAAGGGCATGTATACCCGCGATGAGCTCTTCGCGCGCCTCGTCTTCGCCATGGGTGGCCGTGCCGCTGAGGAGCTGGTCTTCGGCGCACCGACCACCGGTGCTTCCTCCGATATCGAGCACGCCACCAAGATTGCGCGGTCCATGCTTACTGAGTACGGCTTCAGCCCGGATTTGGGCACCGTCAAGTACGGCAAGGAGCAGGGCGATCCCTTCAGCCAGATGGGTGGCGGCGGGACCATCGACTACTCCGATGCCATTGCCGCCAAGATTGATGAGCAGATGGCTTACCTCTTGGACCGCGCGCACCAGCAGGCCTATGACATCCTGTCCGAGCACCGCGACTACCTGGATAAGCTCGCCGAGATGCTCCTGGAGAAGGAAACCCTGCGCCGCCCGGACCTCGAGGGCATCTTCGAGGGCATCGAGCCGCGCGAGGCTTTCGACGTTTTCCCGAACGAGGACGCTCGCTTCCCGCGCCAGGCCGGCCGCGAGCCGGTAAAGACCCCGGCCGAGCTTGCCCAGGAGCGCGGCGAGGAGCTGCCGAAGCGCATGACGCTTCTCGACGCCTCCCGTGCCGCCCGCGAGCGCCGCCACGCGGAGCTCGAACGCGCGAAGGAAAACGGTGACGAGGCCGCCGCCGCGACATCGGAGGCATCGGTCGAGGAGATTGGCTTCAGCTTCGGCCAGCACGCGGGTGATTACGTGGATCCGGAGAAGGGCAATACCTTCTTCGGCGAGTCCGATATCACCGAGCCCACCGGTCGCGAGCTCAGCGCAGACGAAGCGGTCAGCGATGGGGCGCAGGAAGAAACTGTTGCCCCAGAACAGGCTGGCCCCAGCCACGAGGACACCCAAGAGATTCCGCGTGTGCCGGATGCCGCCGCATCGCAGCCAGAATCCCAGCCCCAACCAGAACACCAGCCGCAGCCACGCGAACCGGAACGCCGCGGCCGCCACGCCAAGCCGGAGGAGCACGCCTGGGGCGCTCCCGGCTGGGGAGAACATGAACACCGCAACAACCCGTACAAGGATGGCGACACCAATGAGCGATAACATCCCGGCGCAGCGCGACTTCGACCACGAGCGCGCCGAAGCAGCCATCCGCGAGCTGCTCATCGCAGTGGGCGAGGACCCCGACCGCGAGGGCCTGCGCGAGACCCCGGCCCGCGTGGCCCGCGCCTATGCCGAGGTCTTCGCAGGTCTCCACCAGGACCCGACTGAGGTCCTGCACAAGACCTTTGCCGAGGAGCACCAAGAGCTCGTCCTCGTGCGCGATATCCCCATCTATTCCACCTGCGAGCACCACCTCGTGCCCTTCTACGGCACGGCGCACATCGGCTATATCCCTGGCTCCGACGGCCACGTCACCGGCCTGTCCAAGCTGGCTCGCCTGGCGGACATGTACGCAAAGCGCCCGCAGGTCCAGGAGCGCCTCACCAGCCAGATCGCCGATGCGCTGGTGGAGGTCCTCCACGCGCAGTCCGTCATCGTCGTCATCGAGTGCGAGCACCTGTGCATGGCCATGCGCGGTATCCGCAAGCCGGGGGCGACCACGACGACATCCGCGGTGCGCGGCGGATTCAAGAAGAATGCGGCCTCCCGCGCGGAGGTCATGAGCCTGATTAGGAGCTAGCAGCAATGGCAGTCAGTGATCTCACCGTTCCCGGCCGCACGCTGGTCATGGGCATCGTCAATGTCACCGAGGACTCCTTCTCCGACGGCGGGCGCTGGATCAACATCGACGATGCACTTACCCACGCCCGCCACCTTGTCGCCTGCGGCGCGGACATGATCGATGTCGGCGGTGAGTCCACCCGCCCGGGTGCGGTGCGCGTGGCTGCCGAGGAGGAAGAACGCCGCGTCGTGCCCGTCATCAAGGCGCTGCGCGAGGAGGGGATTAAGACCTCGGTGGACACGATGCGGGCCTCGGTTGCTCAAGCCGCTGCGGAGGCCGGCGTGGACATGATCAATGACGTCTCCGGTGGTGCGGCCGACCCGGACATGTACCGCACCATGGCCGAAACCGGCCTGCCGGTCTGCCTCATGCACTGGCGCACCGTCCAGTTCGGCTCGGCCGCCGGTGTGGCCGACCATGGCGGGGATGTGGTGCGCGATGTCCACGAGTCCCTGGCGAAGCTCGCTGATAACGCCCTGCAGGCCGGTGTTAGCCACGACAATATCGTCGTGGATCCGGGCCTGGGTTTTGCCAAGTCCCCGCAGGATAACTGGGCTTTGCTCAAGGCTCTGCCGGAGTTCCTCCAGGGCGAGTTCCCGCTGTTGGTGGGCGCGTCCCGCAAGCGCTTCCTCGCCGCCATCCGGGAAGATCGCGGCGCCGAGTCCAGCCCGCTGCTCGCGGACCCGGCCACCGCGGCCGTCACCGCCATCTCTGCGCAGATGGGTGCGTGGGGCGTGCGCGTGCACGAGGTGGAAGTCTCGCGCGATGCCGTGGATGTCGCCGCGGCCTGGAACGCGGGCGCGGCCTACACCGGCGGCGCGCATGCCTCCGGCAGCTACGCCAACGGCGCGGACGGCGGAACAGTGGTGTCCACTTCTTTGGGAAAGGCATAAAACATGGCGGATCGCATTGAACTCACCGGCCTGGAGTGCTTTGGCTACCACGGCGTCTTCGAGGAAGAGAAGAAGACGGGGCAGCCCTTCATCGTGGATATCACCTGTTGGTTGGACACCGCGGGAATCGGGGATGACCTGTCCCGCACGGTGAATTACGCCGAGCTTGCCGACGTCGCCGCGGACATCGTCGAGGGCCCCTCCCGGGACCTTATCGAGACGGTGGCTGAGGAGGTCGCCGAGACCGCGATGCAGCGCTTCGGGATTCTCCATGCCATCGAGGTGACCATCCACAAGCCGAAGGCGCCCATCCCGCGCACCTTCGCGGACGTGGCAGTCGTGGCCCGCCGCTCCCGAAAGAGGATGGCAGGCTAATGCGCGCCGTGCTGTCTATCGGCTCCAACATGGAAGACCGCTGCGCGCTGCTGCAGACCGTCTTTGACGAGTTTGCTGAGGAGACCGTCGCTGCCTCTCCAGTCTTTGCCACCCCGCCGTGGGGCGTGACCGACCAAGATGAATTCCTCAACGCGGTGCTCATCGTGGACGTGGACTGCACCCCGCTGGAGCTGCTACGCCGTGGCCAGAAGCTGGAGGAGGCCGCTGAGCGTGTGCGGGTGCGGCACTGGGGTCCTCGCACCCTGGACGTGGACGTCGTGCAGATAGACGGCGTGACCTCCGAAGATCCGGAACTTATTCTGCCGCATCCTTATGCTCACGAGCGGGCCTTCGTGCTCGTGCCGTGGTTGGCCGCGGATGAGCACGCGGAGCTCAACGGCACCCCGGTGCGCGAGCTCATCGCCGACCTCGATGAGGACGAGGTCGCTGCGGTGAAGGAACTGGGGGAGTAATGACGAGGACGTCGATTGGCGCGCTTGTCGGCACCGCCCTCTTCGTGGCTGCGGCGGCTGCCACCCTCACCACCCGCTTTTATGGCTCCATGCTGGCCATTCCGGCAACCGTATCGATTTCTCTGTGGGCTATGGCGCTGGTGTGCGTGCTGTTGACGCTCAAGGTGCGCGGTGCCAAGGAGGACGAGCACGGTATCGGCCTGGATAACTCGCAGCTCAATCCCATGACCATCGCGCAATTCCTGCTTGTCGGCAAAGCCTCGGCGTGGACCGGGGCCATCGTGGGCGGGGCCTATGCTGGCATGGCGGTCTACGTGGTGCCGCGCGCCGGTGAGCTCGTCGCTGCGGCTGGTGACCTGGCCGGGGTGGTGTCTTCGGCGCTGGGCGGTGCCGCGATGTGTGTTGCCGGAGTGGTGTTGGAGCGACACTGCGAGGTGCCACCTCCAACTGATGGGGCACAAGCGGTAAGTTAGTGGGCATGACGAGCCCGCACCACGCCCCTGATCCCCAGTACGAGTCGGCCCCGGATGATCGCCCGACCACCCAGTTTTCTGCGCAGCCGGACTCTCAGCCACCGACAACGGCGGAGTCTTCCCAGGACGGTTCGAAGACGGATGCTGGTTCTATTGGGCTTATCATCCTCGTCATCCTCGCGGTCATCGCCAGCCTGGTCATGTTGATTTCGGGTTCGGCGAACGCACTGAAGATTGCCCTGCTGGCTGCCCTGTGGGCCGCGGTGTTGGGCTTCTTCTTGGTGGTGCGCTATCGCCGTCAGGCCCATGAGGCCAAGGAGCTTCTGGCGGTGGAGCGCGCCCATGCCGCATCCACCTTGACCGCTTCCGGTGCTTCGAGCGCGGATAACAGCAAGGTCCTGGCGGAGATCCGATCGGAGCTGGAAGCCATCCGCACCCAGATCGAGGAGATCTCCGGGCGCGAGTGGGTCTACGAGCCGGCCGCCCTGTATGCGGAGGCTCGCCGCATCCAGGAGCTGGAGCGCAAGGCTGGCGGCGCTGGCGTGGATGAGCGCGGCGATGCCCCCAACGTGAACTTCACCCAGAAGTCCGGCGGCGCGCCGTCTGCCGACGCCGTCGCAGGCCGCCTCGGCTCGCAGCCGACCCACCCGGTGAGCAACCCGCTGGACAATCTGCTGGCGGATAACGCCCGTGCCAACGCCCAGCAGCCGGCGGCGAAGCCAGCCGCGAAGCCTGCTCAGCAACCCACTCCGAAGCCAGCCGAGCAGTCTGCCGCGAAACCCGCGGAGCAGCCCGCGGATCAGCAGGGCACCCGCCCGGCACCATCCCCGTTCGGCGCACCGCAGCCGTCGCAGGGCCGTCCTCCGGCGTTTCGCCCTATGGGAGCACCGCAGCCTCAGCCTCAGCCAAAGGCCGACAAGCCCCAGCCCAAGGATGACAAGCCACAGGCAAAGGCAGAGAAGCCGCAGGCGCGCACCGAGCAGAAGCCGCAGCAGTCGAAGCCCCAGACTCGGTCGCAGCAGAAGGCGCCGGAGTTCAAGACCGATAGCTTCCAGGCCGTGCAGTGGAACCAGGGTGCTGCGGGTGCGCAGCACGTCAAGGAGGATGCTAGCCCCGCGCAGCAGCCGCACCACCGCCACCGCAAGCCGGAAGCAGATACCGCACAGCCCGACACCCGTGGCCGCCGTCGTAGCGATGAACACCGCGAGGGCGCGGTCTCCGTGGCTGAACTCATGGCGCGTAGCAAGCGCCGGAAAGAACAGCAGAACAAGGACGTGAAGAAGTAGATGTCTGCTCCGCGCATGCGAGTGGCGGTCTGGGGTAATTCCCGAGCCGGCATTAACTTCGCCCTCCGTCTGGAGATGGCTGGCCACACCATTGAGAAGCTTGAGGACCCCGCCCAGCTGGACCGCTTCGATGCGCTGATTCTCGCCGCGACGGCGAGGGAGCTGGAGGGGGCAGTGGGGGACGTCGAAAAGCACGTGCGCCCCAAGCAAATCGTCATCCACACCTCATTGCTGGCTGGGGTGGAAGCCCTTGATGAGCTGGAAACGCGCGGGTGCCTGACGATTGCCGCAGCTCCCCTGGGCGACTCCTACGCGGTGGGCACCCTCGATGAGGTGGCGGAGACCGTCATTGGGTTGCTGCTCTCGGAGATTCACCAAACTGCAGAAACGGTGCCGGCGGCACAACGTGCCGAGCGAGCCGCGCGGTTGTACTACGCGGAGATGCTCGGTGAACTCAGCGCGTGGGCGGCGCTTAAGGCGGGGATTATCGAAGATTTTATGGGCAGTTCCTTCGACCTTGACGCTGGCGACATCATCGATGCTTACCCCGCCGCCGTGGAGCTGGGCATGGCGCGCAACTACCGCGACGTCGCCCGCATGGTGGGTGAGAAGAAGAACATGGAAGAACTGGAACTGTGGGCAGTAAGAAAGGAAGCGCCGTGGCAGAGCAACTCCTAGTGGAGGACAACGAGCGCATCCGCATGGTCGGCAGCGCCTACCGCAAGACCGGCAAGCGCGTAGTGCTGGTGCCACTCGGCCGCGATATTCACGCCGGGCACCTGGCACTCGTGCAGGCAGCACAACGCGTGCGCGGTGGCATCGTGGTCGTGGCAGTGGACCCGGAGACGGACATCTCTTCCCTCGATGGGGTTGATGTGGTGTGGCGCTACGACCAGCAGAGTCAGCGCACGCGGGTCCTTGCACCCGACCACGGCATGGAGGACGTGAGCGCGGAGCTGACCCGCATTGTGGCGCTGACCTGCGCGCTGGGTCCCAGCGATGTGTTCATGGGGGAGAAGGACTACGAGCTGCTCGTGGCCACCCAGCAGGCCTTTACGGACCTCCACATTGCGGCGCGTGTGCAGGGCGTGCCCTCGGTGCGTATGCCCGATGGGGTGGTGATGAGCCTGCGCAATGCCGACGTCGCACCGGAGGCCCGTGAGCAAGCCAGCGCCTTGTCAGCGGCACTCACCGCCGGTGCGTACGCGGCGGAATCCGGAGCCGAGGAAGTTGTCCGTGTGGCACGTGAAGTGTTGGCCGCCGCGGGCGTCGAGCCGGAGTACGTGGAGCTGCGCGGACGCGACCTGGGTGAAGCCCCAGCAGAGGGCGATGCCCGCCTCTTTATCGCCGCCACCATTGGCGGCGTGCGGCTCATCGATAACGCGGGCGTGCCGTTGGGCATTGGCTTCCGTAACTTAGAACAGCGCGGATAAAAGTCTGTGGCGCAGGTCTCCACCAGCTAGGTTGGAGACATGAAGATTGGAATTCTGGGAGCCGGCGCCATCGGCGGATACTTTGGCGGAAAACTGAAAGCAGCGGGCCACGACGTCGCCTTCGTCGCTCGCGGTGAGACCTTGCGGGTGCTGGGGGAGACGGGCGTGACGCTGATCGACGCCCACGCGGAACCCACCACCACCGAGGTCATAAAGGTCCCGGCTGCCCACACCTTTGCTGAGGTCAAAGAACTCTTGGGCGGATTGGACGTGGCGATTATCGCGTCGAAGGCGCTGCCGGGCAACGAGACCTTTGGAAGCGCGGAGGACCGCGAGGCGCTGCAGGGAATCCCGGTGGTGACCACGCACAACTCGGTCGAGATTCCGTACTTGGCGGCCGAGGAATTCGGGGAGGAAAACATCCTCGCCGGTGTCGCTCGCGTCTATGCCACGCGCCTGGCGCCGGCACGGATCAAGCGCAACCCAGGGCCTTTGGCTTTGGCTTTCGGACCGCTAAGTGCCGATGCGCCGGAGTCCCTGCGCCGCACGGGCGAGGAACTGGCGGCGGCGCTGAAGGAGTCTGGGGCTTCCAGCAAGTTCCATGACGCCGCGCTTGTCGACGTTTGGTCGAAAGCCATGTTCGTTACCCCGACAGGAACTCTGGGCGCCTTGGTGGATAAACCGATTGGTTACCTCTGCCAGGAAATCCCCGGCCAGCTTGAGGCCTTCATGCGGGAAGTCGAGGCCGTCGGCCGCGCACTCGGCGTGGAGCTGCCAGAGAACGTGGTGGAGCAGACCATGGAATTTGCCCGCCAGCAGCACCCGGACAGCACGTCTTCGATGCAGCGCGATATCAAGGAAGGACTGCCGAATGAATTGGACGCCCAGGTCGGAGCGATCCGACGCATGGGCGTCAAGGCTGGGGCTGCAACCCCGTTGTGGGACTTCGCGCAGGAGGTCCTGGAGGCGCAGCTGCGCACTGCCTAAGAGTGCGCGCTACGCACCGTCGGTGCCTTATTCGGTACCGATCTTGCCGTCCTTCTTCCACACCACAACCACGGCCGGGCGCGGGGTGGACTTACCGCCGTCGGGCCAGTGGGAGGTGGCGTTCTCAAAGGTGGCGTCGTCAGCCTCGCCCGGGTGCTGGACGTTGACCATGACGCGGTCATCGTCGACGATCGGGCCACATGTCTCCGCGCCCGCCGGGACGGTGAGGAAGCACTTGAGCTCACCGCGGGTCTCGCCCTCGGTGGTCACAGCGTAGAGGCCATCGTTGGAGTCCAGCGCGTTGCCGTCGGTGGAGATCCACAGGTTGCCGTGGTTGTCGAAGGCCAGGTTATCCGGGCAGGAAATCGGGGAGACCTTCTCCTTATCGAAGCCACCGAAGTAGGTGCTGGCCTCACGCGGGTCACCACAGACCAGGAAGAGGTTCCAGGTGAACTTCTCGCCGGCGTGGTCATCCTCGAGCTCCATGACCAGGCCGTTCTTGTTCTCCTTGACCGGAGCCCATTCCTTGGCATCTTCCTTGTTCTTCTTGGCGTTCTCACCGGTGGCGCCGCGGTACTTGTTGTTGGTCAGCGCGATGTAGACCTTCTCGGTCTCCGGGTGAACCTCAACGTCCTCCGGGCGGTCCATCTTGGTGGCGCCCACCTTGTCGGCGGCCTCACGGGTAAAGACAGCGACCTCTTCGGCGGACATGCCGTCCACGTGGGACTCGAACTTGTTGTTCTCCGTATCGGAGGTCAGCAGCTTGACCCACTCACCGGTGCCGTCGAAAGCACCGTCCTCCGGCAGGACGCCGGAGCCGTCGATTTCCTTCTCCGGGGAGTTGCCCTCCATCTTGGCCACGTATAGGGTGCCGTGGTCCAGGATGGTCATGTTGTGCTCAAGGTCGCCTTCCTTGTACTTCTTGGAGGAGACGAACTTGTAGACGTACTCGAAGCGGGAGTCATCGCCGGAGTAACAGACCACGGTGCCATCCTTGGTGATGTGGATGTTGCCGGCCTCGTGCTTGAAGCGGCCCACGGCGGTGTGCTTAATCGGGGTGGACTTCGGGTCCAGCGGGTTGATCTCCACGAGCCAGCCAAAGCGGTTCGGCTCGTTCGGCTCCTTGGTCACGTCGAAGCGGTCATCGTACTTTTCCCACTTACGCTCGGACGGGCCCTCCTCGATGCCGAAGCGCTTGAGGGATTCAGCGGCCTTCTCATCCTTGACATCGCCACCGGCGAAATACTGGTCGAAGTTCTCTTCGCCAGAGAGCATGGTGTTCCACGGGGTCACGCCACCGGAGCAGTTGTTGAGGGTGCCCAGGACCTTCTCACCCTTCGGGTCGGCGGAGGTCTTCACCAGGTCGGTGCCCTTAGCGGGGCCCACCAGGGTGAACGGGGTGGTAGCGGTAATGCGGCGGTTGAGCGGGCCGAACTCGCGCTTGAGTTCGCCGGAGCCCTTCACCTTGGAGACCTCGAGGATGGTGTGGCCGTGGCCAGCCCAACCGATCTTTACCTGCTCCTCGGTAGGGTTCTCCGGGTCGTAGTCCGGGAACATCATCGGCTCGGTGGTGTACTCGTGCGAGCACATGTAGATCATGCGGTTCTTGTCATCCGGGTGCTCGATGAGGCCGGCGAAGTCATTGTTGAAGCCGAACTGCTTCTCCGCATCCGCGGCAGTCTGGTTGTTGACGTCGAATTCCGGCGCGCCCTCGATGACCGGGTCACCCCAGGCAATCAGGACGGACTGCTCATAACCCTTGGGGATGACGACCTCATCCTTGGTGTTGGCCTCCACGGCTTCAAAGTGCATGCCCTCGGCGGAGGTGAGCTCGATGTCAGAGCCCTTGACCTCGCTGGTCTTGTTGGAGGAGCTGCCAGCCGCAGACCCGTTGTCATCCGGCGCGGCACACGCAGCCAGCGCAGAGGAGCCACCGACGGCGACGACGGCCAGACCACCGGCGCGCAGAGCAGTGCGGCGGGAGAACTGGTCACCAAAGTAAGGGTTATCGGAGGTGTTCTCGCACTCGCCGAAGCAGGCATTACCGCACTTGTAGGTGCAGGTAAGAGAAGAACGAGAAGAGGTAAACATGTTAGCCAAGAGATTGCGGCCGTTGAGTGCCATGAAAATATGCTCCAAAAATCGAACTCGTTGGTTGCGCGGGGATGTCGCAACGGACGCACTGAGTTAATACGGTTGAGATGGCCGC
The DNA here is from genome assembly GCF_039907205.1 of Corynebacterium sp. c25Ua_47. Lineage (NCBI taxonomy): Bacteria > Bacillati > Actinomycetota > Actinomycetes > Mycobacteriales > Corynebacteriaceae > Corynebacterium > Corynebacterium sp. c25Ua_47. Next base: position 99,114 of record NZ_JASBOH010000006.1, on the reverse strand, counting down.
GCGGTTGATACTGTCTAACGGCTAGATGAACACTCTGTGAACCGGGATCGCGCCAGCGTATGGGGATCGACTACCCTAGACAACCGTGAGCGAGAAGAAGAATACTGAAGTTACTGACGTCCCCGAGCAGCTGCGCATCCGCCGCGAGAAGCGCGCCCGACTGTTGGAGTCCGGCACCGAGCCTTATCCGGTGACCGTGGACCGCACGATCTCCCTGCGGGATCTCCGCCAGCAGTTCCAGGTCGTTGCAGAGGGCGAAGAGCCGGCCGCGGAAGAGGGCGTCACCTACCTCAACGCGGGTGAGGAGACTGACGTCGAGGTGGCCATCGCCGGCCGCCTTATCTTCATGCGTAATACCGGCAAGCTCTGCTTTGCCACCTTGCAGGATGGTGATGGCACCCAGGTACAGGCCATGCTGTCGCTGGCGGAGGTAGGGGAGGAGCGCCTCGCCGCGTGGAAGTCTGACGTTGACCTGGGTGATTTCATTTCCGTACGCGGCCGCGTCATTGCTTCGCGCCGCGGCGAGCTCTCCGTCATGGCTTCCGAGTGGACCATGGCGGCGAAGTCCTTGCGCCCGCTTCCGGTTTCCTTCGCTGACATGAACGAGGAAACTCGCGTGCGCCAGCGCTACAACGATCTCATCGTGCGCGAGGAGGCCCGCAAGAATGCCATGACCCGCGTGAAGGTCATGCGTGCGTTGCGCAACTACCTGGAGGATCAGGGCTTCGTGGAGATCGAAACCCCGATGCTGCAGACCATCCACGGTGGTGCGGCGGCCCGCCCGTTCGTGACCCACTCCAATGCCCTGGACATCGACCTCTACCTGCGCATCGCTCCGGAGCTCTTCCTGAAGCGCGCTGTCGTCGGCGGCATTGACCGCGTCTTTGAAATCAACCGCAACTTCCGCAACGAGGGCGTTGACCGCTCCCACTCCCCGGAGTTCGCCATGCTGGAGACCTACGAGGCATGGGGCGACTACAACGACTGTGCTCGCACCATTCGCGAGTCCATCCAGTCTGTGGCCCGCGCGGTCTTTGGCTCCACCACCGTCACCCTGGCGGATGGCACGGAGTATGACCTCGGCGGCGAAGAGTGGCCGGAAATTGAAATGTACCCCTCCCTCAACGAGGCTCTGCAGCGCAAGTTCCCCGGCCAGCCGGAAGTGACCATCGACTCCACCGTCGAGGAGCTCAAGGCGATTGCCGACGTCATCGGGCTCGACGTCCCGAAGAACGGCGGCTGGGGCCACGGCAAGCTGGTGGAGGAGATCTGGGAGGTGCTCTGCGAGGACCAGCTCGAGGGCCCGATCTTTGTGAAGAACTTCCCGGTTGAGACCTCCCCGCTGACCCGCCAGCACCGCTCGCAGCCGGGTGTGACGGAGAAGTGGGACCTGTACGTGCGCGGCTTCGAGCTGGCCACGGGCTACTCGGAGCTGGTGGATCCCGTAATCCAGCGCGAGCGCTTCGAGGACCAGGCCCGCCTTGCCGCCGGCGGTGATGAGGAAGCCATGGTGCTGGATGAGGACTTCCTCGCCGCCATGGAGCAGGGCATGCCGCCGACAGCCGGTGCTGGCATGGGCATGGACCGCCTGCTCATGGCCCTGACCGGCCTGGGCATCCGCGAGACCGTGCTCTTCCCGATCGTGAAGCCGGAGCACTAGTTTCTCCTAGCTTCCACCTGCCCGCGCCCGCCACTGTGGTGGCTGCGCGGGTTTTCTGGTTTTCTCATTGCTGCGCCTTCAGCCCCCAATGAGGGAAAACTGCTGCGGCAGGCCGCAGGATTGACCAATCCGTGGGAAGATGCAGGTGTGACAAAGCTTCTGAATGCCCTGCCCCTCGCACTGATCGCCTGTACAGCGGCAGCGTGTTCTGCTGCTGAGGATTCCACCAGCGGTGAACCGCAATTCCACAACACCTCCACCGCCGAGACTTCTGCCGATAACACTGAATCTACGGAAGCCAGCCCGGCTCCGACGTCCGCGAAGGACAAGGAAGGTGACTCGAGCCTTAAGGAATTAGATAAGGGAGACTTCATCGCCACCAACTTGGGGCACGCGACCTCCACGGTGTATGGAGTGAGCAGCCCGAATGACCGTGTGGCCTGCACGGTCACTGAAGATCAAGGTTTGATCGGGTGCAGCGTAATGTTCGCTGATCCGCCCCTGTACCCGGCGACCGGGCAGCCGCTTTGGCTCTCCAATTCCGTCAACTTCGATGCGAACGCGGGCTTTTATCCCAATGTGAAAATGGGCGGAGACGCCGCGGCACCCACCACGCTAGAAGCAGGGAACACCGTCACGATGAACGGTGTGACGTTTGAATCCGTGAATGAGGATGAGTTCACGGTCAAGATCGATGGCCACCACTTCACAGTGAAAGACGATGGTGAGTACTACTCCGATACCTTCCCACCGCAGCCAGATGGGGAAGGGAAAGCTATGACCGGAACCATCTGTGGGGACCTCGGCAATGGCGAGTATGTCTATGCCAAAGAAAACGGGACGAATTGCGCGCGGGCAATGGAAGTTCTTGACTATTACAAAAACTATGACTTCGCTCCGATGGAGGGAGGCAACCGCGGGTACCTCATGGAAGATGATTTCAGCTGCTCCTATAACGCCGATCCCGGCTGGCCAGATGAGCCCGACTATCGGTGGCTTGGCTGCAGCATTGAAGACGGTGGCGCTGTCGTCGTCCTGGACTCGGCCGCGCGTGCACTCGTGTCCGAGAAAGGTGGGCAGCGCTAGATCAGTGCGGGGCGCGCGTCAGCGTGAGTTCGTAGGAACCGCTGGGCGTCGTGAAGCACAGCAGCGAGGTGCCCTCGGGGATGGCTGCGGTAGCGCTCGGCAGCAGCCTGATGGGGCCGTGCGTGCGGATGCGTGGGGAGGATAACTCCGCCGCGAGGAAGCTGCCCACGTTACTCACCATCCAGTTGTCCTCCTGCTGCCAGAAGTGGAGGAAGTGGCGGTGCATGGAGGCGTCATCAGGAGCCAGTGGGAAGTCCCCCGCGCGGCCTGCCACTAGCTGCTGACCTGGGCGCACGACGGCGCGTTCCCCAGCGGAGTTAGTGACAAGGAGGTCGCGCTGCATCCAGAGGCCTTTCTGTAGCTTTAGGCAGTAGCGTTTAGAGCTTTGAGTAGCACGGAGGGCGCTGTCACCTTCACACTGCCGTGTGGCCTAACGCACCCGCTGAGATTCCGGGGAGTGCCACCCAACGAGGGCTCACATCCGGCTCGTGTGGCACCCCCGGCCACCAGAGGAATACACTAAATCGCTCACGTGTTGTCTCTTGGGTGCTGACGATGTGAGTAGCAGCGCTGAAGACCCAAAATAGAAAAGTTGAAAGGTGTAGCCGGCCGCATGTCCGCTGAAATCCCTTCGAAGGTAATAACTACCCTCAGCATCCTGGTGCTGGGAGCGATGGTCATGATTCTCAACGAGACCTCGCTCTCCGTTGCGCTACCAGCCATTATGGCGGACTACTCCATTCCTGCCACGAGCGCCCAGTGGTTGTTGACGGGATTCATGCTCACCATGGCTGTGGTTATCCCCACCACCGGCTTCCTTCTGGAAAGACTTACGACGCGCCAGATCTTCGTTGCGTCCGCGGGGCTCTTCCTGGCCGGAACCGTGGTGGCGGCCCTCGCGCCGAGCTTCTTCATCCTGCTGGTGGGCCGCGTCCTTCAAGCTGGCGGAACCGCTTTGATGATCCCTACCCTTATGACCGTGGCCATGACGCTGGTCCCAGCGCAGCGTCGTGGCACGGTGATGGGCATCATTTCCGTGGTGATCTCTGTGGCCCCGGCATTGGGGCCCACCGTCGGCGGAGCGATTCTCAACCACTTCACCTGGCACGCCATCTTCTGGTCCATGGTTCCGCTCATCGCCCTCATTCTCATCGCCGGGCTCTGGCGTTTAGACAATGTGGGTGAGAACCGTGATACCCCGCTCGACGGCCTCTCCGTCATCCTTTCCGCCCTCGCGTTTGGCGGGTTGATTTACGGCCTGTCCTCGATGGAAAAGATCCTGCAGGGAGACGGCTGGGTGGACATCGCCGTTACCGTGGTGGGCGTCATCGCGCTCGCCGTATTCATCCGTCGGCAGCGGCGCTTGGCGCTGGAGGATCGCGCCCTGATGGATCTGCGTCCCTTCCGCGTCCGCAATTTCACCCTCGCGGTGATCATCCTCCTCCTGTCCTTTGGGCTCATGCTGGGAATGGTCACGGTCTTGCCCATCTATCTGCAAACCACCCTGGGTGCTACGGCCTTTGCCACGGGGTTGGCGGTGATGCCGGGCGGCATCCTCCAAGCCTTCCTTTCCCCGATTGTGGGCCGGCTCTTCGATTCCTATGGCCCGCGCCCGCTCATGATTCCTGGCTCACTGCTCATGGTGGCCGGGCTGTGGCTCATGGCCACCTTGGGTGAGAACTCAGCTGTGTGGATGGTCGTGGGTATGCACGTGATCTTCTCCCTCGGCATGTGCTTGATGATGACGCCGCTGATGACCACTGCGCTGTCCTCGCTTCCGAAGAAGCTCTACTCGCACGGCTCGGCAATCATGAACACTTTCCAGCAGTTGGCGGGTGCGACGGGAACGGCTTTGCTCGTTGTCTTCCTCACCCGCGGCACCCTGGCTGGCGCTGCCGCTGGGCTAAGCCCGGCCGCGGCGACGGCGCAGGGAACTCACTGGGCTTTCCTGTTTGCCGGTGTGGCCGGTATCGCCATTGCGGTGATAGCACCGCTGCTTAAGCGCGCGGATTAAGTGCGCGGTTTAACACAGCGGCAGGTTCAGGCGGATGTCCTCTGCGTCCTCGCCCCAGACGAGGACGGCGTCAGTGGAGTCCTCGGCGCTCATGTAGAACAGCGGCTCGGAGTCGGAAATGTCGTAGCTGTACACGGTGCAGCGCCCGTTGGACAGTTCCTGCCCGCCCTGCGTCGGGCCAGCTGCCTCGCGCTGGGCGGCGTCCCCGTACCGCGCCACGGAGTAGCTCACGCCGTCACCAACGCACGTAATCTTCGCCTCCTGGCCGTCCTCCGGATCACGGGATTCGCAGGTGGCGCCGTTGAAGCCTTCGTCGCCGGGGCGGGAGCTGATGAGCCCGGGGTGGCCGTCGGCAAGCGCCTGCTCTGAGTCGGACCACGCCGACCTCCCCAAGAAGAACCACAGCAGCCCACCAACCAGGAGCAGGAGAAGAAGGCCCACGCCCAAGCCCGCAAAGACCTTGCCCTTCGATTTCGAGGTGCGCGTGGTGGGTGATGACTCCGCGGGATCGGCAGCATAGCCAGGCTGGGGTTGCTGGGGTTGCTGCGGCCCGGCCCAGTCCTCCTGCGGGGCAGCGGTATGCTGCGGAGCTGACTGCCACGGGGCCGCGCCCGGGCTCGGGCTCGAGCTGTCGGTGTTTGTGCTGCGCACGGCGTCGATAACGGCGGCGGCTGAGGGGTAGGCGGCCGCAGCGCGGAAGCCTGGGTAGGCCGCGGAGACGAGCTGGGCCAGGCGGTCGATGACCTCCTTCGCGGAGGCAGTGGGGGCGTCGGTAGCGGTGGCTGGGCCGACTGAGGCGAAGAAGGCGTTCGAGCGGTTATCGGTGAGGATGATGCGTCGCGGGTTGAGCGCACGGAGAGCAAAGCCAGCGCGGCCCTGCTGGATAAGGAAGTCCGTGGCGTCGGCCAAGGGAGCAAAGACGGCGAGAGCTTCCTCTTGGGAAAGGTGGTGGGCGCCGATGCCAGACGACGTGTACTTCGACAGCTGCTCGCCCGGCAGGCTGCGGCGTACAAAAAACTCCTGACCATTGTTCATCGTGCCTGTGCCCACGACGGGTGCAATAGCGCTGTGCTGCAGCTGGCCAACGATTCCGGACTGGCGGAGCACGCCGCGGTGCTCTGGACCATAAATCTCTACGAGGAGTTCGTCCTGCGAGGGATCTTCCACGAGAAACAGCGAGGAGCCCGCCCCTTGGTCCAAGACAGCCTTCTCGCGCAGCCGGTGCTGGGTAGTGAAAAATTCAGGAAGCGTAGTCACGGTGAGAGAAATCCTTCGTGGAGGAGGTAGACGGTGAGGTATAAGAATCTTCCTCATTCTAAAGGCGACACCGTGTCCATGGGCGTGACACAGCGCTCCCGCCAGGGTGGGCTAACAGATGGGCAAGCTCAAACGGTCCTCGTGGGCATGCGGACCAGCAAGAACGAGAGCAAAACGCGCGGAGACTCCCGAGGGGTACACTCCCCACGTTCCCGGCTGGTGAGGGATTTCCGCCGAGGTGATGCTGCACGCATCCTGGACTAAGACGTCGAGGCGGCGCGGCATGATGGAGTTACGGTTGTCCTCCGTGCCGAAATCAGCTGCGACGAGCGTGAGGTCGTCGCTCCTGCACACGATTCGAGCTTGCTGCCCCGCTTCCGGCAGCGCGGGGCGGCAGTCGAGGTTGCGCCACGGGGCGCGGCCAGGGTGCTCCGGCAATAGCTGTGGAAATTGTTGGGCCAGAACCTCGTCGTGCTCGTCCCACCCCGCGCCGTACAGCGCTAGTCCGCCGGCGACTGCCAGACACAGCAACACCGCCGCAAGCACGCCCCCGAGGATGCTCAGATGGCGACGCCGCGGCTGCTCGGCGCGCTCGTGGTGGGGGCTGGCCGGTGGCGTAGCAGGGCCGGCGGCAGCATCCGGGGCTGCGGGGCGCGGCGCGGACGCCAGCTCACTCAGCTCCGCGAGCATATTCGATGCAGTGGCGAAGCGCTGCTGAGGATCCGGGTTCAACGCGGTGGCGAAGAAAGTGTTGAGGGCGGGGGCGAGGGGAGCGTCGCCAGGCGCCAGATTATGAGCGGTCAAATGCGGTATCACACGGCTGTGCGCCCACTGCTGGGGACTGGTGGCGCGGCGCAGATTAACCAGAGTGAGCATCTCCAGCGCGATGAGTGCGAGCGAGTAGCGGTCGCTGGCGGCGGTCGGCTGCGGTGGGTGCTTGACCAACTGCGTGGGGTAGAGCTCCGGCGCCATGTAGGCATCCGTGCCCACGCGCAGGCCTTCGCGGGTCAAGCGCGTCGTGTCCTCATTGATGGCGATGCCAAAGTCCGCCAGCATGACGGTACAGCCCTCGTTATCACTGTGGGCAGTGGGAGAAGGCGTGCTATCGGCGATGATGTTCGCGGGCTTGACGTCGCGGTGAATGACCGGCGATGGAAGGGCCGCCAGGTAGTCCAGGGCCTGTGCGATGGGCGCGAGCAGCTGCACGGTTTCCTCCACCGTGAACTTGGAATTGTCCAAGATGCGCTGGTTGATGTGCGCCTCCAGGCTGGGGCCGCGCAGGAATTTCATAATGAAATAAGGCACGCCGCCCGGGGTGATGTCGCCATCGTAGATAGGCACGATGGCCGGATGCTCGAGTGCCGCGACGGTGCGCATCTCCGCCATGAAGCGGCGGACTTCCTCATCGTCCTCGGCCGCATGCTGCGCGATGACCTTGATGGCTACTTCGCGGTCCAAGCTTTCCTTGCGGGCAAAGACGATGGTGCCCATGCCACCCGCACCGATCTGGTGGAACTGCGAGTAGCCCTTGGCGCTGAGCTCGGGCTCAAGATCCAAAGGCAGACCGGAAGCGGTGGGCTGGCTGTTCATGGCTATGCGGCGACGATGATGGGCTGGTGAATGACAAAAGGCTCATAACCGGCCTGCCGGATGCTGATCTCTGCGACGAAGTCGCCGGGGTCGGTGAGCCGAGCAACCAGCGTGCACTCGCCGGACTCACAGTCCACGACGAAATCCTCGCCCTCCTTGAGGTGGTGTGACTGGGTGTCGTCGAGAAGCGCCACCTGCCATTCGGCATTGTTGTCCAGATCCGCCTCGTCCCCACTCAAGTTCGTGGCCTGCACGCTGAGGACAAGGGCACCCCCGGTGGCCCACTGCAGCACGCCGGTTGGGGCAGAGCCGCCGATGGCTCCGTCGTAGCGCCGGTTGTCCAGCTCAACGCGTAGGGTTTGAAAACCATAGGGCTCCACGCCTGAATAGGTGGCCACGATTTCGTTGACCACACCGGGGCCCGCTTCCTTCTTCGTGAGCAGGTAGGTGCCGTCCTCCTGACGCAGGTGCGAAGGTTCGCTGGGTTCTGGGCTCTCGGAGTCGGCCCCCTCGACAGGAACGTCTTCGTACTGGGACAGGGTGGTCTGGCCCGTGACCGTGAATTTGGGCGCATCCTCCGCGGTGTCCTTGTTCGTCGCGCACGCAGACAGCGCGAGGAGCGCTACGCCGAGTCCAGCTAGCGCGCGCGGAGAGACGGAGGCGAACATTGGTTGTCAGATCCTTGCAGAGGGACAGATGAGGGATAGAAGGGGATAAAAATAGAAAGGGGCCAGAATCAGACAAAGAATAACAGCACCGGTGAGCGGCTTAAAACAATAATGCTGAATTGTTATGAAAGGTGCGCATAGTAGTGCGGGTGTGCGGCCGCGAACTGGGCGAGCACAATGCGCCACGAGATTTTCTGGCCCGGCTGGAACTGCGGAACGCCGAGCTTTTGCAAGGTCTCCGCCAGCGTCTGAATCTTGCGCTCTACTTTCTTTTCGGTCCAGTCTAGGGCCTCTGCTAGCTCGCGCTGACTACTCACGACCACCCGTGGCTCCGCAGCGGGGTTGTCGAGGAGTGGCTGAGCGAGGGTCTTGAGCAGCAGGCACTGCTCCTCATTCGGCTCGAAGACGTGGGTGGTAAACGGCCCATCCGGTGGAAGGCTGGGCTGTGGGCTGCGCAGCGACTGCATGACGGTGAGCTCGCACTCGTAGCTCATGGTGGCAGTGGAGAAATAGAGCGTGGAGGTTCCCGGGTGCAGGACCTCAATGCTGCCGGGGCTGATGAGGGTGCGGCCGAAGCCGCAGGCGGCGGGCGGCTGGATCGTAGCGGCGATGAAACTGCCGATGTTCTTGATGAACCACTGTGAGCCATTGGACCACACCTGCAGGAACGTGCGGTGCATGGCGGGATCATCGGAGGCCAGTAGGAGGTCCCCCTGGCGGCCAAGGGTGACGCTTTCGGAGACCTCGAGGAGGCGGGAGTGCCCAATCAGATCGTCGATAAGCAGAGTGCCGTGCTGTGCCTGTTGCATCGGGGGAGGCTCCTTCCCGCGGGGATGTAACCAGTGTTGACTGAAGAGTTACTTTACTTTAAGGCTTGCGCGCAGGCGCTTGGCGACGCCTCCCGCCACCTGTTCGCTACCGGCGTACAGTGGCTCTACCTGGGGAAATGAGGTTTTTGAGTAGGGGGGGTGCGGAATTCGCGAATGGAGTGTCCGCCCCGCGCGTTAGAGTGGATGACACATTTACAGCGAAAGGTAAGAGGTAATGTTCGAGAGGTTTACTGACCGTGCTCGCCGCGTCATCGTTTTGGCGCAGGAGGAAGCACGCATGCTCAACCACAATTACATCGGCACCGAGCACATCCTCCTGGGGCTTATTCACGAAGGCGAAGGCGTAGCGGCCAAGGCTTTGGAATCCATGGGGATCTCGCTGGAGGACGTCCGCCGTGAGGTGGAAGAGATTATTGGTCAAGGTTCTCAGCCGCACACCGGCCACATCCCATTTACCCCGCGCGCGAAGAAGGTTCTCGAGCTCTCCCTGCGTGAGGGGCTCCAGATGGGCCACAAATACATTGGCACTGAGTTCCTGCTGCTCGGCCTCATCCGTGAGGGTGACGGCGTGGCGGCTCAGGTGCTGACCAAGCTGGGCGCCGACTTGCCGCGCGTGCGCCAGCAGGTTATCCAGCTGCTCTCCGGCTACGAAGGGAATGAAGGCGAAGGCGGCCAGTCCCAGGGTGGCCCCGGCCCGGTAGGCGCCGGTGCCGGCGCTGGCCAGGGAGGCCGTGTTGGCCCGGGTGGCTCCGGCGAGCGCTCCAACTCCCTGGTGCTGGACCAGTTTGGCCGCAACCTCACCCAGGCTGCGCGCGACGGCAAGCTGGACCCAGTCGTGGGTCGCGATTCCGAGATTGAACGCATCATGCAGGTTCTGTCTCGCCGGACCAAGAACAACCCGGTGCTCATCGGTGAGCCCGGCGTGGGTAAGACCGCCGTGGTCGAGGGCCTGGCCCTCGATATCGTTAACGGCAAGGTCCCGGAGACCCTCAAGGATAAGCAGCTCTATTCGCTGGACCTCGGCTCCCTGGTGGCTGGCTCGCGCTACCGCGGTGACTTCGAGGAGCGCCTGAAGAAGGTGCTCAAGGAGATTAACCAGCGCGGTGACATCATCCTCTTTATCGATGAGATCCACACCCTGGTCGGCGCCGGTGCCGCCGAGGGCGCTATCGATGCTGCTTCCTTGCTGAAGCCGAAACTGGCCCGCGGCGAGCTGCAGACCATCGGTGCCACCACCCTGGATGAGTACCGCAAGCACATTGAGAAGGATGCTGCCTTGGAGCGCCGCTTCCAGCCTGTCAAGGTGGAGGAGCCCTCCCTCGATGACACCATCCTGATCCTCAAGGGGCTGCGCGATAAGTACGAGGCACACCACCGCGTCTCCTACACCGATGAAGCGTTGAAGGCTGCGGCCTCCCTGTCGGACCGCTACATCAATGACCGCTTCTTGCCGGATAAGGCTGTTGACCTCCTCGATGAGGCCGGTGCCCGTATGCGCATCAAGCGCATGACCGCCCCGGAGGGCCTGCGCGAAGTGGATGATCGCATCGCAGAGGTCCGCAAGGAAAAGGAAGCTGCGATTGACGCCCAGGACTTCGAGAAGGCCGCTGGACTGCGCGATAAGGAGCGCAAGCTGGGTGAAGAGCGCGCGGAAAAGGAAAAGCAGTGGCGCTCCGGTGACTTGGAGGAAATCGCCGAGGTCGGCGAGGAGCAGATCGCTGAGGTCCTCGCGCACTGGACCGGCATTCCGGTGCTCAAGCTCACGGAGAAGGAATCCAACCGCCTCCTCAACATGGAAGAGGAGCTGCACAAGCGCATCATCGGCCAGGACGATGCCGTCAAGGCCGTGTCCCGCGCCATTCGCCGCACCCGTGCCGGCCTGAAGGACCCGCGCCGTCCTTCCGGTTCCTTCATCTTCGCAGGCCCCTCCGGTGTGGGTAAGACGGAGCTGTCGAAGTCCCTGGCCAACTTCCTCTTCGGTTCGGATGATGACCTCATCCAGATCGATATGGGTGAGTTCCACGATCGCTTCACCGCGTCCCGCCTCTTTGGTGCTCCTCCGGGATACGTTGGCTACGAAGAGGGCGGCCAGCTGACCGAGAAGGTTCGCCGCAAGCCTTTCTCCGTGGTGCTCTTCGATGAGATCGAAAAGGCCCACAAGGAGATTTACAACACCCTTCTGCAGGTGTTGGAGGATGGCCGTCTGACCGATGGTCAGGGCCGCGTGGTGGACTTCAAGAACACCGTGCTTATCTTCACCTCGAACTTGGGTACTCAGGATATCTCCAAGGCTGTGGGACTGGGCTTCACCGGCTCTTCGGAGAATGACGCCGATGCGCAGTACGAGCGCATGAAGAACAAGGTCAACGACGAGCTGAAGAAGCACTTCCGCCCAGAGTTCCTCAACCGTATCGATGAGATTGTGGTCTTCCACCAGCTCACCCAGGAGCAGATCGTCGAGATGGTGGAGCTGCTCATCGCCCGCGTAGAGAAGCAGCTCTCCGAGCGCGACATGGGTATCGAACTCACCCAGAAGGCCAAGGACCTGTTGGCCAAGCGCGGCTTCGACCCGGTCTTGGGTGCACGTCCGCTGCGCCGCACCATCCAACGCGAGATTGAGGACCAGCTCTCCGAGAAGATCCTCTTCGGCGAAATCGGTGCGGGTGAGATCATCACCGTGGACGTTGAAGGCTGGGACGGCGAGTCCAAGGACAACTCTTCCGCCACCTTCACCTTCACGCCGCGTCCGCGCCCGCTGCCGGAGGACACCTTCGACAATGAGCTCGAGGAGACCGCCGTGCGTGAGGCCGATGAGGAACTCGCCACCGAGATCGATGAGGAGTCCCACGGTCCGGATTCCGATGGTCCTGACACCGTCACCCCGGACGTCCTCGACGAGTCTGGTAGCGATTCCGCTGAGGAATCCCACAACGATGATGGTGATAACGGCAACCCGCCGCCGGCAGGTGCCGGTGCTAGCCAGCCGCTTTAAGCGCTGACTTGGGCCCCGTGCTGGACCCATAAGGAATAAGCCCCGAACCGCATGCGTGTGACACCGCGTGCGGTTCGGGGCTTTCTTTGTGTGTCCTCCAGCCGCGATGGGAGGCACGCCCCAGTGGGCGGGAAGGCCCAGTGGGCGGGAAGGCCCGCCCACCACTAGAAGGGAATCAGCACACCGTCTCGTGAGATTCGTGCTCCGGGTGCTCGACCTGGATGATGGAGGCGTTTGGTAAAAGGCGTCTGACAAAAGGCATCTGTCATAAGGCGTTTTCACGGCTGAAAACGCCTTTTACGCCTTGTAGATGGCGTTTTTAGACCCAAAGATGCCGTTTGCCAGATGCCTTTTGCGGGACGCCCTTTTGACTTGGTTCAGTTTCGTGCGGAACAATCCCACCCCACCGCCGAAAAGTACCAGGTAGCAGTGTTAGGAGTGACGTTGCTCGCCCGCTCATGACCTAAGCCGGGCTAGAAGGGAATCAGCACACCGTCTCGTGGGATTCGTGCTCCGGGTGCTCGATCTGGATGGTGGAGTGCTCGATGCCGTGCTCGCGCAGGGCTTGCTGGGCGGCATCCAACAGAGGGCCGGTCTCGACGGTACCGTCGCGCACGATGTGCACGGTCGTCAGCACGTTCACGCCGTCCAGGCTCCACAGGTGTAGGTCGTGGATGTCGGCAACACCCTCGATCTGTCGCAGCGCGGGCTCGATGACGCTGGCGTCGAAGTCCGCCGGGACCTGCTCGAGCAGCACGCTCGCCGAGAGCCGCATGAGCTGCCAGGCGCGCGGGAGCACCATCGCCGCGATCACCAGGGAGGCGATCACGTCCGCCGCCACAAACCCCGTGGTCAGTACCACGACGCCCGCCACGATCACTGCGATCGAGCCGAGCATATCCACCAGCACGTGCAAGAACGCGCCCTCCACGTTGATTGAGGATTCGCGGTGCCGGTGCAACACCCACGCCGATAGCGCATTCGCCACAAGGCCAATCACCGCGATGATCAGCATCGTTGTTCCTTGTACCTCAGCTGGGCTCTGCAGGCGGCGCACCGCCTCGACGACAATCCACACCGAGATCGCCAGGACCATCACCGCGTTCGCTAGCGCAGCAAGCACCTCTACTCGCCGGTAGCCGTACGTGGCCTGGGCTGATGCTTGTCGACGCCCAACCAACACCGCTAACACCGCGATGATCAACCCAGCGGCGTCGGAAAGCATGTGCATCGCATCCGCCATCAGCGCCATTGAACCCGCCAACCAGCCGCCGATTAGCTCCGCGAAGAAGACGGTTCCGGTAATGCTCAGCGCAATCAGTAGTGCGCGCAGCGGCGTGCTGGAGTGATCGTGGTCGTGGTGCTCGTGTGCCATGCACTCAGTCTATCCCCGCCGGCGCTTATTGACAATTAAATGAAAATGGATGGCGGCGCCAGGGGGCGATTCTAGGATTCGGCAGGTTGGCAGTTTGACGGTGCGGGGACGTCGCGGAAGCGGTCGATGAGGTAGTTCGTGCCCTGCAGAACCGCGCGGACCGTGGGCGCGGCATGGTTGGTGCCCGAGCCTGGGTTCACGTTGACCGCCCGGGCGTCCTCAAAGTAGACGGTCCCGCCGGCAGCACAGAAGTCGTGGGCCATGCGGCGTGCTTGCTGGTAGGGGATGATGTCATCGGTCGGGGAGTTGACCACCATCATTGGGGCGTTGAGAGCGCGCTGGCCGAGGCGCTGCTCGTGCAGCATTCGAGAGGCCACCGGCTTGCGGCGGAGGAGCTCGGCGAAGGACTCGCCGCTCGCGGTCAGCTCACTGGTGCGAATATTTCCCCAGGTAGACATCGATTCGCGCAAACAAAAAGTGGCGGCGTCGGCGAGGAATGTGTGGCCGCGCGGATTCATCTCATCGATGATTTCCCGGGAGAACTCCGGGCTACGCTCCGCAAAACCATTGATGGCGTAGCCCAACACGTGAACGAGCGCTGAGCCGTCGACCGCCTGCATCACCTCGAAGAGGTCCGCTGGAGGTGCACCGGCGAAGGTTCCCTTGACGTTGAGCTCGGGGGCGTAGCTAGCGGCGTATTCGCCCGCAGCGGCAGCTGCACCGCCGCCTTGGGAGTAGCCGACAAATCCCACGGGGGAATCGGCGGGAGCACCGGCGAGCCGGAGCGCGGCGCGGGCGGCGTCAAGAACCGCGTGGGCCTCCTCGACGTTGTTGACATAAGAATGGTGCCCCGGGGTTCCGAGCCCGATGTAGTCCGTGACTACGACGCGCACACCTTGGGAGGCCGCATAGTTATACACGCGCGTGGCCGCAGCTTCATAGCGCTGGTCAACGCGGTTGCCGTCGGCGGCGAAACGGGCTCGGGACGGTGCACACTGGTCACCCGCCCCACGCGTTCCCGGCGCGTAGACGATAGTTGGGCGCTCGCCCGGCCCGTTCCATGGTGCTGAGGGCTCGTAGACCATGCCGGTCACCGTGGTGGGTGTGCCATCCATGAGGGTGGAGGAATAAGAGATAACAGTGGCCTTAACACCGGGTTGTTCTATCGGTGACGCCGATTGGACGCTGCCCGGCTCCACCGCGTGGGCGGCGGGTGACGCCAGAATAAGAGCAGCGGTGGCCGTCAGCACTGTTAACAGGGATTTTATTCGCACAAAGCTCAGAGTAGCCTGCGGCGTCGTGGTGCGCATCCGCGCTAAGCTGGCACGCATGGGAATTTATTATCGCAAGCGCAAGAAGACCGGAAAGAACAGCTGGATCAACCTCTCCGGCTCCGGTGCCTCGATGTCGACGAAGGTCGGCCCCGTGACGTTTAACTCCCGCGGCGGCATGTGGGTCAACCTGCCCGGTGGCCTGAATTTCCGGGGACGCTGGCGCTAATGACATCTCACCCCAACAGCGACTATGTCCGTATGGGGTACGAGGCCGACGTCGTCTTGCGCCTAGGCATGATGCTCATGGGGGCGGGAACGTCCGGCTACCGCGTCCTGCGCGGCATGAAACGTGCCGCCCGTGCGCTCGGCTTTGATCGGCTCGACGCCAACGTTGGCGTCACCCAGATAACATGCACGTTTCACCGCGGCCGCGAGTTTCGCACCGTGGTGGCCCAGCAGCATTCACCCGCCGTCGACGCCTCCCGCATCGAGGCGCTGGAGGATCTCACCCACCACAGGCTGTACGCGGGCATTACTGCGGAAGAGCTCACGGAGATGCTTGATTCCATCGAGTCAACGGTGGTCAAGCGTTGGAACCGCTGGCTCTTGGCTGTAGCGGCAGCTATTGCGTGCGCCTCTTTCGCGGTCCTGAACTTCTTCACGCCGCTGGCGATTCTCCTAGTGGCTCTCGCCGCTTTCTGCGGCCAGCTCACCCGCGCGGTCTTGCACGGCAAGCACGTTCACCAGCTGGGCTGCATCGTGGCGGCCGGAACGGTGGCCAGCCTCGTTTACTTCTTCACCACCGAGGCTGTGGCCGCCGCCGGGGTGGCTGACCCGTCGGAGTTTTCCTCGGGCTACGTGGCCGCCGTACTTTTCCTCATTCCCGGCTTCCCGCTATTCTCCGCGCTCATTGATCTCGCGCGCTTCGACTTCGAGGCCGGACTATCCCGCCTGACTTACGCGCTGACGGTGATCACAGCTGCGACCTTTACCGTGGCCTTAGTCAGCTGGACCACGGAACTCACCCCGGAACCGGGAATTCCGGACTATGCGCCCGTGTGGTACCTCGCCGCCGCGGCGGCCAGCTTCCTAGGCATTTCCGGATTCGCGTTCCTCTTTAACTCCTCGCGCCGGATGGTGCTCGTGGCGGCCGCGGTGGGAACGGTGGCCAACCTTGTGCGCCTGCTCCTCATCGGCGTCGGGGCCACGGCCTACGTCGGCGCCTTCGTAGGTGGTCTCATCGTCGGGCTCCTAGGCGCGGTGGCCTCCACACGCGCACACCTACCGCGCATCACCACGACGGTGCCCGCGTCCGTCATCATGATCCCGGGCACCTCCATGTTCCGCACTGTCTATCACCTCAACGTGGGTAACATGGACCAGGCGTTGAGCAACTTCGCTACCGCCTCGATGGCCGTGGCAGCCATCGGCTGTGGGCTTATCCTCGCGCGCCTGTTGACCGACCGTGACTGGACCTTCGGCCACCTCATCGACTTCTCACATGTGCCTAGTGCGGAAGGTGGAACAAACCCTCGTCGTTGACATCCATCAACCCATCCTCGAGCAGTGAGGCTTGTGCGCGCGAGCGCTGTGCCGCGTCCGGCCATACCGCGTCGAGCGCGGATTGCTCGACGGGATGAGGGGTGGCGCGGAGGACGTCGAGAAGCAGCCCTCGCACCTGCCGGTCCGTACCGGTGAACTTTTGCACTCGCTTCTTGGCCCGCGCGGTCTCTTCTTCGCTGGGCTCCGGACAGCCCGCGAGCTGCCAAGCGCACGTGGACTTGATGGGGCAGGCGGCACAATCGGGATTCTTCGCCGTGCACACCAGCGCGCCGAGCTCCATGAGCGCGGCTGAAAAGCGCGGACCGTTCTCTTTTGGAAGCAGGGCTTCTACCTGCGCCAACTCGCGTTTTGCGGGAGGTGGCGCCAGGAAGCGGCCCTCCTCGGCGCGGGCATGGACGCGGCGGACGTTGGTATCTACCACCGGGACGTTGTGGCCAAAATGGAAGCAGGCCACCGCACGGGCGGTGTACTCACCGATCCCCGGTAGCGCCAAGAGCTTGTCGACATCCCCCGGGACCGGTCCCTCACCAATCTCCTTCGCGCATTCCCACAAGCGCAGCGCGCGGCGCGGGTAGCCCAGCTTGCCCCACGCGCGCAGGACATCCGCTTTGGAAGCCGCCGCGAGGTCCTGCGGGGTGGGCCAGCGGCGCATCCACTCCTCCCACTGCGGGGCGACGCGCGCGACGGGTGTTTGCTGGCTCATGACCTCGCTTAAGAGCACGCCCCATGCCGAGGTCCCTGGCTCGCGCCACGGTAGGGGACGCTCATGGGCATCGAACCATTCCACGACAGCTTGGGTATCCATAGGCACCTCAGTGTAGGCGGTGGGGACTAGAGTAAGGATCATGCCTTTAGTAGATGTCCCTCAAAACCCGCAGAAGGTGTGGGAAGCCCTCCAGGAAGGTAACCACCGCCTGGTGACGGGCCACCTCATCGACGTTAATCAGGATGCGAAGCTGCGCGCTGGCCTGACCCAAGGCCAGGACCCACGCGTCATCGTGCTGGCCTGCTCCGATTCCCGCGCGCCCATTGAGCACGTGTTCAACATTGGTTTCGGCGATGCCTTCGTCATCCGCACCGCCGGTCACATTCTGGACAGCGCGGTGATGGCGTCGCTGGACT
Organism: Corynebacterium sp. c25Ua_47; assembly: GCF_039907205.1. Classification (NCBI taxonomy): domain Bacteria; kingdom Bacillati; phylum Actinomycetota; class Actinomycetes; order Mycobacteriales; family Corynebacteriaceae; genus Corynebacterium; species Corynebacterium sp. c25Ua_47. The sequence continues at coordinate 81,683 of NZ_JASBOH010000006.1, read as the reverse complement.
ATGCCCTGGAGAATCTCAAGGCCAACCTGCTCGTGGTGATGGGGCATCAGTCCTGCGGTGCGGTGGGCGCAGCCGCGGACTTCCTGGCGGGCGGCGATCTGCCGACGGGCCTGCAGCGTCCGATCATTGAGCGCGTGGCCGCTGCCTCGATGGTGGCCAAGCGTGATGGCCGCGAGGAGCTCGCCGATTTCGAGCGCGAGAATACCGCGCAGACAGTCTCCCAGATCATTTCTGACGTGCCGGCTGCGCGCCAGCTTCTCGACGCCGGCACGCTCGGCATCGTCGGCCTGCGCTACCTCCTAGAGGATTCCAGCGTGGAGACCGTCGTCCTGCACGGCGTTCACTAGGCTCGCCGGCTGGCCCGGGCACTGGGCGGGACTAAGCGCATAGAAGTCGCTGCTCAAGACACGCGGCCCCGGGCTGGCCCGGGTTGGGCTCTAGTCCCCTTAAACTAAGAGCTGTGACTGAGCCATCCCGTACCCCGAAGCAGCTGCCGCGAGAGATTTACCTGCGTCGCCGCATCGCCGCGCTCGTGGCGATTCTGGTACTCGTGGTCATCCTTATTTGGGCTGCTACCGCGCTCTTTAGCGGTTCGAAGGAGGACCCGGGAGCCGAGTCGCAGCAGGCGGCGGCGTCGGGAACTCTGACTCCGTCGGAGGATGCAACCTCGGCGGTGGAGACGACGGAATCCACTGCGTCTGAGGAATCCACCGAGCCCGAGGCGGGGGAGGCGGACAAAGAAGAACCGACCTCCGAGGCAAAGCCAGCTGAGCTCACCGTTGATCCATCCAAGACAACGTGTTCCCTCCAAGACCTTAAAGTGATGGCCAAGACCAACGAGGACAGCGTCCCCGCTGGCAAGATGCCCACCTTCTACTTGGAGGTATTTAACCCGACGACGGAGGACTGCTCCATCGATCTCGATGAAGAGCAGCTGCGTTTCGAGGTCTACAAGATGGGCTCGAACGAACGCGTGTGGTCCGATACCGATTGCTATGCCTCGGTAGAAACCGGCAAGCAGACTTTCAAGTCCGGTGAGACGCGCTACTTCCAGGCGGATTGGTCCCGCAAGCGCTCCGAGCCGGGCCAGTGCACCGAGCGCGAGGAAGCCGAGCCGGGCGCTTACTTCCTGCATACTGTCATCGGGGAAAACTACTCCCCAGCGTTGCCGTTCAACTTGCTTTAAGCGCTGCAATCGCCTCGCTCAGGGTTGCGGCTTGGCGCACCTGTATGCCGCCGCCGACATCTACCTTTCCGGGCGGGACGATGGCGTAGCGGTAACCCAAGCGGGACGCTTCTGCCAAGCGGCGGTCTAGGTTCGGTACGCGGCGAACTTCGCCGGCCAAGCCCACCTCGCCGATGACCACCGTCTTCGGTGGTAGCGGCTGCTCGTGCAAGGAAGACCACGTGGCGAGCGCTACGGCAAGATCCGTCGCCGGCTCTTGAATCTTCATGCCGCCCACCGTGGCCACGTAAGCGTCCTTATCGTTGGTGCGTTCACCGGCGCGGGCCTGCAGTACGGCGAGCACCATCGGGACACGGTTGGCATCGAGCCCCGTGACCACGCGCCGCGGGTTCTTCGCCACGGGGTCGACGGTCAGCGCCTGCACCTCCGCCAGGATGGGGCGCACGCCATCCATGGCGACGGTCACCGCTGAACCGTCTGGGGTGCTGCCGCGGTGGGAGAGGAAGAGGCCGGAAGGGTCCGCCACCTCCCGGATGCCGGCGGCGGTTTGCTCAAAGCAGCCCATCTCATCGGTGGCGCCGAAGCGGTTCTTGAGTCCCCGGAGCAGACGCAGGGAGGATTGACGGTCACCTTCAAAGTTCAACACGACGTCCACGAGGTGCTCGAGCACGCGCGGGCCAGCGACGTTGCCGTCCTTGGTCACGTGTCCGACGAGGAGGATGGGGATGCCGGTGGTTTTGGCCAGCGTGGTCAGGGCTGCGGTCACCGCACGCGACTGTGCCACGCCACCGGCTACGCCCTCCACCCCGGCCGCGTGCATGGTTTGGACGGAGTCCACGATGAGGAGGCTGGGCTTGAGCTGTTCGACGTGACCAAAGACGACATCCAAATTCGATTCGGCCGCGAGGTAGAGCGTCTCGTGCAAGGCCCCGGTCCGCTCGGCCCGGGCGCGGACCTGCCCGGCGGATTCCTCGGCCGTGGCATAGAGGGCGGTGCGGCCCAGCTGCGCCCAGCGGGAGGCGACCTCCAATAACAAAGTGGATTTTCCGACTCCCGGCTCACCCGCCATGAGCACCACCGAACCGGGAACGATGCCGCGGCCAAGAACGCGATCGAGCTCCCCGATGCCAGTGTTGAGGGCCTTCGTGGCGGCAGCGCCCACCTTCGTAATCGGAACCGCTGGGCTCGTCGGTGTCAGGCCGGTTGGTCGGCGTCCAGACACAGCGGCCTGGGCCGCGGTGCTGCTTTCTGACGCCGCGGTTTCCTGCAACGTTCCCCATGAACCGCACTCGGGGCAGCGGCCAAGCCACTTGGGGGAGACGAAGCCGCATTCAGAGCACGTGTGGACGGGACGAACCTTTTTTGCCATGCCCATCACTCTAGTAAGTGGTGTGGACATTCACGTCGCGGGCAGGATCGCACCCTTTTCATCGCGCGGGATATGCACAGAGGCGCTACAGTGTTAGCCAGGTTACATCTTGTGTGTGCCTGCCCCCTCTTTATCCCCGTCCGATTTCTCACAACAAGAAGGTATTTCCATGAAGATTCGTCGTACCCTCGTCGCCGCTGGCGCTTCTGCCGCCGTCGCCCTCGCTGGCACCCCGGCTGCTTCTGCCGCACAAGCTCCCGAGCCGCTGGCCACTGTTCTGACCGAGATCACCAACGTCGCTGGCTATGAGGCTCAGAACCTCATCCTCGTCCCGGCGGCGCTGTCCTCCTTGGGCTTCCTGTCGAACCTGCTGTCCTAGTCCAGTTCACTTACCCCCACACCTCACTATTCAAGGAGAACCCATGAAGATTCGTCGTACCCTCGTTGCTCTGGCCGCTGCTACCTCCCTGGCTGTAGCCGGCGCCCCGGCCGCTTCCGCCGCTACCTACCCGGAACCGCTCAACCAGGTTATGGATGAGATGGTGAAGTACGGCGGCCCGCAGGCGCCGAACCTGCTTCTCATCCCGGCTGCCCTGTCCTCTCTGGGCATTCTTAACTCTCTGCTTGTGATGACTACGGCATCCTCGCGAGCTTAAGAGTTTCCTGCGTTCGCTGAGGAGCGTTAAACGCACACCGCCCCAACTGCCAAAGTTGAAGCCCGTGATTCGGGCGGGAAAACTTTGGCGGCTGGGGCGGTTTTCTATGAAGAAAAGGCTTACTTGTTCTCGGCGTAGCCCTCGGTGGACTGCGGGTCGCGGTCAAAGTCACCGGACTGCAGCGGGGAGGCGGACACGGTGGCGTCAACCTCGATGGTGCCGGTGTTAAAAGTGAAGGTCACCGGGCGGGCGCCGCCGAAGGCGAAGCCGTCGTTCTCCAGGGTGGTGGCCACGTAGGTGATGTTCTTGTCCTTGCCGTCCTTCGGGAGACGGTCCAGGTTCGTCTGGGAATCAGCGTAGAGGGCGTGATCGCGAGGAAGCGGCTCTGCGCCTTCCAGTGGTACGTCCTGGCCGTCGACGCTCACGGACTCGAGGACGACGTCGTCGACCTTGTAGCCCTGGTTGACGGCCACGAACTTCAGGGAGGTCTCACCGGTGTCCGGTTCAACCTGAATGGTGACGTCACGCACGGCCACCTTGCCATCTTCGGTGCTTGCGGATGCGCCGTCGACAGCAATGACCTTTTCCGCGGTCTGTGCAACATGACCGGCCGAGCAGGACGCCAAGGCCAGCGCGGAGAGGGCGGTAACTGACATGATGGCACCGCAGCGAGCGGCGGACTTCAGGGACTGCACTGTGAGTGTCCTCCATTGAATTGCGATCACAAAGCTTATCAACGCTTTAGCCTAGTACCTCCGCAGTAAAAGCACACAGTTTCCGACAAACCTCTTGGGTAAACCGGGGGTAGCCGCGCTTTATGTTGGCCGTCATCGTGGTGTAAAGCGAGCTGCTCTACGGGCCTGGGTGGGGGAGCAGTGCCGGAAAACTGCGTGCTAGAGTAGATACCCTGTATATGCGGCCCACTGAGAGTACGCCGAGAGCGCACGATGGGCACCGTCTCAAAGGCTTCATAAGGAGTGGCAATGGAATTTAAGGTCGGAGAGGTCGTCGTCTACCCCCACCACGGCGCCGCCAAGATTACGGCGATTGAAACGCGCGAGATGGGCGGCGAGGAGCTCGAGTATCTCGTCCTCCAGATCAACCAGTCCGACCTCGTGGTTCGTGTTCCCTCCAAGAACGTTGAGATGGTAGGCGTGCGTGATGTTGTGGGCAAGGAAGGCCTCGACAAGGTCTTCTCCGTCTTGCGCGAAGAAGACGTGGAGGAGGCCGGCAACTGGTCCCGCCGTTATAAGGCCAACCAGGAGCGCCTTGCATCAGGCGATATCAACAAGGTGGCAGAAGTCGTGCGTGACTTGTGGCGCCGCGATCAGGACCGCGGCCTGTCCGCCGGTGAGAAGCGCATGCTGGCGAAGGCCCGCCAGATTCTGGTCGGTGAGCTTTCCCTGGCTAAGCCGGTCGATGACAAGAAGGCGGACACCATGATGGAGGAAATCAACGCCACCATCGAGCGCCACCGCGCCGCCGGCTTGGTCGAGGACAAGTCCATCACCACCGACATTGACAATGACGTCGATCTCGATGACCTCTCCTTCGACGACGAAGACTAATACCCGCCGCGTGATCGCCCTCGTCGCGGCGGCCGGTCAGGGAACGCGCCTTGGCGCTGATATTCCTAAGGCCTACGTGGAGCTGCGCGGAAGTACCCTGCTTGAGCGCTCCGTGAAGGCCATGATTACCTCGGAATTTGTCGATGAAGTCATCGTTCTCGTCAGCCCCGCCATGGAGGATTATGCCACCAGCATCCTCGACCGCATCGATTCTGATGTGCCCGTACGCATCGTCCACGGCGGGGGTGAGCGCGCCGATTCCGTCTGGGCGGGCCTGCAAGCCATCCCAGAAGAGGATGCCGTGGTGCTCATCCACGACGCCGCCCGTGCGTTGACGCCGCCGGGGATGATCGCGCGCGTCGCCAAGCGCGTGCTCGACGGCGCCACCGCAGTCATCCCGGTCCTTCCCGTGGCGGACACCATCAAAGAGGTGGAGGGCCAGACGGTCCTGTCCACCCCTGATCGTTCCCGCCTGCGCGCTGTGCAAACGCCGCAGGGCTTTAACCTGGCCGCGCTGCGCCGCGCCAACCTAGACTATTGGGCGCAGGACCCTGACTTCGTCGCCACGGATGACGCCAGCCTCATGGAATGGCACGGCGAGCGCGTGGAGACCGTGCAGGGAGATACCTTCGCGTTTAAAATCACCACCCCCATCGACCTCGTCCTGGCGAAGGCCGTGACGGATGAGGCCGAACCAACCATCTTCGAGGTGCCTAGTGACTAACCCGATTATCCCGCGCGTGGGAATCGCCACCGACGCCCACCAGATTGAGCCCGGAAAACCCTGCTGGATCGCAGGTCTCCTCTTCGAGGACGTGGATGGCTGCGAGGGCCACTCCGATGGTGACGTGGTGAGCCACGCGCTTGTCGACGCCTTGCTCTCCGCCTCCAACCTCGGCGACCTCGGCTCCTTCGTCGGTGTGGGACGGCCTGAGTACGACGGGGTTTCCGGCGCTCAGCTGTTGCGCGAGTGCCGCGAGCTGCTGGAAAAAGAAGGTTTCATCATCGGCAACGCCGCCGCCCAATTGGTTGGTCAGAGCCCCAAGATGGGCCCGCGGAGGAAGGAAGCCGAGGCCGTGCTGAGCGACATCCTCGGCGCCCCAGTATCCGTTTCGGCCACGACGACGGATCACCTTGGCTTCACCGGGCGCAAGGAGGGCCGCGCTGCCGTGGCTACGGCTGTAGTCTGGCGCGCCACCGAGTCCTAACCTGGTGTCAGGAGAAAGGGGGCGCTGTGGCTTTGACAATGCGAATTACCAATACCGAGGCACTTCGTGCTCGGCACGACGAACTCCTGCACGCCTCCATGGACATGCTTGAGGCATCTGACAAAGGGCGTCTGACAAAAGGCATCAGTCAAATGGCGTTTTCACGGCTGAAAACGCCATTTAGACGTTGCAGATGGCGTTTTTAGACCCAAAGATGCCTTGTGACAGATGCCTTTTACGGGACGCCTTCCTGTCTTAGGTCAATTGGGTGCGGAACAATCCCACCACGCTACTGTAAGCCGCCAGTATCAGTGTTAAAAGCGACGTTGCTCATCCATCCACGACCTAAATCGGGTTGAATGGACAGGCACTGCGCCCAGTCCTGCTCCGTGTGACCATCGGCCGTGGTGAATTCCTACCTGCGGGTCAATTAGACTAGGGCGGGTGAGTACTTTGCGCATTTTTGATACCGCCACCCGCAGCCAACGTGAGTTCGAGCCGGTTCGTCCCGGCCACGCGTCGATCTACCTGTGTGGTGCTACCCCGCAGTCGCAGCCGCACATTGGGCACCTGCGCTCCGGCGTTGCCTTTGACATCCTGCGCCGCTGGCTGCTCGCGCAGGGCTATGACGTGGCCTTGGTGCGCAACGTCACCGATATCGATGACAAGATCCTCACCAAGGCCGCTGAGAATAACCGCCCCTGGTGGGAGCGGGTATCCACCTATGAGCGCGAGTTCACCAAGGCCTATAACACCCTGGGTGTTCTGCCCCCTTCCGTGGAGCCGCGCGCGACGGGCTTCGTCACCCAGATGGTGGAGTACATGCAGCGGCTTATCGACGCCGGCTTCGCGTATTCCGTGCCTGGCGAAGGTAATTCCGGTTCCGTCTACTTCGATGTCGCGGCGTGGAATGCCACGGAAGGCTCGGACTATGGCGCGTTGTCTGGCAACCGCGTCGAGGATATGGAGCAGGGCGAGTCGGATGCCGTGGGCAAGCGCAGCCCGCAGGACTTCGCGCTGTGGAAGGCGGCTAAGGCGGGCGAACCGTCCTGGCCCACACCGTGGGGCAAGGGCCGCCCGGGCTGGCACCTGGAATGCTCCGCCATGTCCACCTACTACCTAGGCGGCGAGTTCGATATCCACTGCGGTGGCTTGGACCTGCAGTTCCCGCACCACGAAAATGAGATCGCGCAGTCCCATGCGGCGGGCGATAAGTTCGCCAACTACTGGATGCACAACCACTGGGTCACCATGGCCGGCGAGAAGATGTCGAAGTCCTTGGGCAACGTGCTCTCCATTGCCAACATGTTGGAGATCGTCCGCCCGGTGGAGCTGCGCTACTACCTGGGCTCCGCGCATTACCGTTCGGTCCTCGAATACTCCGAGGCAGCGCTGACCGAAGCTGCGGCCGGCTACCGCCGCATCGAGGACTTCGTGGGCAAGTTTGAAAACGTAGAAAAGGGCGAGTGGACCCCGGCTTTCGAAGAGGCGATGAACGATGACATCGCTGTGCCGAAGGCGCTGGCGGAAATCCACACCACCGTGCGCGCGGGTAATAAGGCGCTCAGTGAAGGCAACCGGGAGGAAGCCGAGCGCCTCGCCGGGGCGGTGCGCGCCATGGCCGCGGTTCTTGGCTTTGATCCCTTGGATGAACAGTGGAAAGATAGTGGCGAAGAGAGCGGCGCTGATGCAGCACTGGACGTCCTCGTCCGTGCCGAACTGGAGCGTCGCACTACCGCCCGCGCAGAAAAGGATTGGGCTACTGCGGACGCCGTGCGCGACCGCCTTGCAGCTGCGGGTATTACCATCACCGACACCGCCGACGGCCCCACCTGGTCCTTGGCGGATTAACCGTCCTTGGCAAAGGCCAAGGACAGCACAGAAGTCGAGGACAACAAAGGAGAAGAATTATGGCACGTACCCATGGCCGCGGCGGCGCGGGCGCCCGCAAGTCCAATAAGAAGGGGGCTACGAAGGGCTCTGGTGGTCAGCGTCGCAAGGGCCTGGCCGGCAAGGGCCCTACGCCCAAGGCGGAGGACCGCGTCTACCACGCCAAGCACAAGGCGAAGCTGGAACGCGAGCGCCGCAATTCGGGCCGCCACCAGAAGGAGACCGCGGAGATGGTCGTTGGCCGCAACCCGGTCATCGAGTGCCTGCACGCCAAGGTGCCTGCTACCTCCCTCTACATCGTGCAGGGCACGCGTAATGATGCCCGCCTGTCGGAGGCAGTGGCCATGTGCAATACCCGCAACATCCCGATTCTTGAGGTCCAGCGCCACGAGATGGATCGCATGACCGGCAACGGCATGCACCAGGGCATTGGCCTGCAGATCCCGCCGTACAAGTATGCCGACGTTCATGACCTGATGGATCGGGCCCGCGATGCTCAGGAACCGGGTATGTTCGTCATCCTCGATAACATCACTGACCCGCGCAATCTCGGCGCAGTCATCCGCTCCGTCGCGGCCTTCGGCGGCCATGGTGTCATCATCCCAGAGCGTCGCTCCGCCTCCGTCACCGCGGTGGCCTGGCGTACCTCGGCCGGCACCGCCGCGCGCTTGCCGGTGGCTCGCGTGACCAACGTGACCCGCACGGCCCAGGACTTCCAGAAGGCCGGCTACCAGGTTGTTGGCCTGGATGCGGGAGGCGAGCACACCCTCGATACTTACAACGGTGGCACCGACCCCGTTGTCATCGTCATCGGCTCTGAGGGCAAAGGTATTTCGCGCCTCGTCCGCGAGAACTGCGATGCCATCATGTCCATCCCCATGACCGACTGGGTTGAATCCCTCAACGCCTCCGTGGCGGCAGGTGCGGTGCTTTCCGAGTTCGCCCGCCAGCGTCGCGCGGCCCAGAAGTAGGCTCACGCTTTCGTCGCCATGTTCCTCACGAGTGTGCGTCCCGCCCCGGAGCTTATTGGGGAGGGACTGCCCGGCGTGCCGGAACACATGCGCCGCCTGGGCGTGCTCATCGCAGCGCTGCCCGGCGGCGCCTTGCGTTTGCCTACGCCCGTGACCGTCGTCGTGGGGGATAACGGCGCCGGAAAATCCACGCTGCTCGAGGCCATCGCCGTGGGGCTTGGCGTCAATCCCGAGGGCGGCTCGCGCCACGCCCGGTTTGCCACCGGCGACGAGGACTATCCCGAGTGGCTCATCTGCTCGCGGGCGCACAACCCGCGCGACGTGTACTTCTTGCGCGGCGAGACCTTCCTCAACTTGAGCGAGTATCACCACCAGATCCACAGCCCGGAGAATCCCGATCCGCTCAGTGACCTGCCGTTTCTCAGCCACGGCCAGGGTCTGCTCGCCCTCGTCGAGAGACGCTTCCATTCTGACGGAATGATCATTCTCGACGAGCCGGAAGACGGCTTGTCCTATCCCCGGCAGGTCGAGGTTGTCACGCAGCTCGAGCGCCTCGCCGCCCAGGGCGCGCAGGTCATCCTCGCGACGCACTCGCCAGTCTTCCTCAGCATGCAAGGCGCGACCGTCTACGCGTTCGGCGACAAGGGGATTGCGCCCGTCGCTCCCGAAGCGACGGAAGCTGTCCACGCCGCGCGCGAGTTCCTTGCCGATCCATTGGGGACCGCCGCGTTTCTTATTGGGGAGGGCGAATGAGAGACTTCTATGTCGACGCCTATGCCGCGCTGGACGGCGGCCACGGACCTGAGTGGGTGTCCTCCGTTCCTGGTTTCGTGGCGCTGCGACGCCAAGGACTGGACCTGCGTGCGCCGGTGACCGTGCTGACCGGGGACAACGGGGTAGGAAAGTCGACGCTCGCCGAGGGCATTGCCTTCGAGTACGGCTTTCCTGAGCGCGGTGGGATATGGGGTGTGCAGCGCTCCGCCGGTCCCATCAATCCCCTCCGGAGGTGGGCGAGCCTGCGGCTAGGTACCGCGCCCAAGGACGGCTACTTCCTGCGAGCGGAGGCGCACTACAACGTTGGTTCGACCGCGATGTCGCATGGCGAGTCCGTCATGGACGTCGTGCAGCGTTCCTTTGATGGGCGCGGGCTCTACATCCTCGACGAGCCGGAATCTGGGCTTTCGCTCGTGCGGCAGATGACGCTCATGGCGGAAATCCATCGCGCCGCGGAGGCGGGTGCGCAGTTCATCGTGGTGACGCACTCGCCGATTGTGGCAGCCATCCCCGGTGCGCGGATTGTTGAAATTACAGAAGATGGGTTCTTCCTTGAGCTGCGCGACGTGACACAGACGCTGGCGTTTCAGTCGTTGCGTGAGTTTCTCTACGCCTCCGGATGCTAGATTCAGGGCCGAGAAAGCTGGATGGCGATCTTTACTTCTTGGTTGCTGGCCAGTACTTCACATCTTGAACATTCAGATTGCGTGCGTGTGCCGAATACAAGGTTCTGGAGGATTGGGGTTCCACGGCTTAGAGACGAGGACAACTCGGTCCTTTGCCTGCCGTTTTCACCTTGTACAGATTCAGCTGCGGGTAACTTGAAGAATCTTCGCCAGCAAACCGTGACATCGAGAGTACATACATGCACAGACGTGTGCAACATCACGCTGGGACGTAATAATTCTCTAGATAACAACTGGTCGCAAGTGTGATTAGTCAGTACGTGAGAAAAGAAAACCTACGCGATGGAACGCGACCTCTACGCGATCGTCAACGACATTGCCGACCACTACAACAAGGTTCACTGAATGATGAACTGAAGGATCTTTTATCCCTTGTAGGCCTTTCATTGCACCACAGTGTTTCCTGCGAGCATGCTTCGCTCGGTATGAAACAGCGTCTAGGAATCGCTAAAGCACTGGTCGGTAATCCACAATTATTGCTTCTCGACGCTCACCTACGAACGGCCTCGACCCGAGGTTGGGGCTGAGTGGAGTGAGACACGATGGGGCGCACGTGCAGTCTAGAGCCCGAAGAATTCCTCCACGAGCTCGGCAGCGATGAAGGAATCCGTGTTTTTACCCAGGCGTGGGTCCAGCTCGTTGCCCGACGGGATGACGTGGCCCATGCCCTCGACGCTCACGAGCTCGACCGGCGCGCCGGTGGCGTCTGCCGGCTCCCAGCGGTCGACAACGGTGTCGGGGAAAAGGTGGGTGCGCTCTGGGCCGGCGGCATGGTTGAGCTCCGCGAAGCGTGCGGCGTTCTCCTGCGCGCCGGTGACGGCACCGCGGGTGCGCTTCGGGTCAATGCCCGCCGTTCCGCCCGTATAGGGCGCGAGCCGGTCGCCCGTGCCGTGGACGAACATGACCGGGGTGGGTTGGTACGCCGAGTCCGGATTGGTGGGCGCATGGTTGGCGCCGGCGCCGAGAGTGGAGGCGAAGATGCAGGCGGCATCGGCAAGCCCGGGGGCGTCGAAGAGCAAGCGGATAACCATCTGCCCGCCGTTGGAGAAGCCGCAGAGGAACACGCGGCTAATCTCCTGCTCCGCGCGCAGCTCGTCGAGGATGGCGCGCGTGAAGGCGACGTCATCGATGCCCAGCTCGCGCGCGGCGACGGGCAGGGTGGCGCGGGCATCGTTAAAGTGCTGTTCCACGCCGGTGGGGTAGACCGCAAGCATGCCGTGGCGGGTGGCGAGGTCATCGAACGTGCCGTTAGTGAAGCGGCGGATGACGTTCGCGGATTGCAGGGAGCCGTGGAAGAACAGGAGGAGGTCTCTCTGGCGCTCGACGTCATCATTCGGGCGGTACACGAGGTACGTGCGGGTGCGGTCTTGTAATTCGAGGCTACGGCGTTCCAAAGTCACGCATCTAGCCTAATCCTGATGCGCGCAGTGCTCATCGTGCGTCGAGGTGTGGTGTGTCTCGGCGTCGGCGCGATCGGTGGCGGCGCGGAAGTGTTCCTGGGAGGCGCGGCGGGCGGCGACGTCGTCGCGGACGGCCTTGCGGCTGCGAGCCCAGCCGATGCCGCGGCAGACCAGGTAAATAACAAAAGAGATGCTCGTGACGAAGACCGAGACGGGCAGGCCCGGCGCCAGGGAGAGGACCAGGCCGCCCACGGCGGAGACCTCCGCGAAGATGGTGGACCACACCACCGCGCGCAGCGGGGAGGAGGTAATCTGTACCGCCGCTGCGCCCGGGGTGATGAGCAGCGCCATGACGAGTAGGGAACCGACGATCTGTACGGACTGCGCGGCCGTCAGACCAACGAGGATGGCGAAGCAGACCGCTAGGGACTTCACCGGCACGCCGGCGGCTTGGGCCATGACGGGATCCGCAGAGGCGAAGAGCAGCGGGCGCCAGAACAGCGCCACTACGGCGACGATGATGGCGGTCGTGGCGGCGAGTAACCACACCGAAGCGGAGGAGACGCCGACGATTTGTCCCGTCAGGAGCGTCATCGCGGTCTTGGCGTTGCCGGGGTAGAGGTGCAAAAAGAGCACCGAGAGGCCCAGGCCGAAGCTCATGACCACGCCGATGGCGCTGTCTTGTTGGCCTTTCAAGCCCAGCACCGCCAGGATGATGGCGGCGACAATGGCGCCGGCGATCGCGCCGAAGCCGATGTTGAGGCCGAACAGCAAAGCCGCGGCCGCGCCCATAAGAGCGAGCTCAGAGGTGGCGTGCACGGAGAAGGACATCTGGCGCAGGACGATGAGCGAGGTCATCACCCCGGAGAGGATTCCGAGCAGCGCGCAGGCGATGAGCGAGGATTGCACGAAATCAACACCCAGCAGGTACTGGGTGTCCTCGATGAACTTAGACAACGATGAGCCTCCCATCGACGTTGAGGACGGTCACGGAGGAGCCATAGAGCTCCGAGAGCACCTCGGAGCGCATGACCTCATCGACCGTGCCGAACGTGTGGCCATTGGGCGCAAGGTAGAGCACCTTATCCACCACGCCCAGCACCGGGTTTATGCCATGGGTAACGAAGAGTACGGAGGTGCCGCGCTCGTGGCGCCACGCATTGAGCTTCTCGACGGTCGCCTGCTGCCGCGCTGGATCCAAAGACAACAGCGGCTCGTCCGCGAGGATGAGCTCTGGGTCGTTGGCTAGGGCCTGGGCTTGGCGAATGAGCTGTTGCTGCCCGCCGGAGAGCTGGCCCACGCGGCGGTTGGCAATTCCGGTGGCGCCGACCTCGGCGAGGAGTTCATCGACGCGTCCCCGGGCAGGGAGCCGGTTGCGCAGCGTGCCGTGGGCGAGGGACAGCGACACCAGATCCCGGGCGCGTAGCGGCAGGTCCTGCGGGAACATCCTTTGCTGTGGGATAAAGCCCACGCGGCACGTGACGTCCACGCTGCCCGCGGTGAGCTGGCGGGTGCCCAGGATAGTTCCCAGCAGCGTGGATTTGCCCACGCCGTTGGGGCCTAAAACGGCGATGAACTCGCCGCGGTCTACGGCGAGGTTCATGTCAGACCACAGTGGTTCTACTGCGGCATTCTTAAAGGAAATGAGCACTTATGCGGCCTCGAGTGCGTTGACGACTTCTTCATAGTAGTCAAGGAAGTTGGTCTTCTCCGGCGGAGTTTCACCGATTTCGACGACCGGGATGTTCTTGTCCTCGGCGGCGGTGCGAATGCGCTTGGTCATGTCGGTTTCGGTCTGCGGGTTGAAGATCAGCAGGTCGATCTTGTCCTGCTTGATGTCCTCGAGGAAGCGTGCCAGGTCAGCGGCGGTGGGCTCGCCTTCAGTAACGGTGGCCTTGCGGAAGCCCTCCGGGGTGGCGTCGGTGCTGTCGGTGTATTTGAAGATGTAGTCCGCGATGGGCTCGGTCTGCGCGTAGTTGCGCTGCGGGAGCTTCTCGATGCGCGCCTTCAGGCCCTCCACACGCTCAACAAGTGGATCGGCAGTGGCCTTGGCTTCTGGGTTGGTTTCGTTAACGAGCTCGGCCACTTCGGTCGCCACCTTCTCGATGGCTGCGGCGTCGTACCACACGTGCTCGTTGCCATCGATGTTGGTGACCTGCTCGGGGTGCTCGGCGGCGATCTTCTTGGCCTCGTCCATGGTCACGGTGTCGCCTTCGTGAGCGTGGTCATGGTCATGCCCGTGTTCGTGCGCATGGTCATGCGCACGCTCGTCATGGTCGTGCGCATGGTCGTGCCCTTCTTCATGATCATGCTCGTGTTCCTCGCCATGATCATGCTCATCGTGCGCATGATCGCCATGATCGTGAGCGGTAAGCGGGAGCGCATGAATGATCTGGTCCTGGTTCTTGACGGCCTGGTAAAGCCAGGCGTCGTAACCGCCGCCACCGGCGATGATGACGTCAGCCTCGTTGGCGCGGGCGATGTCCGCGGCGGTGGGCTCGAAATGGTGTGGGTCCACGCTGTTACCGCTCACGATGGCGTGGACGTCGATGTTGACGTCGGTCTGCGCGGTGTTGACGACCGCCTGGGCCACATCAGCCCAGATGGAGGTCGAGGCGACGACCTGGATTGTCTCCTTATCGGCACCGGCATCCGAGCCGCCATCGGCGTTATCGCCGCTGGAGGAACAGGCGCTCAGCGTGGCGGCGCCCAGGGTGGCAGCGAAGAGGAGGGCGGTGGGACGTCGGAAAGCGCGGCGTGAGAGGGAAGTGGTCATGTCCCTATTTCTACGTTTAGTGAAAATTGTTGTCAAATGATAATGAGTTGAAAACGGGTAATGTTGCCGTCATGTCCAAACGCAGCACGACGCTGGCCTCCCTAGCGGCCGAACTTGGGGTTTCGCCCACCACGGTGTCCAACGCGTACAACCGGCCGGACCAGCTGGCGCCTGCCACCCGCGAGCGGATCCTCGCCGCCGCGGCTGAGCGTGGATACACAGGCCCGGATCCCACCGCACGCAGCTTGCGCACGCGCCGCCAAGGTTCACTGGGTGTTCTGCTCACCGAGCACCTGTCCTATGCCTTCGAGGACATGGCCTCGGTGGATTTCCTCGCCGGCATGGCGGAGGCCTCGGCGGGGGCGAGCACGACGTTGACTCTCATCCCTGCCGGGCCGGATACCGCCGGCGCGCCCAACGACGCCCAGGCAGCGCAGCTCGTAGGTTCGGCTGCCGTCGACGGTTTCGTGGTCTATTCCGTGGCAGCGGGAGATGCTTACCTCGACGCCGTGCAGCGCCGTGGCCTGCCGGTGGTGGTGTGTGACCAGCCCACGGATTCGGGCTTGCCCTTCGTGGGTGTCGATGACCGCGCCGCGATTGCCCCGGCGGCGCAGGCGCTTGTCGACGCCTCCCATACCCGCATCGGTATCCTTGCCATCCGACTACACCGCGAACGCCTCGACGGCGAAGTGACGGCTGCACAACTGGCCGCGGCGGACATGCACGTGCAGCGCTCACGTGTATTGGGTGCGCTCGATGTTTTTGCAGACGCGGGACTCGATCCTGCAGACATCCCCGTGGTGACGCGACACATCAACGATTCGCGTACGGCTTACGCGGCCGCGGAGGAGCTGCTGACTAAGTACCCGGATCTCAC
This sequence comes from Corynebacterium sp. c25Ua_47, assembly GCF_039907205.1. NCBI lineage: Bacteria > Bacillati > Actinomycetota > Actinomycetes > Mycobacteriales > Corynebacteriaceae > Corynebacterium > Corynebacterium sp. c25Ua_47. The sequence continues at coordinate 66,322 of NZ_JASBOH010000006.1, read as the reverse complement.
CGCGGTGTTGTGCACGACGGATTCGATGGCGCTCGGGGTTATGGCTTATGCGCGCGATCATGGAATCGCGGTTCCCGAGCAGCTCTCCGTCACCGGCTTCGATGGCATCGCGCCGGCCCTGGCGCTGGGCCTGAGCACCGTCGTGCAGCCGAACAAGGAAAAGGGGACGGCGGCGGGGCGTATGCTGGCCAGCCTCATCGAGGGGCGCGGCGAGGTGCCGCGCGTGTTGTTGGAGACCACCTTCCACCCGGGGCGCACCGTGGCGCCGGTCGGGGTTTAAGCGCTATGTTTCGCGCGAGCGGCGGCGAGTTCTTCGAGGAACTCCGTCACCGCCGCGATATCGGGCACGCGCAGCGCCGCCTGCGTTGCGCCCTCACCAACCTTGACGCCGAGGTCCGGCGGCTGATTGAGCGCGGCGAAGCCGTCCTCGTCGGTGGTGTCATCCCCTAAAAAGACCACCGCTGTGGCCCCGACGCGGTGACGAAGCTTGTCAATCCACGTGCCCTTCGTGGCCTGCGTTGCGGAGAACTCGACGACGCACTTGCCCGCAGTCTTGGGGAAGCCATCGGCGCTTAAGGCCTCGCCTTCCGCATAAGCAGCAGCGGCGGCGTCCGGGTCTTGCAACTCCAGCGCCCGCAGGTGCAGCACGCGCTGGAAAGGTTTGACCTCCAGCTCCGCGCCGGGGTGGCGGGCGATAATCTCCTTGATTTCCGCTTCCTTCTTGGCCAAGTAGGCTTCCATCTCCGGGGTGAGCGCGGATTCTTCCCACGAGGATTCGGCCCCATGCGAGCCACCAAAAAGCACCGGCTCGCGCAGCGGGCATACTCGCATCAGGCCATCGAGGTGGCGCCCAGAGAGCACTGCCGCGGTGGTGTTAGGTAGTTGCGCCAAGGCAGCGAGAGCATCCAGCGAGCGCTGCTCGGGGCGCACTGCGTAGGCGTTGCGCGCGAAGCCGGCCAAGGTGCCATCGAAGTCGGAAACAACCGCTAAATGTTCGGCGGCGGCGAGAGCATCAATCATGCTCCCCACCCTAGCGCTGAAACTTCGGAGCTATAGCGCGGCCATGCGGATAATCGGTGAATCCACCTTGTCGGTGCGCAGCGTCAACACGAGTTGGTTGTTGGGGTTGAGCGCGAAGTCGAACTCATGGCCTTCGGCGATGAGGTTGCGCATCAGCGAATCAGCCCATTGCATCGAGCCCTCGCAGTCGCCGCTTCGCGGTGGGCTTTCATAGGTGGCTTTCTCCACCCGCATGACGTCGCCCTCCCAGATCGTGGAGGTTTTGTCATCCTTGTGGAAGGACACCTCAGCGGTAAACGGTACGCAGCCAGTTGAGCCCACCGCAGTGTGCTCACCGAAACTCATGTGCGGCACCTGCGCGGTATCGGCAGGGAGGGAGGAAGGAGCGTCCGGTGAGGTGTAGAGGTTGATGACCTGCCAATCCTTGCCCACGATGCGGTCATCGCCGCGCGGGGCAGGTTCCTCCTCAGCGGAGCTGCATCCAGCTAGGCCAAGCGCAAGCAGCACAGTACTGAGCACAGCGGTGAGCCGGCGCCGCATCATGCTTCCTCCTGGTTCAGTGCGCCGAGGAAGGACTGCGACCACAGCGCGATATCGTGCCGGCGCACCTGCTCGTTCATAGCAATCATGCGCTCGCGCATGGTCTCGGGGGATTCCTCCAGTGCCTTGACCGCGGAGAGCAGCGCACGTTTGATGGATTCGATGTCGAAGGGATTGCACAGGTTGGCTTGGGTAAGCTCTGCTGCCGCGCCCGCAAACTCGGAGAGCACGAGCGCTCCTGTCCCATCGCCGTGGGAGGCCACGTATTCCTTGGCCACTAGGTTCATACCGTCCTTAAACGGCGTGACCAGCATGATGTCCGCGAGCCGGTAATAACGCCGCAGGACGTCCTTCGGTACGGAACTGTGCTGGTAATGCACCACCGGCGCGCCGAGGCGCCCAAAGCGGCCATTGATGCGGCCCACGGCCTCCTCCACCTTTGAACGCGTGGCGCGGTAATGGTCGATGCGTTCGCGCGAAGGAGTAGCCAGCTGGACGAAGGTTACCTCGTGTGGGTCCAGCGCACCGGTCTCGAGGAGCTCCTCGAAGGCGGTGAGGCGCTGCAGGATCCCCTTTGTGTAATCCAGACGGTCCACACCCAAAATGACGTGCTTGGGGTTCCCCAGCTCAGCGCGCAGCTGGGCGACGTCCCCCGCATCGCCACCGTCAGCGAATTCACCCGCCGCAATAGAAATGGGGAAAGCGCCTACCCCGACAGAATGCCCGCTACCGGTCACGATGCGAGCGGTGACCGCGCGGGTGCTGACCTCCCCTTCTACGTCCAGCCCTTGGGTGCGGGCCAGCTCCAAGAAATTGCGGGCGTTGGATTCGAGGTGGAAGCCGATCAGGTTGGCGTCGAGAAGCCCCCGCACCAACTCCTCACGCCACGGCAACTGGCGGAAGAGATCCGGGGAGGGGAAGGGAATGTGCAGGAAGAATCCAATGGTGAGGTCGGGGCGTAGCTGGCGCAGGATGCCGGGGACGAGCTGGAGCTGATAGTCCTGCACCCACACCGTGGCATTCTCTGCGGCGACGGCTGCTACCTCGTTGGCAAAACGCAGGTTGACCTCGCGGTAGGCATCCCACCAGTCGCGGTTGTAGACGGGGGTGACGATGAGGTCGTGGTAGAGCGGCCACAGGGTGGCGTTGGAAAAGCCCTCATAGAAGGCCTCAAAATCCTCCTGTGTCAGGCGTACCGGGTGAAGGAGGACACCGTTATCCGTGGTGAAGGGCTCGGGAGCTTCGTCGGCTACGCCCGGCCATCCCACCCAGCAGCCCTGGTGTTCTTCCAAGACCGGGGAGAGCGCGGTGACGAGGCCGCCGGGGGAGGCCTTCCACTCGCGGGTGCCATCGGCGGCGGTCTCGAGGTCCACCGGCAGGCGATTGGCAACGACGACGAAGCTATTGGTGCGCCCGGACATAGCTAGGCCTTCTTTGCGGCCTTTTTAGTTGCCTTCTTCGTGGCCTTCTTAGTTGTCTTCTTGGTGGCTTTCTTCGTGGCCTTCTTCGTGGATTTCTTAGAAGCCTTCTTCGTGGCCTTCTTGCTGCTCTTCTTGGGGGCAGCATCGGCTTGCTCGGCCAGCACCTTGCGGTGGACCAAGCCTTCTGGCTCGACGCCCAGCATCGACATGAGGGTCACGCCGTCGAGGAAATCCTCCGCATAGGTGGCGACAACGCGGCGCGCGGAGCGGGCGGTCTCCTCCTCTACTGCGTGAGTCTGGTCAGCCGCGGGCTGGGTATCTGTGACCTTTGGTGGCACGGAGTCCTCCTGGGATGAAGTATGAAAGCTTTCAGACCGGCTATTCTACGCTATTGCGACTTCGTTGGGGCGCTCGGGTCATCTTTGCCGGGTACCGTGTAGGTGGGGCGCTGCGCCGGAAATTGCGTGGTAACGGGCCACATGTCCGTGATGGCATCGCCCTGCTGGAAGCGCGCCTGCTGTGCGGGTGTCGGTGGTTTGGGCCCATATTGCGGCGGTGGGGCCGGCAGATTGTGGCGCGGGGCGAAGGGAGACAGGGGTACGCGCGGGATACGGGCGCGCTGCGCCAGGCGGGTGGCGCGCGCGAAGGAGAACGTGCCCAGGCGCTTGAAGGCGGTGTAGGGGCGGAAGTATTGCGGGCGGCGCAGGCGGCGGGCGACTCGCTCGCCGAAGACGACGCCGGCGGCAAGTGCACCGGCGATGGCGAGGGCGCTGGCCAGGTTGGTCAGGCCGGTGATGAGCTGCTCGTTGAGCATGGCGTACATGCCGCGGTACAAAGTCAGACCCGGCAGCATGGGGGTATAGCCCACGATCATGGTGATGAGCGGCGGCATCATGTAGCGGCGGGAGAGGAGACCACCGGCGAGGCCGACCGCCACGGCCGAAATGCCAGAGGCGACGACAGCTCCAACGCCTAATAAGACGACGAGGAAATAGTAGAAAATCATACCGGCGGCTGCGGTGAGCCCGGAGATGGTGACCTCGGCCCACGACGCTCCCAGCGCTAGTGCGAAGGCGGCAGAACCGATTCCACCGCACAGCACCAGAAGGGGGATCTGGTGATAGACGGGCGGGGCGAGTGTCGCCAGTGGCGGCAGGCTGAAGCCCAACCACGAAGCCACCTGGATACCTAGACCGACGCCGGCGATGATGGCGCCGGTGGACATGAGCGCCTCAAAGAACTTGGCGGATGAGGTCACGGGCGCGCGCGTGATGCCGTCCACCAGACACTGCACCAAGGTCAGGCCCGCCACCAGCACGATGATTCCGGAACCAATGATTTGGGAAGGCAGGATGTGGATGCCAAAGCCCGCGAACACGTTGTAGAGGATGGCCGCGGGGACAACGGCGAGTAGTCCGCCGACGAGGTTTTGGTAGAAGGGCGGCAAGCGGTAGCCGGCCAGGAACATATTCGTGCCCATGATGAGCGCTGAAATGAGGAAGGTGACAACACCAACGAGCAGGTCGCCACCGAGCATAACGGCGATGAATCCACCCATGGCGCCCCAGGCGCTGACGATGGTGGTTGTGGAGTAGGGGTTCTTCATGGCGTCGATATCGTCCAGGATTTTTTCTGCCATCGCCGGCGGCGTGGCACCAGAGTGGATGGAGCGGATGAGACGGTCGACGGCGGAAAGCTTGGTGAAGTCCACGGCGATGCTTGGCGCCACGCGGAAGACGTGGAGGTTGCGCCGGTCTGGGCCCGTGCCGATAGCCGTGTGAATGGTGATCGTGTTCATCAGGATGGACACGTGACAGTAGTGCAGACCATAGGAGGAAGCGACGAGGTGAATCTGCGCCTGGACGTCGGTATTGGCGGAGCCAGCCGCAATCAGGATTTCGCCGACGCGCGCGGCGATTTCCATGACGCCCGTGACTTGGGCCGGGTCGGTGAGATCGACCGGGGCAAGAGGGGAGGGCGGCGGTGCGGCCTTAGCGGCGTCAATGGTGGCGACCGGAGCCGACCGGTACAGCAGGCGCTGGCGCAAGGAAGAAAGAACAGACACGGAAAAGAAAGACCTCAACAACACTTCTGGGTTCGGTAAGTCAGCACTTTAGTAACTGCCGCGGATTTATGCACCTGCCAGTGCTTTTCGGGCCCCTGACGGCCGCTTTTTCGCAGTGCAACCACCCTGGCTTTCCGTCCATGGGGTGGGCTCAGGTACGATTCCCCATAGCGGATGAGCCGCGGTGCTGGAGTGGCGCAATCGGTAGCGCAACGGTCTTGTAAACCGTAGGTTGCGAGTTCAAGTCTCGTCTCCAGCTCAAAAGGGCCTTTTTCAAGGCCCTTTCTCTCTTTTAGGGCCTATTCGGCGAGGTGGCCCAAGGCGACGTCGATAAGCGCGCGGCGCCTTTGCGGCGGCAGGGGGCGGTCGGTGAGGTGTTCGTGGACCCACAGGCCGTCGGCGATGATCGAGGCCAGCACGACGGATTCATCCTCCGCGGCCGGGTCAGGGAGCCAGCGCTCGTCCACGTCCCTCCACACCTTCTGGAAGTCCGGATGGGACTGTGAGTGGATGGACATGAGCAATTCAATGAGCGGGTCATTCTTTCCCATGGACTCCAGCGCGGCACGGTAGCGCTGGCGCGGGCTCAGCTGGTCTGCCGTCTTGCCGCCGGAGAGACCGACGAGCTCTTCCTCCCAGCGCTCCGCGCAGAGCTTGTGGCAGTCAATGAGCAGCTCGTGGCGGGTGGGGAAGTGGTAGATGAGCCCAGACTTACTCATACCCGTTGCGGTGGCCAGGGAATCGTAGGTCAGCGCGTGAACGCCATCCTCTTCGATGATGGCGAGCGCCTTTTCGAGCGCCTTGACCTTTTTACTAACGCGTGGCATCGGCACCTCCTGAGGTTGGGTTGCTGCGGAAGCACCAGCCGGTGACCGAGGCGAAAAGCAGCATGACTACGCCGAGCCCAGCAGCGGTAGCCAGGTAAGCATCGGTGTACGCGGGGCCGGCGGCCTCCGCGAGGGTGGGGTTGTGGAGTGCTTCCATGCCTAAGTCCTGGATGTCCTCGGGCAGTCCGCTCTTGTAGAGCATTGGCAGCACTGATCCAGTGACCGCAATCGACAGCAGTGTGCCAAACTCATAGGACACTTCCTCCACACCCGCGGCCATGCCGGAGCGTGACGCAGGAGCGGCACCGATGATGGCAGTGGAGGACACCGACATCACGAACCCCGCGCCGAGGCCAGTGATGAACAGACCAGCCAGGTATGCGGGGAAGACCTCGTGCGTGCCGCCCCACACCACGCCGCCAATGCCCGCTGCCATGGCGAGGAAGCCGCCAGCGATGATGGGCAAGAAACCCCAGCGGTGCAGGTTAGCCCCGCCCAACGCGGACATCGGCAGCGCCGCAATCGCGATGAGGGAAATGATGAGCCCAGCGTGCAGTGGGGAATAGAGGTCCACCAACTGCAGCTTCTGCGTGGTGGTCATTTCCAGCCCTGCCATGCCAAACATGGCGCCGGCTGCGGCCAACACACCGCCGCTGAAGATGGGCGAGCGGAAGATATCGAAGGTGAGAAGTGGTTCCTCCAGCTTGTGCTGGCGGCGAGTGAAGAGGATGGCACCGATGAGACAGGCAGCCAGCGCGCCGCCAATAAGCATGGCGTTGAGGTGGGAGCTGGCGACAGACTTGATGACGAGCACCAGCGAAGCCAGCGTGATGAGCGCGTAAAGGGAAGACAAGAAATCCCAGTGCTTCGCCGGGTTCGCCACATTAGGCGGGGCGAGGAAGGCGGTGAGGATGAGCGCGATGATGACGATGGGCACGTTGACCAAAAAGACCGAACCCCACCAGAAGTGCTCGAGCAAGAAGCCGCCCACCGTGGGGCCCGCCGCCGCGCCCACGACGGCGATGGAGCCCCAAATACCGATGGCGGTGTTGCGCTCAATCTCATCCTCAAAGGTCAGGCGAATCAGCGCCAGGGTAGCGGGCATCATGATGGACGCACCGAGACCTAGGAAGGCGCGAGCGGCGACGAGCTCCCACGCGCCGGGGGCGAGTGCGGCGGCCAGCGAAGCGATGCCGAAGACCCACAGGCCGATGACGAACATGCGGCGGTGACCGATCTTGTCACCTAACGTGCCGGTGCCTAGGAGGAGGCCGGCGAGCATGAGCGCGTAGGCGTTGATGATCCACAGCTGCTGCAGCGAGGTGGCGTGCAGCTGCTCGGAGAGCTCCGGCAGGGCAGTGTAAAGGATCGAGTTGTCCAAGCCGATCATGAGCAGACCCAAGGAGATGACACTAAAAAAGATCCACCGTCGGGTCGCTGAGGTGCTTAAGGCCTCTGCGGAGGCTTTCGTGTGAACGTCTGTCATGCTGCGAAACTATAGCGAACGGTCGTTGCAGTTTCAAAGGCTTGAATGTCGACTTGTTGTTAAAGTCACAAAGTGCGCGTGACGTGAGAAGGCAGCTTTATGGTGGCGAAATGCCACCGGGTAGGAGAACACTGGGGGCCGTTAGCGATAAAAGTTAGAGAGGTACAACATGGCACGCAATTACGCCACGCAACTCGTAGAAACCTTGGAAGCCCAGGGGGTTAAGCGCATCTATGGGCTTGTCGGTGATTCCCTCAACCCCATCGTGGACGCGGTGCGGCAGTCCTCCATCGAGTGGGTCCACGTCCGCAACGAAGAGGCCGCGGCATTCGCCGCTGAGGCCGATTCCCTCACCACCGGCAACCTCGCCGTGTGCGCCGCCTCCTGCGGCCCGGGAAATACGCACCTTATTCAGGGGCTTTACGACGCCCACCGCAACGGCGCCAAGGTCCTTGCCCTAGCCAGCCACATTCCTTCCCGCCAGATCGGCTCGAAGTTCTTCCAGGAAACCCACCCGGAGGCCATCTTCCAGGAGTGCTCCGGCTACTGCGAGATGGTCAACTCCGCTGAGCAGGGAGGCGTGGTCCTGCACCACGCCATTCAGAGCACCATGGCCGGCAAGGGCGTGTCCGTCCTCGTCATTCCGGGCGATGTCTCCACTCAAGAGGCGGAAGAGGACACTTTCACCTCCTCCGTTATTTCCTCCGGCCGCCCGGTTGTCTACCCGGACCCGGCAGAGGCCGCCGCGCTGACCCAGGCCATCAACGAGGCCAAGACCGTCGCCCTCTTCGTCGGTGCTGGTGTCAAGGATGCGCGCGAGCAGGTCCTTGCGCTGGCCGAGAAGATCAAGGCTCCCATCGGCCACGCCCTGGGCGGCAAGATGTACATCCAGTACGATAACCCCTTCGACGTCGGCATGTCCGGTCTGCTCGGCTACGGCGCGGCGCACGAGGCCACCCACGAGGCAGACCTGCTTATCCTGCTGGGCACGGACTTCCCCTATAACGACTTCCTGCCGGATGCCAACGTGGCCCAGGTCGATATCGATGGCTCCCACATTGGCCGCCGCACCCGCATTAAGTACCCGGTGACGGGCGATGTCGCCGCCACCATCGAGAACATCCTGCCGCACGTCGATGAGAAGAAGGACCGCTCCTTCCTCGACAAGATGCTCAAGAAGCACTACGACAAGCTGCATCACGTCGTTGAGGCTTACACCTCCGGCGTCGAGAAGCACACGCCGATCCACCCGGAGTACATCGCCGACCTCATTGACCAGCAGGCCGATGAAGACGCCATCTTCACCGTCGATACCGGCATGTGCAATGTCTGGGGCGCGCGCTACATCACTGCGAACGGCAAGCGCGAGCAGATCGGTTCCTTCCGCCACGGCACGATGGCCAATGCTTTGCCGATGGCCATCGGCGCACAGGCAGCGCACCCGGACCGCCAGGTCATCACCTTCTCCGGCGACGGCGGGCTGTCCATGCTCATGGGCGAGCTGCTCACGGTGAAGCTGCACAACCTGCCGGTGAAGATGTTCGTGTTCAACAACTCTTCCCTCGGCATGGTTAAGCTGGAGATGCTGGTCCAGGGTCTGCCGGAGCATGAGACCGACCACGAGCACGTCAACTACGCCAAGATTGCGGAGGGTGCGGGCATCAAGCACTTCCGCATCGAGGATCCGAAGGATGCGCCGCGTCTCATCAAGGAGGCCTTGGCCTACGACGGGCCTGCGCTTATCGACGTCGTCACGGACCCCAACGCCCTCTCCTTGCCGCCGACGCTGACCTTTGAGCAGCTGCTCGGATTCTCCAAGGCGGCAACCCGCACCGTCTTCGGCGGTGGCGTGGGCCAGATGCTCTCCATGGCGAAGTCCAACCTGCGCAACATTCCGCGTCCGCAGGACTTTTAATGTGTCGGCGTTAAGCGCCGCACATTAAAAGGGACCCACACCCTGCGGTTCCACCCCGCGAAAGCGTTATGCCTTCGCGGGGTCTTTGACTGGGATGAGGACGAGCGCTCCCACGAGCAGGACCAGCCCGATGGCGAGCACGCCTCCCCGGTCGCCCTGGCCCAACAGTGAGACGAAGACACCGAAGAGGAAGGGAGTCAACCACGCCACGGCCCGCCCGGTCGTGGCGTAGAGGCCAAACATCTCGCCTTCGCGCCCCGGCGGGGCGACGCGCGCCAAGAAACCGCGGGCGGAAGCCTGGGCAGGGCCTACGCAGAGACACAGGATGAGCCCGCAGATCCAGAAAGCCGTCGGCCCCTGCGCCACGAACATGATGCCGGCCATGAGCGTCAAGATAGCCAGGCAGGTGAGGATGATGGCTTTGGGCCCCACGTGGTCGTCGATAAGCCCGCCCGCCACCGCGCCCAGCGCGGCCGCAACGTTGGCGGCAACACCGAAGATGAGGACGTCGCCAGGCGAAAGCCCATAGACGGATACGCCCAGCACGGCCCCGAAGCTAAACACCGCGGACAGGCCATCGCGGAAGATGGCAGAAGCAAAGAGGAACGCAAAGGCATTGCGGTCCTCCCGCCACAGCGTTCGCACCGTGCGCCACAGCTCGCGGTAAGACTCCGCCACACCGCCCGTCGATTCACCCGACGGCGCAATCTCCGGCACGCGCAGCAACACGGGGATGGCAGACAGCCCAAACCACGCCGCCGAAAGCAGTGCCACGAGCCGAATATTCCAGCCACCCTCCGTGGACAGCCCCAGTCCGCCGCCCTCGCTGGAGACGAAGCCGAAGTAGCAGATGAGCAGCAGTACGATGCCGCCGAAATAGCCTGCCGACCAGCCCAGGCCGGATACGCGGCCCACTCTGTCCTCGGTGGCCACCTGGTTGAGTTGGGCAAAGTAGTTGACCTCCGCGAATTGGATGGTCACCGAACCTACCGCTAGGCCGATGAGGCCGAGCCAGAAATACGCGGGCGCATCATTGCGGATGAAGAACAGGCTGGCCATGACCAGGAAGGTCAGCAGCGACCAGAAGCCCAGCGCGCGACGCCGCGTGCCCAACCGGTCAGAGCGCTGCCCCATCACGGGGGTCACCGCAAAGATCACCAGGCCCGCCACCGTCATGGACCACGACAGCCACTGCGCCGGGGTGAACTGCGAGTCAATCTGCTGGCCCACCGAGTCCGTGAGGTAGACCGAGAAAATAAACGTCACGAGCACCGCGTTGAAGGCAGCCGAACCCCAATCCCACAGGGCCCAAGCAGCCACGGTGAGGCGGTCAGTGCGCTTCGAGGCTTGCGTCATGCTTCATTATCGTAGGCAAAAACACCTGCCGAGTGGATGGAGTTGCACTTAACGCGACGTGAACTTTTAGGCTCAACGACATGCGTAACGACTACAGCATCGGCGATGTGGCCGGCATTTTGAAAGTCACCACCCGCACCCTGCGGCACTGGGACGACATCGGCCTGCTCAGCCCCCAGTGGCGCACCGGGGGCGATCACCGCCTCTACACCGAAGATGACGTGCAACGCGGGATGGACATCCTGATTTATCGCAGCGTCGGGATTGAGCTGAAAGACATCGCAGTGCTTCTCGACGCCCCTTCCGCAGCCACCCTGGCCCGCCTCCGCGCCCAACACGAGGCCTTGCAGAAGCGGCGAGCCGACGTCGACGCCATGTTGTACGCAGTGGAAAGACTAATTGAGGAGACTGAAATGGATAAGAACCTAAGCCCCAGCCAAAAAGTGCGGAACCTGGGTGACGCATGGCCCCAACTGCAGGAAGAAGCCCACGAGAAGTGGGGAGACAGCAAAGAATGGGCGGCCAGTGCGGCCGTCGCAGATTCGATGGGAAAGAAGGACTGGGAGGAATTCTCAGTGGACCATGAGAACTTTGCGGCCGAGCTAGAGGAGGCCGCGGACGCAGGACTTGAACCGGGCGGCGAGGAGGCGAAGGAGATCGTCGACAAGCACCGCGCCCTAATCGCCCAGTGGTACCCGGTGTCGAGGTCCAAGCAGGTGATCCTGGCGCGCATGTATTGCGAGGACCCGCGGTTTAACGAGACCTACCGCGGTAACGCCGACTATTTGCGCCAGCTGATTGAGGCGCAAGCCCAGGCGGAAGGGGTGGATCTGGACAATCTCGCCTGGGACTAGTCGGTTCACAGCGCACGTACAGACTCCGCTCAGTACCCTTGGAAGCCAGAGTGCAATACTTCTCACCTTGAATGAGATATCCCTGGCGCCACCAGGCGTCAGGAGAAGTGGAGAAAGGACCAAAGCGGGACCATGGATGATTCAAAGGACGTCAAGGTACTTGTCGTCGATGACGAGCCCAATATCGTTGAGTTGCTCACCGTCTCCCTAAAGTTTCAAGGTTTCGACGTACACAGCGCCAACTCCGGCAACGAGGCCCTGCGCATCGCGCGTGAGATCAATCCGGACGCTTACATCATGGACGTCATGATGCCGGGCATGGACGGCTTTGAGCTGCTGGGCAAGCTACGCGCAGAGGGCCTCGACGGCCCCGTGCTCTACCTGACCGCCAAGGACAGCGTGGACCAGCGCATCCATGGCTTGACCATTGGCGCGGATGATTACGTCACCAAGCCCTTCAGCCTGGAAGAGGTCATCACCCGCCTGCGCGTGATTCTGCGCCGCGGTAACGCGGTGGATGACCAGGACGGCGACGCCACCATGACCTATGCCGACCTCACCCTCAACGATGACACCCACGAGGTCACCAAGGCGGGGGAGATCGTGGAGCTTTCGCCTACCGAGTTCAACCTGCTGCGCTACCTCATGCAGAACCGCGAGGTGGTGCTGTCCAAGTCCAAGATTCTGGATAATGTCTGGCACTACGACTTTGGTGGTGACGGCAACGTGGTCGAGTCCTACATTTCCTACCTACGCCGCAAAATTGATACCGGCGATACCCCGCTTATTCACACCGTCCGCGGTGTCGGTTACGTGCTGCGCATGCCGCGCTCGTAGGCTCATCCACTATGAGCGAACCCACCGCGAATATTCAGGCCCCACAATCCGGGGTGACGCTGGTGCGGGATAAAGCCCCGCGCCGGCGTATGCAGCGCCCCAAAGCGCTGCCCCTGCGCACGTGGCTACTTGTCCTCATGGTGCTGGTATCGGGGCTTGGCCTGGCCATGTCCTCCCTGGCGGTGTCGTCGATCATGCGCAACGTGCTCTACACCCGAGTGGACACCGAGCTTAACGACGCCCACAGCTCCTGGGCCAGCAACCTCGACGAGTCCTTTTATATGCCGCAGGACGGAAGCCGCCGACCCCCGACGGACTATGTGGCGCTGGCGTACTATCCCGATGGCTCCGTGGTGACCACGCGGCCCATCGCGGCGTTGCCCGATGCACGCAACGTGATCGTCGGCGGGGAACCCACCACCGTGCGCTCGATTCAGGGCGAGACCGAATGGCGGGCCGTGGCCAAACTCCAACGGGATGGTTCCGTGGTGGTCGTCGCCAAAGACATGACGACGGAAAACTCCATCCTGAAAGGGTTGGCGATTGTCCAGGTGATCATCGCGGCCTTGGTCATGCTGATCATCGCGGTGGTGGGCATGTGGCTGATCCACCGGGCGCTGCGGCCGCTGCGGGTGGTCGAGAAGACGGCTTCGCAAATCGCAGCGGGCAATTTGGACAAGCGCGTGCCGGAGTGGCCGCTGCACACTGAAGTGGGGCAGCTGGCCGGAGCGCTCAACGTCATGCTGGGGCAGCTGCAGAATTCCGTTGTCGATGCGCAGGAAAAAGAACAGCAAATGCGCCGCTTCGTCGGCGATGCCTCCCACGAGCTGCGCACGCCGCTGACCAGCCTGCGCGGCTACACGGAGCTGTACCGCTCGGGGGCTACCCAGGACGCGGAGTTTGTCTTCAGCAAGATCGATGCCGAGTCTAAGCGGATGTCATTGCTCGTGGAGGATCTGCTGGCCCTGACGCGCGCGGAGGGCTCGCGCCTGGACATGCGCGAGGTTGACATGCTGGAACTTGTGCTGTCAGTGGGTTCCTCGGCGCGGGCGGCTTTTGCGGGCCGCACCATCAACGTCAACAACGAGGCCTCCGGGATTCCAATGGTCAACGGAGACCCGGATCGCCTACACCAGGTATTGCTTAACCTGGTGTCCAACGGTATCCGCCACGGCGGCGAGGAGGCGTCGGTGACGCTGACCTTGCGCGACGACGAGGAGCACGTGCTTATCGACGTTGCCGATGACGGCAAGGGTATCTCCCCCGAAGACGCGGCCCACATCTTTGAGCGCTTTTACCGTGCAGACACCTCGCGCACCCGCGATACGGGTGGCTCGGGTTTGGGCTTGGCCATCGTGAAATCACTCGTCGAGCAGCACGGCGGTTCAATCTCCGTGGATTCGGAGCTGGGCAGCGGAGCGGTCTTCACCATCTGCCTGCCCAAGGCGGCAGCTAGTGCCTAGCTGCCGAAAGGTAGCAGTCAGCTCTTAGCTGTCGCGGCGGCCATCCTCGTCCGTGCCGAGGTGCTGGCGGATACGCGCGGCGGCCTCGTCCATGGCGGCGGGGTCGGTGGCGTCGGCAGCGAAGGCCTTGGCGAAGTCGTAGTCTTCCATCTTTTCGGTGGGGAAGAGGTGGATGTGGGTATGGGGAACGTCGAAACCAGCGATGATGTAGCCCGTACGCGGGGTGTCGAAGGCCGTCTTGATGGCGCCACCGATCTCCAGGGCGATCTCGTTGAGGTGTGCCCAGGTTTCTGAATCGAGGTCAGTCCACTTATCGACCTCCTCGACCGGCACCACCAAGGTGTGGCCATAACGCAGCGGCTCGATGGACAAAAACGCCACGCACTTCTCGTCGCGGTACACAAAGCGAGCAGGCAGCTCGCCCTCGATGATCTTTGTAAATACGGAAGACATGGCCCCTAGGCTACCGCCAGTTAAGATAGACGGCATGCGCATTCTCGTTATTGGCTCGGGCGGCCGCGAACACGCCCTGCTCACCGGCCTGAAAGCTGACCCTTCTGTTACCGATCTGCACGTTGCCCCCGGTTCCCCGGCGCATAAGATGCAGGCCACCGTCCACCCGGAGTATTCCCAGGTGGACGATCCTGCACGTATGACGGAGCTGGCAGTGGACATCGCAGCGGACCTCGTCGTCATTGGACCGGAGGTGCCGCTGGTGAAAGGCGTGGCGGATGCACTGCGTGAGCGCGGCATTGCGGTCTTCGGGCCGTCGGCAAGCGCGGCACAGATCGAAGGTTCCAAGGCCTTTGCTAAGGACGTGATGGCGGCCGCCGGCGTGCGCACCGCCCGCGCGGAGCAGCTCGCCTCCGGCACCAGCGATGAGGACATCGAGGCCGCCCTCGATCGTTTCGGCCCGCACTTCGTGGTTAAGGACGACGGCTTGGCCGGCGGCAAGGGCGTCGTGGTGACCGAGTCCCGCGACGCGGCCCGCGCGCACGTCGACGCCGTCCACGCCGTGGGTAACCCAGTGCTGCTCGAGTCCTTCCTCGACGGCCCGGAGGTCTCCCTGTTCTGCTTGGTGGACGGCGAGACCGTCGTCCCGCTGCTCCCAGCGCAGGACCACAAGCGCGCCTACGACAACGATGAGGGCCCCAACACCGGCGGCATGGGTGCTTACACCCCGCTGCCGTGGCTGCCTGCCGACGGCGTCCAGCGCATCGTCGACGAAGTCTGCGTCCCCGTGGCTAAGGAAATGGTCAAGCGCGGCACCCCGTACTCTGGCTTGCTGTACGCCGGCCTGGCGTGGGGCAAGGAAGGCCCAGCCGTGGTGGAATTCAATGCCCGCTTCGGTGACCCAGAAACGCAGGCGGTGCTCGCTTTGCTGAAGTCTCCGCTCGGAGAGGTCCTGAATGCCACCGCTACCGGACAGCTAGCGGAGCTGGCGCCGCTGGAGTGGGAAGACGGCTATGCCGTCACCGTGGTGCTGGCCGCCGAGGGCTACCCGGCTTCGCCGCGCAAGGGCGACCCGATTGCCTCGCCGGATCTTGATGATCCCACCCGGGTTCTGCACGCCGGTACCACCACGGGGGAGGGCGGCTACGTCTCCAACGGTGGTCGCGTCCTCAACGTTCTCGGTCGCGGTGCCACCCTCGCTGATGCCCGCGCAGCCGCCTACGAGGTTCTCGGCGGCATCGAGCTGGAGGGCAGCTTCTTCCGCACGGACATTGCACTGCCGGCGGAGAAGGGTCAGATTAGCATCTAATCCCCTGATAATGCCTCCTTTGGGGTGCGGCGTGGAATAATGAGCGACGTGGCTGAAAAGAAGAACATTTCCAACGTCCTGTCCGCTCGATACGCCTCCCCAGAGATGGCTGAAATCTGGTCCCCGGAACACAAGATCATCCTGGAGCGCCAGCTGTGGATTGCGGTGATGACGGCGCAGAAGGATCTTGGCGTCGACATCCCTGCCTCGGCTATCGCCGCTTACGAGGCGCAGGTTGAGAACGTCAACCTCGCCTCCATCGCGGAGCGTGAGCGCGTTACGCGCCACGACGTCAAGGCGCGCATCGAGGAGTTCAACGCCCTAGCCGGCTGCGAGCACATCCACAAGGGCATGACCTCGCGTGACCTGACGGAGAACGTGGAGCAGCTGCAGATTCTGCGTTCTTTGGAGCTGGTGCGCGATAAGGCCATCGCGGTGGTCTCGCGCATTGGTGAGCGCGCGGCGCAGTATCAGACGCTGGTCATGGCGGGTCGTTCCCACAACGTCGCTGCCCAGGCCACGACCCTGGGCAAGCGTTTCGCCTCCGCTGCCGACGAGCTCCTGCTGGGCATCGAGCGCGTGGAATCGCTGCTGAGCCGCTATCCGCTGCGCGGCATCAAGGGCCCGATGGGCACCTCGCAGGACATGCTCGACCTTATGGGCGGATCCGAAGACAAGCTCGCCGCGTTGGAGACCCGCATTGCGGATCACCTGGGATTCTCCCGCGTGTTCAATTCGGTGGGTCAGGTTTACCCGCGCTCCCTCGATTTCGATGCCGTGTCGGCGCTCGTTGAGCTCGGCGCTGGGCCTTCCTCGCTGGCCACGACCATTCGCCTGATGGCCGGCAACGAGACCGTGACCGAAGGTTTCAAGGAAGGCCAGGTCGGCTCCTCAGCCATGCCGCACAAGATGAATGCCCGCTCCTGCGAGCGTGTGGGCGGCTTCCAGGTCATTCTGCGCGGTTACCTGACGATGGTGGCGGATCTGTCCGGCCAGCAGTGGAACGAGGGTGACGTGTTCTGTTCGGTGGTACGCCGCGTGGCGCTGCCCGACGCCTTCTTCGCTATCGACGGCATGTTTGAAACCTTCCTCACCGTGCTCGACGAGTTCGGCGCTTTCCCGGCCATGATTGACCGCGAGCTGGAGCGCTACCTGCCGTTCCTCGCCACCACCCGCATCCTCATGGCGGCGGTGCGCGCGGGCGTAGGCCGCGAGACCGCGCACGAGGTCATCAAGGAAAATGCTGTCGCCGTGGCGCTCAACATGCGTGAGAATGGCGGGGAGCAGGATCTGATTGAGCGCCTGGCTGCCGACGAGCGCCTGCCGCTCGATGCCGCCGCCCTCGAGGCCGCGCTGTCGGACAAGCACGCTTTCATCGGCGCT
Organism: Corynebacterium sp. c25Ua_47; assembly: GCF_039907205.1. Lineage (NCBI taxonomy): Bacteria > Bacillati > Actinomycetota > Actinomycetes > Mycobacteriales > Corynebacteriaceae > Corynebacterium > Corynebacterium sp. c25Ua_47. Next base: position 49,393 of record NZ_JASBOH010000006.1, on the reverse strand, counting down.
GCCGAATCGCAGGTGAGCCAGATTCTGGGCCGCATCAAGGCGATTGTTGACCAGCATCCGAAGGCCGCGGCCTACACCCCGGGCGAGATCCTCTAGCCCACGCTGCCAGGGGGCATCCAGTGATCTGGGGCCACCGGGCGTGGTACGTTTTCGCAGACAATCCCTCTCAAACGCGAGTTTTCGGGGCGCTATTTACGAAAACGTACCTCGCTGGCCCGGTCCATGTACGTTTCGATCAAATAAGGTTGCCCAGATCGAATTTTCTGGCCCTTATTTGATCGAAACGACCATCTAGTCACGTTCTGCTTTATCCGGCGCGTTGTCCGCGCCCTTCGTTGCGGACTCGATGGCGCTGCGGGTTGTACCCCAGGCTTGCCGGGCGCGGTTGGTTACGGTTTCGCGGGCTTCTAAGGTGCGTTGCTGCGCAACACCAGCGGCTTCGCGGGCCATGTTGGTGCCGGTGGCAGTCAGCTCGCGGAAGGCATCGATGCGCCGGACGGGCTCTAAGCCCTCGGTTCCTTCTACGGCAAGGTTGGCAGCGTCGGCGAAGTCACGCAGTTGGGCAAAGAAGTGGTTGACCTCCGCTACGGCGCGGGGAGAATTCCAGTCGATGGCTTTGCGCAGCGTCGAGAAGCTGCCCAGCTCGTGGGCAATGTGGGCGATGCTGGTGAGGTCTTCCAACAAACGAGCGGCGCGCCTCTGCCGCGCCCGAGCAACGGCCGCGGCGTAGTCTTTGGCCACCTCGCCCTCCACGGCATTGGCGCGGCTGAGCTGAAGCACATACATCTGGTTCTGCAGCTGCACGGTTCGGGCAAGCTCGTAGAACCACGAGCCTGCGTCGTCGTTAGTCTTCTGGAAGGTCGCGCGCACCTTCCCGGGCGAAGTCTTTGACCTCGCCATCGTCTCCGCCACGGCCCGCAGGTGTCGCAGTACCTGGCCTTGCAGCTTAGCCAGGTCCGCAGTGAGGTGGGCGATGGTTGCCCACTGCGTATCGGTCACCTCAGCGGTGTCCTCGAGGACAAGGGCGGCCTCCGTCAGCATCTCCGCGACGCCATCAATCTCACCAGCCAGCGAATCCTTCTGGAAGCGCAGCACCTCATCGAGCTTGGCGTCGATATGCTCCAGGTAAGCCTGCATCTGCTCCATCTGCTTCTCGACGCCCGCCTGCTGCATCATCGACGCCAGCACCATCGGAGCCGCCGGCGTGAGCAGGCCGGCCTTCTCAAACTGCAGGTGCTTCAGCAGGCTTCCACCATTGCGCGAAGCAACGCCGCGGCCGACATCCTTGGTGCGGATAACACCGGCGCGGATATCCCCCGGCTTGATGCCCATGCGCTTGAGGTACGCAGCGGACTCAGCATCGAGCTTGAGCCACCGTCCAGATTCCTTCTGGTAGTCCTCGATACCTGCGAGCACCTGACTCGCGCGGCGGAGGAGCTGGGGAGTGACGGGAGAGAGCTCCGCCTGGTCGGAAAGCCGTTTCAACTCGGATTCGGGGCCGATAACAAGTGCGCCTTCCTCACCGGTAATGACGGTTAGCTCGGCGTCGCTCTCAGCCATTAGGCCATCCCGGGGAGGCGCAGAACCGGCAGCTCAAAGCCGCCGAAAGAGGCGCCGTTGGAGGCGAGGTAGCCGCCGATCACCAGCACGGTGAGCACCGTCATGACGCCGAGGACCGCCGCGCCCGTGGACGAGGTCTGCTGCTGCGTCGTCTGCCCCGGAATGGGCAGCTCGGGCACCGGCTGGATGCCCTCCTGAGCGCCGCGCCCGCGCAGCTCCTCTACACACTCCGCGAAGGACTGCGACTGGGCGGCGTTGAAGGCGTTGACGGCTTCCTTTTCTTGCATCTGGTTCTCCGCCAAGGCGGCGCGCAGCTTCGGGCTGAAGTCGCTGCCCGTCGACAGCAGGGGAGCTGGGCCCTTCTCGGCCCGGGCCGCCGCTGCATTGATGGAGTACTCGGCGTCTTCGGGCAGCAGCACCGACTCGTCTGCGACGAGCTCTTCCGGCGCAGACGCACCGACCATGATGATGAGCATATCCGCGCCCGTGTAGCCGGCCTTGCTCAGCGCGGCCACCGTCGCCGCATAACCCGGTGCCTTGCTGATGTCGCGCGAGGTGTACGCGGAGAAATCAAGCTTCGGGAACTGCGCTTGAATCTGCTCCGAGGTCGCCTTGATCGTGGCAATGTACCCGGCTCGGACGTCGCGGGCCAGCGCGCGGTCTGACTCCGACGCCGATATGGAACACAGCCACTGGCCGTGGGCGGATTCGCGCGCCGAGACATCGGCGGCCTGCGCCGCCGGCACGCTGAGGGCGCCGCATACTAGCGCGGCGGTGGTCAAAAGAGAGGTCACGCGAGAGCGCACGGGCTTAACTCCTCAAGCTTGGGACGTATCTTGAAGCAGTCTAGACGGGTCTAGGATGTATGTCATGCGTCCAGAACTTTCTTCCTATACCCACATCGCCTCCGGCAAGGTGCGCGATATCTACGAAATCGACGACAACACCCTGCTCATGGTGGTCTCCGACCGCATTTCCGCCTATGACCACGCCCTTGAGCCCGCCATCCCGGACAAGGGCCGCGTGCTCACGGCGACGTCGAAGTTCTTCTTCGACGTCATTGATTTTCCCAACCACCTCGCCGGCCCGCTCGATGATGAGCGCATCCCCGAAGAGGTACTCGGCCGCGCCATGGTCGTGCAGAAGCTCGATATGCTGCCCTTCGAGTGCGTCGCCCGCGGCTATCTGACCGGCTCCGGGTTGAAAGAATACAAGGAATCCGGAAGCGTGTGCGGCGTCGAGTTGCCCGAGGGACTGACGGAAGCTTCCCGCCTGCCCGAGCCCATCTTCACTCCGGCCACCAAGGCCGAGCAGGGCGATCACGATGAGAACGTCTCCTTCGACGTTGTCGTGGAGAAGCTCGGCCGCGAGCGCGCCGAGGAGCTGCGCGAGGCCACCCTGCGCATCTACGCCGAAGCCGCCGCGCTGGCGGAGGAGAAGGGCATAATTTTGGCGGATACGAAGTTCGAGTTTGGCGTCGATAAGCACGGCACCTTGGTCTTGGCCGATGAAGTCCTCACCCCGGACTCCTCGCGCTACTGGCCGGCCGACACCTATGAAGAAGGCAAGGTCCAGCCTTCCTTTGATAAGCAGTACGTGCGCGATTGGCTCACCAACTCCGGCTGGGACAAGGAGTCCACGCCGCCGCGCCTGCCGGATGACGTTGTCCAGGCCACCCGCGCGCGTTATGTTGAGGCCTTTGAGCGCCTGTCCGGAACCACTTTTTAAGGAGGCTGAATGAACGCACCGATTGCTGCTAAGCGCCCGGTGACGCGTGAGTTTCATGGCCGCAGCTTCGTTGATAACTACGAGTGGCTGCGCGCGAAGGAGGCGCCGGAAACCCGCGAGTACCTGGAGGCCGAAAACGCTTATACCCAAGAGCGCACCGCACACCTGGAGACCTTGACGGAGAACATCTTCACTGAGGTCAAGTCCCGCATCAAGCAGACGGACATGTCCGTGCCCCAGCGCCGCGGTAAGTACTGGTACTACGGCCGTACCGAGGAGGGCAAGGAGTACGGCTACAGCTGCCGCATCCCGGTGTCGGAAGGCTCCGATCCGTGGACCCCGCCGACCATCCCGGAGGAAGGCGCTCCCGACGGGGAGCAGGTGCTTCTCGACGTCAACGCGCTCGCCGAAGGCCACGACTTCTTCGCCCTGGGTGCTTCTTCGGTGAGCGATTCCGGTGATTTGCTGGCCTACTCGGTCGACGTGGCTGGTGACGAGCGCTTTGAGCTCTTCATCAAGGACCTGCGCACGGGCGAGCTGTTGGAGGACCGCCTGGAAGGCATCTTCTACGGTGCGACATGGGTTGGGGAGGAATTCATCTTCTACACCACCGTGGATGACGCATGGCGGCCGGACACCGTGTGGCGCCACCGCGTGGGCACCCCGCAGTCGGAGGACGTCGTGGTCATGCGCGAGGAGGATTCGCGCTTCGGCATCGGCGTGGGCACGACCCGCAGCGAGAAGTACATCATGATTGTCTCCGGCTCGAAGACGACGAATGAGGCGTGGGTGCTCGAGCAGGATAATCCGGAGGGCGAGTTCCGCTGCCTCTGGGAGCGCGAGACGGGCGTGGACTACGACGTCGACCACGCCGTGGTGGGCGGCACTGACTATTGGGTGGTCACGCACAACGCCACCGGCCCCAACTTTGCCTTGGGGTATTGCCCGGTTGCTGATGAGCTGCCTTCTTTGCGTGACCTGACCGTGCTCATGCCGCATGATGACACCGTGCGCATCGAGGGCGTGGATTGTTACCGCGACCAGATCGTCGTGGGCTATCGCCGCGGCGGTATCGGTCGTGCGGCGGTGATGGACGTGCGGGAGGGGTGGACGTCGTTAAGCGAGCTCCACTTCAACGAGGAGCTCTACACCGTTGGCGTGGCCGGCAACCCGGAGTGGGATGCGCCGGTGCTGCGCGTGAGCTATACGTCTTTCATCCAGCCGGCCCAGCTCTTTGACTACCGCGTGGCCACCGGTGAGTACACGCTGCTCAAGGAACAGGAAGTTCCGGGCGGCTATGACAAGGATAAGTACGTGGCCTACCGCGTGTGGTCTAAGGCTCCGGACGGGACGGAAGTGCCGGTGTCCATCGTGCACCGCGCGGACCTCGACCGCACGCAGCCGAACCCGACGTTGCTGTATGGCTACGGCTCCTATGAGGCGAATATGGACCCGTATTTCTCGGTTTTCCGTCTGTCTCTTATGGACCGCGGCATGATTTTTGCCATGGCGCACGTGCGCGGTGGTGGTGAGATGGGCCGTAACTGGTACGACGACGGCAAGATGCTGGCCAAGAAAAACACGTTTACCGACTTCATTGCGGTGGCTGATGACCTCATCGCGCGCCGGGTGACCACGCCGGACACCTTAGTGGCTGAAGGCGGTTCCGCCGGTGGCCTGCTCATGGGCGCGGTGGCGAACATGGCACCGGATAGGTTCAAGGCCATCGAAGCTAATGTGCCCTTCGTGGACCCACTGACCTCCATTCTCATGCCGGAGCTACCGCTCACGGTGGTGGAGTGGGAAGAATGGGGCGACCCGTACCACGACCCTGAGGTCTACGACTACATGGCCTCCTACTCGCCGTACGAGAACATTGCGCCGCAGAAGTATCCCAATATCTTGGCGCTGACTTCGCTCAATGACACCCGCGTGCTTTACGTGGAGCCAGCGAAGTGGGTGGCCAAGCTGCGTGATGTTGCCACCGGCGGCGAATTCCTCCTCAAGACCGAGATGGCTGCCGGCCATGGTGGTGTGTCCGGCCGCTATGCCAAGTGGCGGCAAGCGGCATTCGAGTATGCGTGGCTGATTAACCAAGCTACGGGGGCGGAGGCTTAAGCGTCACCCCCGCTCGGCGCGCGGCGGCGCGGTGGCTATGCGATAATTTTCCTTATGCATGGCCACCTTTTGGTTTCGATTTCCAGTATCTTCGACGACACCCGAAGGCAGGCCGCTGACCTGCTGGAGCAGTTCGATAAAGCGGATATCCCGGTGTCCTTGCTCGTAGCGCCACACATCGATGGCAATTGGCACCTAGCTAAGGATGAGTCGACGCGATCGTGGTTGCGTGATCAAGCGGAGGGCGGCCGCGTGCTCATTCTCAACGGCTTCGACCAAGCAGTTCAGGGCCGCCGCGCGGAGTTCGCGAACTTGGATGCGCACGAGGCACGTCTGCGCCTGAAGGGGGCGACGCGGCAGATGGCAAAGATCGGTTTCGAACCCACTATCTTTGCGCCGCCGCGCTGGCGCATGTCGGAAGGCACGCTCACTGTCCTTCCCGAGTTTGACTTCGACTTCGCCGCCTCTACCCGAGGTATCCATGATTTGCGCTCTGGCGAGCTCCACCAAGCCCGCAACCTGTCCTTTGGTGAGGGTTTTGGTTCTGCGAAGTGGTGGCGCCGCAACATCATCCGCGCCGCGGAGCGCTCCGCCGAGCGCGGCAATACCGTGCGCCTGTCCATTTCGGGACGCAACCTTGATGACCGCAAGGTTGTTTCCGATTTCCTCAAGGCTGCCGAGCGCGCCATGGCAGCAGGTGCCCGCCCCGCCGACTATTCCGTTTTCACGCACGCCGAATAGCCCACCAACCTCTTTTTCTTTGGGGTGTGGCCGAATTAGACGCGGTGTAGGTTTGTGAACCCGTCGGGTGTGCTGGCTGCGTGTTTCACGAGCGCAATCCCCGAATTGCGGTAGCGGACGTAGGTTTCAATTGCCCCACCCGCAATCGGAGCGAGAAAAGCCTCTCTTATGAGGGGCTTGACCTGGCTGAGCAGAGACGAACTTAGCGAGTATTCCGGCGTCGCGGGTCAGTGAGTTAGTGGCAGGAAGCTCCGTCAGTAATGCTGGCGGGTGTCCGGCTGCACTGTTGGCGGCGTCTAGCGCGTACTCGGTACTACATGGGGGTGTTGGAGGCGCCACGACTCGGTGGCGTTGCGTCAACTTCTACTTGGAAAAGCTAGTTCTTGTGGCTAACTTCAAACAGATCATCGCGATGTGCATTGAAGGTGATGGGGTCTTTACAGGTTTACAGCCAACTGCCCGTGTAAACACATGCAGATAAGCGTTTGGCGCTCTTGGGGCAGAGGTTTAAAAGCGTTCATTTGTTTGAAAATGATGTTTTGCTGCTGTCATTAAATGCGCCAGCTTCTCATACGGGCGCGTACGAAAGTACGGTTCCCTCTCGAATTAGGTGTGGTTCATTGAAAAGCGTGTGCCCCCAGGAGGTTTCCCTGGGGGCACACGCGTGTTTCTCTTAGCTCTTTAGAACCAAGAAAGTTAGGGCCAATCTACTTAACAACAATCTTTACCATCACCGGCTCGTCATTCACGGTTACTTCCTGACTACCCTCGAGCGCTCGCGCGGAGGAAAGACTGGAAAGCCCTGAACAAGATGCGTTGATGGTATGCGAACCAGGTTCCAACGCGTAGAAGTACACGCCTTTGGCATTAGTCGTGTGTACCTTTTCCTGCGAAAGGCCAATAAGCTTACATTCGCCTGCCGAGTTACCACTGGAGGTTACAACGCGAATCGTTGATTCTCCTGCATTAGGCTTGGACTGCCCATCGTTGGGGAGGCCTTGGCCGACACTGATTGCAACAACTAGGGAAATAATGCCCAGAACGGTACCAATGAGTCCGAGAAGGTTACTGGGGTTATTAATGAGAGCTTGAACCTGAGCTGGAACCGGGATCTGTGGTTGCATTGTTTTGGATCTCCTTAATGTTATTGAAGGTATTTAGCATGCTTGGGCTGATACGTAGGGCACTGTTTTCAGGGCAGCCGAGATCGCTGATGCCATGCGTGTGAATGCCGATGGCAGCGTTGTCTGTGGTATAGACTGGCGAGCCGCTTTGTCCGCCCGTGGTGTCCAAGTTATAGCAGAGTCGAGTTTGGGTTCCTGGTTGAAGGATTCCGCTCATTGTCCACAGTTGTCCGTAGTCGCGAATCAGGCCCTCGCCTTTTTCTCCTGGAAATCCGGTGACAGTTGCTTTTTGCCCGGAGAAAGCGGAAGAAGTATCGCTCGGTTTAATTCCAAACCAGCTGGAAGAAATCGGCTTTGCAAACTTTACAACTCCCCAGTCGTGATCGGCGGACCCGGTAGTGGGGTATTTGGCGGATACCCACTTTTGGGACGCAAAGGTATAAGACCACTGGCTCCAATCTGATGGACGGAAAATGAGCTTTGGAGTCCATCGCTGCTTATCTTTTTCGTAAAGGCAGTGGGCAGCCGTAATGAGAGTATCTGGTGAAATCATCCAGCCAGTACAATGGTTAAAGCCGTCTCGCTGGATCTGGACGATAGCCGGGTTGGGAGATGCCTTTTGCCGATCATCGGTACCGATAATCGAGTAAGTCCCTACCGTGGTTTCGCGGTCTTGGGAGGTCGCCGTGTTTGGAAATCCGGAAAGTCCAACTGCCTCCGTGCCAGAGTTGAGGTCATCGTTATCAGTTGCAATTGGCAGGAATAGCTCCTCGCCTGTTTCTGACACGCCCACCACAGAGTCGTGAAATGCTTGGGTTTGAGCATTTGCTACGGTGGGGGACAGACAGGTTATTGTAGCCACTATTGCTGCGATAGTAGATTTCCGAAGAGAGAACTTCATGAGTATCCTTTGCAGGTGAGAGATGATGATGTGTGGGGTGAACTGGGGTAATTCCCATTCACCTTGCAGTGAATTATGAGGCATCGAAAAGGGCCGTGCAACCGTCAGGCGGTTTGATGTTGCCTCGTGTTCCCCCAAATAGGGGAGGGGTGGCCTCTTGTTTCATCGGGTCCGACTGGCCGGCTGCGCTGGGGATCCTATATAGGTTGCCAACCTCGTGGGTGGGTTAGTCGGGGTTGGTTTTCTCTGCGGGAGCTATATGGACCTGTTGTCTCCGGGCATGACTTGAAAGCTTATCCATGACGGACAAAACTTGGGACCCTTCAGACTGGTGGCTCGATACCCACACCGAAGAACCTGTAGCGCCACTGGAGTTAGCCAAGTAACAAGACTTCGAACGCCAAGGAGAAAAGCACCACGCGCTACCTGGGCGAAAGAAGAACTCAAACGGCGCGGCCACCCAAACGGCGACCAGCCACATACGACGCCCACATCGACTACGAATGGAACCCCAGCCTAGGCGTAAGAAAAGGCTGGGGCGGGGTTCCTAAATCCACACGAAATGTCCGTTACGCTCGGAGAAAAATGACCTTGAGTCCAAGGCTTACATACAAAACGCACACATTAAACTCGGGAGAGCGCTCTATTCAGACTCGGTTGGGACACAGGCAGCGGCAATGATGCCGAGGACTGCCAGCAGGCCGATACCACCAGCTGCGTACTGAGCCTCGCGTGGGATGTTGCGCGTGACGTTGTACGTCAGCGACTCAATTTGCTTCTGTACCGGCTCAAGGCCCGGGATATTGAACTGCGCGCTGATGTTCCCGAGGAAGGCCAGTGGGATGGCGAGGGCTGCTGGGATGGTGAGGCCGAGGACCGTCGGCAAGCAACGCTCACTCACAGAGGAACCACCTGCCGGGGTCGCCGGCTTGTCGCCGGACTTGACGGTTTCTGAGGTGCCGTCGGTGTAGGTGATGACGAGGTTACCGTCGGCATCCGTGGTCACGGACTTAATACCGCGGCCGTCCTTGCCGTCTTTACCGTTTGCGCCATCGCGGCCATCGGTGCCGTCGCGGCCTGGTGCGCCATCGAAGCCATCGCGGCCCGGCATGCCCTGGTCGCCCTTCGAACCGGCGAGGGTACCGAGAATCTCAGAGGTGCCGTCGGTGTAGGTGACGACCACCTCGCCCTTGTCGTTGGTAGTCACGGACTTGATACCACGGCCGCCTTTACCGTCGGCGCCGTCCTTACCGTCCTGGCCGGCATCGCCCTTGTCGCCCTTGTCGCCGTCTTTACCGTCCTTGCCATCGGAGCCGACGACCTTGCCAGCATCCTCGGTGGTGCCGTCGGTGTAGGTGATGATGAGATGTCCATTGTCGTCAATGGTGACGGACTTGATGCCGCGGGCTTCGTCAGTCGGCGCTGGGTCCTCGGTCTTGTCACAGTCCTTAAGATCGTCAGCAGAGCGGGAAACCTGGGCAAGGTTGAAACCCACCTTGACCGGGTCGTGGTCGGAGGAGCGGTAGGGGTTATCGGCCTCAAAGACATCGCCGCCGGTGTAGTTGCGGCGAGAGTACTCCATGGCAATCGGCTCATCGGAGTTGATGTTCCAGGTCTGTGCAGCCTGGGCATCGACGTGCTCGTTGGCCAGGATGTGGTCCAGGGAGCCAATGCGGCCGGAGAACTGGTAAGAGGCCACTGCCTGCCACTCAGACTCCGGGTTGAGTTCCTCAACCGGGATGGTGTAGCCAGCGTTGCGGAAGATGGAGATGGCGTCTTCCTTGGAGTAAGCGTTCAAGTCACCCATGACGAAGGTGGCCTTCTCCTGCCACTGCGGCTGCTTGGACAAACCATCGAGGACAGCCTGGGCGTGGGCATTGCGCACGTTGGGGTTGTTGCCCTGGCCGTCGCCGGTGTCCTTGTCGCCGTTAGCCACCGAACCCTTGGACTTGAAATGGTTGGTGACCACCACGAAGGAATCTGGGCCCTCAGGAGCGCACTTGTCAGCAACCGGCTTGAACTCCGCAGCGAGCGGGGTGCGGGCGGTGCCCTTGAAACGCTCGTCCTCCAGCAAGGTGGCCTCACCTACTGGCTGGACGCGGTCCTTCTTGTAGATGATCGCAGTGCGGATGACATCCGAGTCCGCCGCGGAGTTCGCCGGGGCCTTGACGTAATCCCACTTTTCGGATTCCGCGCGGGTGTTGAGTTCATCTACGAGGTACTTCACAGCATCGTCGTAGGAGCCACCCACGGTATTCGCGGCGTTCTCAATCTCCGACAAGCCAATGACGTCGGCATCGAGGCCCTCCAGCGCGGTGAGGATCTTGCCCTTCTGGTCGTTGAACGCAGACTCCGACCACGCGCCGCGGAAGGTGCCGCTATCAGAACCCACACCGTTACCGAAACGGTCCTTGTACGCCTTCGCGCCGTTGTCCTCACCTAGGTTGATGAAGAAGTTCAGCACGTTAAACGCCGCCACGGTGTAGTCGCCTTCCACCTGCGGGGCCTCCGGACGGGCCGGGTCCCACGTAATCGGCAGGTCTGCGGTGGCAGAGTCACCGGTAATCATCGTGGTGGGCTGGAAGCGCCATTGGTTGTGGCCGTAGCCCAGGATTACGCCGGAGTCCGCAAACTCCACCTGGTTGGTGGTGCGGATGGTCTTGACCTCCGAGCCGTTCTGCATGATGTACGGCAGCTTCGTCGAGGCACCATCGCGGGTGAAGTCACGGGTAGAGCCGTCATCGAGGATGACGTACTTCGCCGCGTTGGACTCTTCCAGAGCATGCATTTCCGCGCTGCCTGGGGCGAACTTGTCCGTCGGCTGGCGCAGCGCCTCCGTACCCGGGGCCAGGCCCAACTCGCCGTAGCGGTTGAGGCCGTAGTTATCGGTCACCGTGTGCACGCCGGGCTTGAGCAGCATGGACTCGAGCTTTTCGCGGGCCTCGTCGCCTTCCGGCAGGGCATCGATGGTCAGCGGGGTGACGGGATCGAGTGCGGTGTCGAGGACGGAGCCTTGGGCTAGGGCGATTTGGGTCTGCCCGTAGTACTCGTCGACGGAGCCAGTGACCTCGACTGATTCCCCAATCTTTGGGTAGAAGCCGGTGCCACCGGTGTAGACGAAGATGGCCTCCGAGGCTTTCTTCGGTGCGGTCTGGCCCGTGCCCGGGGTCTGGATGGTGAAGCCGTTGAGGGACTTCTCACCCTGCCACACGGCGGTGACAACACCCTGGGTGGTGACGTTCTGTCCCTTGAGCGGGGACTCCGCGCCGGTGCCCTGGATCTCCGGGATGGTGATGGTGGAACCCGGCTCGGCCGGCTGCGGGTCCTCCGGCGCGGTTGCGCCGCCGCCGGATTTCGGTGTTGGGGCGGCGGTGCTGAAGTCGGCGGCGTTGTCGTCGGTGTCGGTGCTGGCGTCATCGCGCTGCGCGGAGGTGGTGTTGCTCAAGGAAGAGGTAGGGGAGCCCTCGCTTAGCGACGCCTCCCCGTACCCCACCAAGTCCACCTCAGCGCCGGAGGCGTCGTAAAGCTTCACCGAGCCCTTGGAACCGGACAGGCTGAGACCGCCCTCAGCATCCGGGGTGGGCAGCGGCTCACCAGTGCCGCCGCCACCTTCCTGGATGAGGTAGTAGCCGCCAGCCGGGATGGAACCGTTAAGCGTGGTCTTTCCGCCGGAGTTGCCCTTGGACGAGAAATACTCCACGGACCATCCGGAGATGTCAATGGCGGAACCCGTTGGGTTGTAGAGCTCGATGAAGTCGTTGGTGAAGGGGGCGTTCTTGTTGCCGCCGCCACCGTAGACCTCAGAGATAACGGCGTTGGAGCCGTCCACAGAGGCGCTGGCCTGGGGGACAACAATGCAGGTAGAGACAAGGGCGGCGATGGCGAGAGAGCCGATGCGTGTGAGGCGCATGAGAGGTTCCTTTAATCAGCGAGAAAATGACAACGCATCTCGTTCTACCTGCCTTCGCCGCCGCAGGATACCGGAGGATAAGGGGCGAGCTGGGGGTTAAGGTGGGATTCCCCAAGAATTCTTCAGCCGTTTGGTTTGAATTCATCACCCCCAAAGATTCCGAATCTTTCCCGCTGGCGGGATAGACTGGCGGGGCACCTATACTCACGCACAGTAAGGCAGAATTTTCATGGCTCGTGTAGTTGTCAATGTCATGCCCAAGGCCGAGATTTTGGACCCGCAAGGTCAGGCCGTCGTCCGCGCGCTGGGCCGCCTGGGGGTTGCTGGTGTCAGCGACGTGCGCCAGGGCAAGCGCTTTGAAATTGAAGTCGATGATTCGGTCAGCGCCGAGGAACTCGAGAAGGTTGCGTCCACCCTTCTGGCGAACACCGTGATCGAGGACTACGAGGTTATCCAGTAATGAAGATCGGCGTTATTACCTTCCCCGGCACGCTTGACGACGTCGACGCGGCCCGCGCCGCCCGCACCGCCGGCGCCGACGTCGTGTCCCTGTGGCATGCGGACGAGGACCTGCGAGGAGTGGACGCCGTCGTTGTTCCCGGCGGCTTTTCCTACGGTGACTACCTGCGCTCCGGCGCCATCTCTGCGCTGGCCCCGGTCATGCGCGCGGTGGTGGAAGCAGCGAATAAGGGCATGCCGGTGCTCGGCATTTGCAACGGCTTCCAGATTTTGACGGAGGCCGGCCTGCTGCCCGGCGCCTTGACCCGCAACCAGGGGCTGCACTTCCACTGTGTGGATACCTACCTCGAGGTGGCGAACGCGCAGACCTCCTGGACCAGCGAGTTTGAGCAGGGCCAGCGGATCCTGATTCCGGCTAAGCACGGCGAGGGCCGCTTCCAGGCGGACGCGGAGACCGTGGAGCGCCTCGAAGGCGAAGGCCGCGTGGTCTTCCGCTACACGGATAACTTCAATGGCTCCATCAACGACATCGCCGGTATCACCAACGAGGCCGGCAACGTGGTGGGACTCATGCCGCACCCGGAGCACGCCATCGATCTTCTCACCGGCCCGTCCACCGACGGTCTGGGTTTGTTTGTGTCCGCCCTCAAGGTCGTCGCTTAACCCGCGCCGACGGTTATAAGGAGAAACAATGACCGTACACAACGACACCGTCGAGCAGGCGGCCGCGCAGCCCGAGCTGGAGCAGCCCTACCGCGAGTTGGGCCTGAAGGATGACGAGTACGCGCACATCCGCGAGATCCTGGGCCGCCGCCCCACCGACGCCGAGCTGACCATGTACTCGGTGATGTGGTCGGAGCACTGTTCTTATAAGTCCTCCAAGACGCACCTTCGCTACTTCGGCGAGACCATGACCGAGGAGATGGGCTCCAAGATCCTCGCCGGCATCGGTGAGAACGCCGGCGTGGTGGACATCGGAGACGGCAACGCGGTGACCTTCCGCGTGGAGTCCCACAACCACCCGTCCTACGTGGAGCCGCACCAGGGTGCGGCCACCGGCGTGGGCGGCATCGTCCGCGACATCATGGCCATGGGGGCTCGCCCGATTGCCGTGATGGACCAGCTGCGCTTCGGCCCGGCTGATGCTCCCGACACCAAGCGCGTTTTGCCCGGTGTTGTCGGCGGTATTTCGCACTACGGCAACTGCTTGGGCCTGCCCAACATTGGCGGCGAAACTGTTTTTGATGAGTCCTATGCCGGTAACCCGCTGGTCAACGCGCTGTGCGTGGGCACGCTGAAGGTGGAGGACCTCAAGCTCGCTTTTGCCTCCGGTACTGGCAACAAGGTCATGCTCTTCGGTTCGCGCACCGGCCTCGATGGCATCGGTGGCGTGTCCGTGCTGGCTTCTGACACCTTCGAGGACGGCGCCGAGCGCAAGCTGCCGGCCGTGCAGGTGGGTGACCCGTTCGCGGAGAAGGTTCTCATCGAGTGCTGCCTGGAGTTGTACAAGTCCGGCATCGTCGTGGGCATCCAGGACTTGGGCGGTGCGGGCCTGGCCTGCGCCACCTCCGAGCTGGCCGCCGCCGGCGATGGTGGCATGGAGATCAACCTGGACAACGTCCCGCTGCGCGCAAAGGATATGACCGCCGCAGAGATTCTCGCCTCCGAGTCCCAGGAGCGCATGTGTGCCGTGGTGACCCCGGAGAACGTGGAGAAGTTCAAGGAGATCTGCGCGCATTGGGATGTCACCTGCGCTGAGATCGGTGAGGTTACCACCGGCAAGCACCTCATTATCCGCCACCAGGGCGAGGTCGTCGTGGACGCCCCGGCCGGCACCATCGCGGACGAGGCCCCGGTCTACGACCGCCCCTATGCCCGCCCGGAGTGGCAGGATGCGCTGCAGGAGTTCCAGGGCGTCGAGAAGCAGGACCTCACCGTGGCGCTGAAGAAGCTTGTGGCCTCCCCGGCGCTGTGCTCCCGTGATTTCATCACCGAGCAGTATGACCGCTACGTGCGCGGCAACACCGTGCAGTCCCACCACGCGAACGCTGGTGTGCTGCGCATCGACGAGGAGACCGGCCGCGGTATCGCGGTATCGGCCGATGCCTCTGGTCGCTACACCAAGCTGGATCCGAATATGGGCACCCGCCTGGCGCTGGCGGAGGCCTACCGCAACGTCGCCGTCACCGGTGCCCGCCCGGTGGCCATTACCAACTGCCTCAACTACGGCTCCCCGGAAAACCCGGACGTGATGTGGCAGTTCCGCGAGTCCGTGCATGGGCTTGCCGACGGCGCCGTGGAACTCGGCATCCCCGTCTCCGGTGGCAACGTCTCCTTCTACAACCAGACCGGCGAGGAGCCGATCTTGCCGACGCCCGTCGTGGGTGTCCTCGGCGTTATCGATGACGTCCACAAGTCCATCGGCAACGAGCTCGGCCTCGTGGAGGAGCCGGAGGTACTCGTGCTGCTGGGTGAGACCAAGGATGAATTTGGCGGCTCCATCTGGCAGCAGGTCAGCGCTCGTGAGCAAGGAAATGAGCCGGAGAATGGTTTGAATGGTCTGCCGCCGCAGGTGGACCTGGCCAACGAGCAGCGCCTCGCGGACTTCTTCGTGGGCAACGAAGGCTTGACCGCTGCACACGACATCTCCGAGGGTGGCCTTGCCGTCACCGCATTCGAGATGGCCAAGCGCAGCGGCGTGGGCTTGAGTCTGGACCTGTCCAAGGTCCATGAGGATGCCTTCGTGGCTGCCTTCTCCGAGTCCGCCTCCCGCGTGCTCGTGGCGACGACCGCGGACCGCGTCGACATGCTGCTGCAGCGCGCTGAGGAGTGCGGTGTACCGGCCGTCGTCGTCGGCCAGACCACCGACAACGGTGAACTGGAACTCGGCGGCGAGTCCATCGCCGTTTCTGAGCTGCGTGAGGCCTGGGCTGCAATCCTGCCGGACCTCTTCGGCCACGCGGTCGGGGCAAACTCCGTGGTGGAGTAGGCCCCACTCACGCTGCTTGTCCCGCAGTTTCTAGAAGAAAAGCCCAGCTTCGGCTGGGCTTTTCTTTCCCCGAAGAGCCGCTTCGTAAGACCCACGAAATTCGCAACTGTTTGTTGCTTCAAAGGCATGAAAAGAACTTAAAGTGTCTTTTCATCCCAGTCGCTTTGAATTCCGATACTGGCTTTTTCAACAAGAGGATTCGTGAGGAAGTGCTGGTTTAATGATGCCACTACTTTGTCAGGCCAGGTAGTCCCAGGGGACACGGTTCGTAGCATATGCGCCATGACAATTAAAGCGCCGAATAGCTTTTCACTTTGAATCTCTGGCAGGAGGTAAAGGCTCCCATTGCTACGGATAACTTCAGTTGGAGCCGGAGCAAAAGAACGATTCCATAGCCTTCCATGGTGCGCACACGTATTCCGAATGATAGTTAGCTGCTCGAGCCAACTTGCCAGCGGATGTTTTTTCGTAAGTTTTTGCTTCTGATTCCTATTCAAACTAGCGAAGTCGATCTTTATATCCAGCGCTTCCGAAATCGATCGCTGATCGTTGGATCCTAAGCCTGCATAGAGCTTTGAAATATCCGAAAAATCGAGCACTTCAGCCACAACCCACATGGGATACTGTCCACCGTATTCATCAATGTAGTGCTTCACGGCGTCGTTCTTCTTTGCCCTCGCGAGTCGTCCATACGCTGTACTCAGCCACGACACGTGGTCGAAGTTTGGCCGAAAGTCGTCTGAGCGGAGGTAGAAAGTAGGATCATTGGGGTGTCGAGTACATAGCAGCTCGACGAGCTTGGTTCGCATCGCTACTTCGATTCGCTCCATTCCGTCATGGATCAGGGTGCGGAGTTTCCTATCGGCTTCATATAAGGAGATGACGTGCACAAAATCGGTACCATCGACGAAGTGACTTGAACGACTAGTTCCGTCTTCATTGAATTGTCTGGCTGGATACCAATAGGCAGAAAGTCGGTAGTAGCTAACGTGTGAAAACCATTGTTCAGCTAAAGCTTTGTCGATCTTCATGCCACGGCTTTGCAACCGAATAATATGCTCGTCAATGGTCGCTGCTGGCTTGAGCGATGAAGACATGGGAAGCCAATCTAGAGAGGGGACGAGTTGTTGTGGGGATCGGTTCGGCGGAACGGCGTAAATAGAGATCCAGCCCACTCCGAGTTTCCGAAGAGAAACCGGGCGGGCTGAACTATTAACCAGCATTTTACCGCAGGACCTTGAAATGCGTCAATCCCACTTTTCAGGTAGACGTGCACGTTGAAGGTCTAGTTGTTCATCCGAGGCTCTGTGAAATTAGGGTGCATCGGGGACATCGCCCGAAGTGAGGCGGCAACCTGTTATTACTTAAGCACCGATGGTGCGGGCGATGGTCTGGTCCCAGCTCAGCTTCATCTGGTGAGAGAAGAGGCCGAAGGTGTGCGAGCCTTGGGGGCTGAAGTAACGGTTCACGCGCACCCCGGCGTTGCGGGCGTTGCGGGTGAATTCCTCCGAGCAGTGGTTGGCCACCATCTCTATCGCGCGGGGCCCGAGCCACTGGCTGGGCTTGTTCGTGCCATCGATGGGGCCCGGGGTGCCGGAGGCCGAGCCCACGAAGACCTCGACGTCGCGCAGGCGCCCAGGGTTGGCGTTGGGGTCGTGCTCGAACCACTGTGGGGAGCCCGGCAGGCCCCACGCATTGAAGGAGGATCCGCCGCCATAGGCGATCATCGCGGTGGAACTGGGGAAGCCAATCGCGCCGGAGCGCACCGGACAACCGGAGTAGGAGGCCGCGGCCTTGTAGCGCTGTGGGGCGTGGCCGGCGATGTCGAGTGCAGCACCGCCGGTGGAGGAAACACCACCAATGGCATCGCGGCCGGTGCCGTGGAATTCTGCGTCGATCAGCGGGGGCAACTCAGTGGTCATGTAGGTGTTCCACTTGTTGACGCCCAAGATGGGATCCTCGTTATCCCAATCGGTGTAGAGAGAATAGGCACCGCCGAGTGGCATCACCACGTTGACGTTCTTGCCCACGGCCCATTGGCGAATATCGGTGTGCGTCATCCAGTTCATGCCCGCTTGGCCGCCCTCCACGCCGGGCAGCAGGTAGAAGGAGGGGCGCGGCTTATCACTCTCGGGGAGCAGGACGTTATTGGAAATCACCGCACGGTTGGCCGGGGACCACACGTCCACCACCCAGTGGTTGCCGCCCATGTGGCGCTTTGAGGTGATGAAAGGCTCGTCGCCCAGCCAGGGCTGCGGGTTGGTCACGCGCGAGGAAACCTTGCCGATCGTGCTGGACTGAGCGGAGGCGGAGCCGACGCCTGCCGACGCCGCCCCCAGCGCCACCATGGCGGCTGCGAGCAACGCCGTGGTGCGGCGAGGACCTGAGACATAGGAAAACACAAATAGTGGAGTCTACTTTGTCGGCGCTTCCGAACTGCACATAGCAGCAGAAAACCTGGCGGTATCTTTCTCTTAGCCCTTGTCCGATGCAACGCCCCGCCGTATAGTTACGGGTACGTAAGTTTTGAGGGTGAATGCGTTAGTCGCATGACCCGCATTTCAGACAAGGCAAGGGCCCTCACTATGAACGCACCCAGTGCTCACATATCCTCCCCGCAAGAGTTTCCAGTTGAAGACAGCTCTATGCGCGAACACAGCACGATGGAGCAGCTCATCCAGCGCACCTATTGGATGGCGGACCGTGGTCCGCGTCCGCTGACGCGCGGCTGGGGCCATTTCTTTGCTGCGATTGCTTCCCTCATCGCATCGACCGTCCTCATCACCTTTGGGTGGATGACGCTGCCGTGGTGGCAGGGGCTCGCGGTGACGGTCTACTGCGTGGGAGTGGTGGGGCTCTTTACGGTCTCGGCCCTGTACCACCGCTGGCCGTGGGTATCGATGCGCGCGGTGCAATGGTGGCGGCGTGCTGACCACGCGACGATTTCTGTGTTTATCGCGGCAACGTATACGCCGCTGTGCGCCATCGTGCTGGAGCCGACGCAGGCGCTATGGATGCTAACCGCGGCGTGGGTGGGCGCCATCATGGGCGTGGTCTTGAATTTGGTGTGGATCAATCATCCGCGGTGGTTGGATGTGGTGGTCTACCTCGTCCTAGGCTGGCTCATCCTGCCGCTACTGCCGAACCTGTGGCAGTCCGCGGGACCGGCTGTAGTGTGGCTGCTGTTCGCAGGTGGGGTGGTCTACTCGCTGGGTGCGTTGATGTACGGCTTCAAGTGGCCGGGGCGCAACGCGCGCTGGTATGGCTACCACGAACACTTCCACACCGCGACGATTGCCGCGGCGGTGGTGCACATGGTAGCCATCTGGATGGTTGTGGTGGGCTAGCCCTATACAGGGCTAGCGTTGCGGGGCCATTTACTCGGCATCGGTGAGATCTTCGGCGAGGGGGAATTCGAGAGCGACGTCCTGGCACAGAACGCGCGCTGTCGTCGAGCCATTCCACTCGGGATCGAAGCCCACGGCGCGTAGGGCCTCGACGAGTTGCTCGCCGACCTTGATGGTTGCTTCTTCGTTTTCCTCCATCGCGGAGAAACCGAAGTACAGCTCGCCGTCGTAAATAACTCGGCTGATGTCCTGTCGGTGGCAGTAGGCATAGCCGCTGCGGCCTTCCTTCTCAGCGAGCTTGGAGCCTACCCAGACGCCGTCTGAGAGATCCCAGGCCTCGTTGAACGTGAAGGAGATATCGCGCTGAGCAAGCTCCTCGCGCAGGGCTTCGAGGCGCTTAACATCCTCCGACTTTTCTGTGACCAACCGGCCGTATTCTGCGGCAACTTCGTCGATGATGGTGTCAAAATCCTCTGGATAAGGTTCCTCGTAGCTGGCCTCCCATTCGGAGGGGTCATCGAGGACTTCAATGTAGTCGTTGTGGATGTCCTGGCGAGATTCGCCGTGGCAGAGGCGCAATGCGATGTCATTGCGAAGCGGGCTTGGCTCAAGGAGATCATCGGAGGGTGGGAAGGAACTGGAGAACATCGGATGCTGTGTGGTCATAGCTCAGAGAGTAAACAGTCCCTATCGCTACTGGCAGAAAACTAGGGAGAGCACCCCGCCGGATGGCGGAAGTGCCCTCCCTATGCGTGGAGTGACTAGACGTGGAGCGGATCCACTCCAGCCTCGGTGAGCATCGGGATGTTGTGTACCTCAGGCGGAACGCCGAAGGCATCGACGAGCACGACGGACCACGGTGCCAGCGAATCCACGAGGTCGTTGATGGCGGCGCGGGCGGCCTTGATGCGGCCTGCCGGGATCAGGTTGTGTTCCTGGTACCAGCCCGCGTGCTGGACCAAGGTGTCGAAGACGAAGAGGTGGCGCAGCTGCTCAAAGACCTGGCGTGCCAGCGAACCTTCCTCAAGGCGCTCCTCGGCCTCAATCATGGCCTGGACCAACAAGGTATCCACGCGGGCCCAGCCGGCGGCGATGAGGTGATCCTGGCACTGGTCCATGATGGCGGCAGCCTGCACCTTATCAGCCTTGCGGGCCGGCTGGATGCGGCGCACGAGGGAGAAGAGGATGGACTGGGCACGGTCGTCGATCAGCTTGGCCTGGTAGGTGGCGTCGAAAAGCGAAGCTTCGGAGGGGTTCACGCGGTCCACCAGGCCTTGCAGACGGGTGGTGAACCCGTAGCGGCGACGAACCACATCGGTGGCGGTGGAGGCCGCGTATTTCACGGTGTCCCACGGGCTCATGTCATTCATCGCGCGGCCGTAGGCGGTGAGCAGGTTCTTGCCCACCATCTGGATGAGCACGGTGTTATCGCCCTCGAAGGTGGCGAAGACATCGGAGTCAGCGCGGTAGGTAGTCAGGCGGTTCTCCGACATGTAGCCAGCGCCGCCGCAAGCCTCGCGGCATTCCTGGATGGTGCGGGTGGCGTGCTGGGTCTGCGCAGTTTTGATGGCCGCGGCCAGGGATTCCATCTCGCGGGAGGCGAACTTCTGCTCCTCGGTCGGCTCCGTCACTGACCACGTGCCGTCCTCGTGCTGATCGTTTTGCTCCTGGTAGCGCTCCAGAATCTGGTTGTAGAGCAGGTGCAGCGCATAGGTGCGGGCCAACGGAATGAGCAGACGGCGGCGGTGCTGGCGGTGCTCGATGAGGCGCTTCTCAGCGCCGGTCGCGCCCTCAAACTGGCGGCGGCGGTTGGCGTAGCGAATGGCGATGTCCAGGGAGGCCTCGGTGGCCGCGCCCGCCGCACCGGAGACACCGATGCGGCCGCGGATGAGGGTGCCCAGCATGGTAAAGAAGCGGGCATTCTTGGACTCGATGGGGGAGGTGTACCTGCCATTTTCGTCCACATCGGCGAAGCGGTTGAGGAGGTTTTCGCGCGGCACGCGGACGTTGTCGAAGCGCAGGGTGCCATTATCGACGCCTACCAAACCACCCTTGTGGCCATGATCACCCAGGGTAACGCCTGGCAGCTCGTTGCCTTCTTCATCGCGGATCGGGACGATGATGGCGTGCACGCCGTGGGAGCGGCCATCGCTGTCAGGGGTGATCAGCTGGGTGAAGACGACGGCCGCACGGCCGTCCTTGGCGGCGTTGCCGATGTAGTTCTTCACCGCGGAATCGGAGGGGGTGTTGATGACGAACTCGTTGGTCTCCGGGTCGAAGGTGGCGGTGGTTTCCAGGGACTGCACGTCAGAGCCGTGGCCGCGCTCGGTCATAGCGAAGCAGCCTGGCAGCTCCAGGCTGGCGGCTTTCTTGACCCACTCGAGGTGGCGTTCAGTGCCGAGCTGATCCAGGGCGCCGCCCCACAGGCCCCACTGCACGCCGGACTTAATAGCCAGTGAACCATCAACCCAGGCTAGGCCCTCCAGGGTGAAGGTGGACAGGTTCGGCTTACCGGAACCGCCGTTGGCGCGGCGCAGGCCGTGGTTGAAACCGCCGAAATCGCGGACCTTGGAGAGGTTGTCAAAGGTGTGCTGGCGCTGCTCTGCCATCGGCAGGTCCGGCTTCGGGAAGAGCGAAGGGTCGTTGAGGAAGGTGCGCAGCTCCTGGCGGAAGGCGGCGTGGGGGCCGTCGAGAAGCGCAGCCAGTTCTGTGGCCACTGAGGGCTTCGGGGTGGTGGGCAGGCGGTGCGGGCTGCGGGCCTCGGCCTTGGGGGCGTCGGTCGTGGCCTGGTTGTTGAGTTCTGGTGAGACGGATTTCGTGTCCGAGGAAGACTTGGTGAGTGGCATGGTGGGGGTCCTTTCTGGGGAGGGAAGTTTCTTAACGCTCGACGATGGCTGCAACACCCTGGCCGCCGGCCGCACAGATGGAGACGAGGGCGCGCCCACCACCGTTTTCTTCGAGAATCTTGGCGGTAGTGGCGAGGATGCGGGTGCCGGTGGCGGCGAAGGGGTGCCCAGCGGCAAGGGAGGAGCCCTTGACGTTGAGCTTGGCGCGGTCGATGGGGCCCAGCGCAGACTGCAGGCCGAGGCGCTCGCGGCAGTAGGTCTCGTCCTCCCATGCAGACAGGGTGGCGAGTACCTGGGACGCGAAGGCCTCGTGGACTTCGTAAAAGTCGAAGTCCTGGAGGGTCAGGTTGTTGCGCTCCAGCAGGCGCGGGACCGCGTAGGTCGGCGCCATGAGAAGCCCATCGGGGCCGTGGACAAAATCGACCGCCGCGGTCTCGGAATCGACGAGGAAGGCGCGGGGCTCGATATTGTGCTCGGCTGCCCACTCCTCGGAGCTCAGCAGGGCGACGGAGGCGCCGTCGGTCAGCGGTGTGGAATTGCCCGCGGTCATGGTGGCCTGCGTGCCGTGCTGTTCGGCATCGCGCTTGCCGAAGACCGGCTTGAGCTTGGCTAGGGCCTCCAGGGAGGAATCCGGGCGCAGGTTGGTATCGCGGTTGACGCCGAGGAATCCGGTGGTGAGGTCATCGAAGAAGCCCTCTTCCCAGGCCTGATGGAGGTTCTGGTGGGAGGCGAGTGCCAGCTCGTCCTGGGCTTCGCGGCTCACGTTCATTTCGCGGGCGGTGATGGCGGCGTGATCTCCCATGGACAATCCGGTGCGCCGCTCGCCGTTCTGCGGCTGCTCCGGGGCTAACTGCGAGGGTCGGATGGAACCGATGAGCTGGGCGCGCTGAGCGGCGGTCTTGGCGCGGGTGAGGTTGAGCAGCGTGCGGCGCAGGGTGTCATTGACGGCCAGCGGGGCATCCGAGGTGGTGTCCGTGCCTCCCGCGATGCCGGCGGAAATTCGGCCCTGGGCAATGGCATCGCCGACGTGGATAGCCGCCGCCAGGGAGGTGCAGCAGGCCTGCTGCACGTCAATAGCTGGGGTGGTCGAGTCGAGCGCGGAACCGAGGACCGACTCGCGAGTGAGGTTGAAATCGCGGGAGTGCTTGAGCACGGCACCCGCGGCGACGAGGCCGAGGCGTTCGTCGTGCAGCCCGTAGCGCGCCACGAGGCCGTCGAGCGCACTGGTGAGCATGTCTTGGTTGGACGCGTGAGCGTACTGCTTATTGGAGCGAGCAAAGGGAATGCGGTTGCCACCGAGGATGGCTACGCGGTGCGGGGGGTTGGTCATCAAAAACTCCTTCGCGAGTGGTCTGGTGCGAATCGCCCCAGTGGGAGGGGGTAGCAATCCCACCGCGCGTTTCGCA
Organism: Corynebacterium sp. c25Ua_47; assembly: GCF_039907205.1. Classification (NCBI taxonomy): domain Bacteria; kingdom Bacillati; phylum Actinomycetota; class Actinomycetes; order Mycobacteriales; family Corynebacteriaceae; genus Corynebacterium; species Corynebacterium sp. c25Ua_47. Next base: position 26,264 of record NZ_JASBOH010000006.1, on the reverse strand, counting down.
TCACAACTAAGGTGATATTGTTAGTTCTATCACTCAATTAACGGGCCTTGCAACTAGCAAAATAATGCTCGCAAGGTTGTGAAGATCTCAGAAAGGAATGCGTCACCTTATGCCGCACGTCACCATTGCCGAGAAGCTCATCAACTCTCCGCTTGCCGCCAAAGCGGGTGTACCCCAGGGCCACCCCCTGCGTCGTCATAAAGTAGGCGAACCGGCGCTCGATGGCCCCATCGTCATTGGCGGCCAGGGACGCATCGCCGACTTTCTTCGCTCCCAGCTAGCCGTGGATTACCAGATCATCAACGCCTCTGCGGAGGCCCCGCGCGCCGCCCTCGTCTTCGATGCCACCGGCCTAGAGACCCCCGAGCAGTTGCGCGAGCTGTATGACTTCTTCAACCCACAGATGCGCAACCTCCTGCCGTGCGCGCGCCTCGTGGTTGTCGGCACCACCCCGGAGGCTGCAGATACTATCGACGCCCGGATTACCGCGCGCGCACTCGAAGGCTTTACGCGCTCCTTGGCCAAGGAGATGCGCAAGGGCGGCACCGTGAACCTGGTGTGGGTAGATCCTGCGGCCACCGCGGAGGTGGAGTCCACCCTCCGCTTCTTCCTCTCCGGGAAGTCGGCCTTCGTGGATGGCCAGGTGGTCCGCGTGGGCGCGGTGAGTGAGGGCTCCCCCGCACGCGGAGGTGAGTCAGCGAAGTGGGAGAAGCCGCTCGACGGGCGCCTCGCGGTGGTCACCGGTGCTGCTCGCGGTATTGGCGCTACCATCGCCGAGGTGCTGGCCCGCGACGGTGCCAGCGTCATCTGCATCGACGTCCCGCAAGCTAGCGAACACCTGGCGAAGACCGCGAACAAGGTCAAAGGCACCGCGCTGCCTCTCGATGTCACTGACCCTCAGGCCGCGGACAAGATTGCCCAGCACGCCCAGGAGCGTCATGGTCGAGCTATTGACGTCATCGTCCACAACGCTGGAATCACCCGCGACAAGCTGCTGGCCAACATGAACGAGGGGCAGTGGGACGCTGTCCTTGCTGTTAACCTGCTGGCACCGGTACGCATTACCGAAAACCTCCTCGAATCCGGAGCCCTCGCGCCGGGGGCGGCCGTGGTTGGTGTGTCCTCCATGGCCGGCATTTCCGGCAACCGCGGCCAGACCAACTACGCCACGACGAAGGCAGGCATCATCGGGCTCGTTGATTCCTTGCACTCCGTCTTGGCGGAGAATGGCTCCACCATCAACGCTGTTGCCCCCGGATTCATCGAAACCGCCATGACTGCGGCGATGCCCACTGGGCCGCGCGAAATCGGCCGGCGCCTGAACTCACTGCAGCAAGGTGGTTTGCCTGTCGACGTCGCGGAGACCGTCGCCTTCTTCGCTGCCTCGGCCTCCGCCGCGGTGAGCGGCAACACGGTCCGCGTGTGCGGCCAGAACCTCATGGGAGCATAAATGAACGTCACCACACTCAACGAGATTCCTGACCTTCCCGCCCTTTACCGCTCACTCATGGTAGGCGCGGTGCCCATCCCCGGGCTGGGGGCCGGCAAGCGCAAGGTCGACGACCCGCAGACCGCCTACCGCGTCGAGGGAGTGCGCGTCGACACCGCGCACCTGGCTCGCTACTGCCAAGCCACGGGCCTGCGCCTGGGCAATGAGTTGCCCGCCACCTACCTGTATGCGCTGGCCTTCCCACTCGCAATCAAGGTGATGGCGGCACAGGACTTTCCTTTTCCCGCAGTCGGCGTGGTGCACCTGTCGAACCGCATCGAGCAGACCCGCCCGCTACGCGTCGACGAAAGCTGCGACATCTCCGTGCACGCGGAAAACCTCCGCCCGCACCGCAAGGGGCTGGTCATCGATATGGTGACCACGTACAGCGTGGGTGGTGAGGAGATCTGGCGCCAGACTTCGGTTTTCCTAGGCCAGGGCGCGAAATTCACCAAGGACACCCCGCGGCAGGTGCGAACGCGCCCTGAAGCCGAGCGCTTCCTCGACTTCCCTGATGATGAGGCGGGAACGCCCACGGCAACGCTGCGCTTTAGCCCCGAGAGCACCCGCGTTTATGCCGCGGCATCCGGCGATAAGAACCCCATCCACGTCTCCACCGTGGGCGCCAAGCTCTTCGGTTTTCCCGCGCCCATCGCGCACGGCATGTATACGCACGCCCGGATGTTGTCGGTGCTCGACGGCACCCTTTCAAGTGCTGTACGCATCAGCGCGGACTTCTACAAGCCGGTTATTCTTCCGGCGACGACGGGCGTGTTTGTGGCTCCGAGTGTCGCCACAAACACTGAGGCCGGAGCGCGCGTCGCTACAAACACTGAGGTCGGAGCGCGCGACGTCACGTTGCGCAAAGCCAAGGATCCGAGCACCCTCCACGTGGCGTGCCGGGTTGAGCCTCTGAACTAGCTGCGTGGTGCTGGATTAGCCATAGGCTAATCCAGCGGCTAATCCACGTGCTGATGCTGTGGCGCCACCACCAGCGGCTTCGGGGAGTACTTGCCGCGCAAGCCACGAAGGATGCCGGCGTGTTCCCACAGGCGCTTGTCTTCTTCGGTGCGGGGGACAAACTGGCGGGCGGCGAGCGGCTGCCAGTCAGCGTCCATACCCATGTAGGCCACAGTGGCGTGGATGGCGGTTTCTAGTTTCTCGCGGCCACCGCGCGGGTTACCCGAGCGGACGTGGATCGACATCTGCATCGAGCGGGTATCCGTGCGCATCATACGGGCATCTACCTCGATGAGGTCTCCAATATGGATAGGCCGGTAGAAGCGAATTCCACCGGCATAGACCGCCACCGTGTGCTCGCCTGACCACTCCATGGTGCAGGCAGCGCCGGCCTCATCAATCCATTCCATGGCCGTACCACCGTGGACATTGCCGCCCCAGTTGACGTCGGTCGGCTTTGCCAAGAAGCGGGTGACCATTCGAGGGGCATCGGAAGGGCCATCATAAGTCTGCTTTTCCATCTCCGCTTCGATGGCTTGGCGCAGCTCGATGCGGGATTCCGCGGCTTCCCACACACGCTGGTGCTCTACGGTGTCCGGAACCAGCGGCGGCACGGCGACCGACTTACCTGTTTCCGTGTCCTTGGCCACGAAGATGACGAGGCAGTCGCACGCGCGGGTAAAAATGCCATCGCGCGGGTCGGCGGAAAGCACCTCGTTGACGATGTGCATGGAGGAGCGCCCCGTCATCGCAATGCGCGAGCGCACCTCCACGAGGTGGCCTGAGGGGATGGGGCGCGTGAAGTGAATGTGGCCCACATAGGCCGTCACGCAGTACGTACCCGACCATTGGACCGCACAAGCATAGGCGGCCTTATCAATCCATTCCAGGACGCGGCCGCCGCCGATGCCTTGGGCGCCGGCGATGGTGAGATCGGTGGGGGCGGCCATAAACCGCAGGGTGATGGAAGGGGACTTCTCGTGGGGAACGGACTTCTTTTCTTCCGACGAGCTTGATGGCATGGTTGGTGACATGGATAACAAAGTATCAGGGAGCGTGGTTACCGTATGAAGAAGGCCGTTGACGCCGCCACGACCCGCGCCGCCGTCGAGGCAGTGGCGGAGTGGATCCGTGACCCTGAAGGCGTGGAAAAACCAGGTCGCCCCGCGCTTGCGGCCGCTACACGCACCACCGCCCGCCTGCTGGAGGCGGACGCGCCGGGGCACTCCGTGGAGCTGCGGGTCCCCCCATTCGTGGCAGTGCAGTGCATCGACGGGCCTCGCCATACCCGGGGCACCCCTCCGAACGTGGTGGAGATGGATCCCCTGACGTGGCTGCAGCTGGCTACCGGTGTAGTGGGGTGGGAGCAGGCGCTTGGCGACGGCCGCGTGGACGCCTCCGGCTCCCGTGCCCACGAGATTGCTGCCTGTTTGCCCGTGATTCCGTTAGTTTTCACTGGCCGGAACGGCTAGGATTAGCGCCGTGGTAGCTGAACACGTCCAGAGCATGACTAAGCCCCTGTCGACGGATCCCAGCCTGGATCCGGAGCCCCGCGAAGAATGCGGAGTTTTCGGTGTCTGGGCACCAGGCGAAGAGGTTTCCAAGCTAACCTACTTTGGCCTCTTTGCCCTCCAGCACCGCGGCCAGGAGGCCGCGGGCATCGCGGTGGGGGATGATGACCGCATCGTGGTCTTCAAAGACATGGGCCTAGTGTCCAATGTCTTCGATGAATCCATCTTGACCTCTCTGCACGGAAACGTGGCTGTTGGCCACACGCGGTATTCCACCGCGGGCGGCAAGGAATGGTCGAATGTGCAGCCGATGTTTGGGACGTCGCCCAGCGGCGTCGACATTGCACTCGGCCACAATGGCAACTTGGTGAACTACGTGGAGCTGCGCGCCGAGGCCGTGGAACGCGGGCTCATCAAGCCGCATGAAGAATCCGTCTCGGACTCCATGTGCCTGTCCATCTTGTTGGCGGATGGCGTCAGTGAAAATAATTCAGTCTTCGACTCGGCACTGCAGCTGTTGCCCAGGGTCAAGGGGGCATACTGCCTAACCTTTACCGACGGTCACACGCTGTATGCCGCCCGCGATCCGCACGGCGTGCGTCCGCTCGCCCTCGGCCGCCTTAGCACCGGCTGGGTGGTGGCGAGCGAGACCTGCGCCCTCGATATCGTGGGTGCGCAGTTCATCCGGGAGATCGAACCCGGCGAGCTCGTCGCTATTGATGAGACCGGTATTCGCTCCGAGCGCTTCGCGGAGACCAAGCGCCACGGCTGCGTCTTCGAATACGTCTACCTGGCGCGGCCGGATACGAATATCAAAGGCCGCTCCGTCAATGCGACGCGTGTGGAAATTGGGCGTCGCCTAGCGCGCCAGTACCCAGCGCCCGACGCGGACATGGTGATCCCCGTTCCCGAGTCCGGCAACCCGGCCGCCGTGGGCTATGCCCGCGAATCTGGGCTGACCTTTGCACATGGCTTGGTCAAGAATTCCTACGTGGGCCGCACCTTTATTCAGCCCACGCAGTCTCAACGCCAGATGGGCATCCGCCTCAAGCTCAACCCGTTGCGGGAGGTCATTGACGGCAAGTCCATCGTGGTGGTGGATGATTCGATCGTCCGCGGCAACACGCAGCGCGCCCTGATCCGGATGTTGCGGGAAGCCGGCGCTGCCGAGGTCCACGTGCGCATCGCCTCCCCGCCGGTAAAGTGGCCGTGCTTCTACGGCATCGACTTCGCCTCCCCGGGTGAACTGATTGCTAATGCCAACCCCTCCGATGACCCGGAGGAAGTGGCGCAGACCATCTGCACGGCAATCGGTGCAGATTCGCTGGGCTTCGTCTCCACCGATGAGATGGTGGCGGCCACTGAGCAGCCCCGCAGCGAATTGTGCTGTGCCTGCTTCGATGGCGAGTACCCGCTTGGACTGCCCGCCGGAAACCCCAATGCTGAGGCCGTGCGTACCCTGCAGGGCTCGACGACAACTAACGATTAAGGACTAAGTCACTCATGAGCGAGAACACGTATGCTGCCGCCGGCGTCAACATTGAGGAAGGCGACCGCGCAGTTGAGCTAATCACCCCGCACGCCAAGCGCGCCTCCCGCCCGGAGGTCATGGGCGGGCTGGGCGGTTTCGCCGGCTTATTTAAGCTGGGCGAGTACAAGGAGCCGGTCCTCGCGGCCGGGTCAGACGGCGTGGGCACCAAGCTGGCCGTGGCTCAAGCCATGGATAAGCACGACACCATCGGCATTGACCTGGTTGCCATGTGTGTTGATGACCTCGTCGTGTGTGGCGCCGAGCCGCTCTTCCTCCAGGACTACATCGCCGTGGGCGAGGTTGTTCCGGAAAAGGTCGCGGACATTGTCAAGGGCATTGCTGAGGGCTGCGTGCAGGCTGGTGCAGCGCTGCTGGGTGGCGAGACCGCTGAGCACCCAGGCGTCATGGGCAAGGATGAGTACGATGTTTCCGCTACCGCGGTCGGTGTGGTGGAGGCCGAGGAGCTCCTCGGCCCCGACAAGGTACGTGACGGCGACGTCCTTATCGCTATGAAGTCCTCTGGCCTGCATTCCAATGGCTACTCCTTGGCGCGCTACGTGCTGCTGGAGCAGGCCGGCCTGCCGCTGGACGGCTACATGGAAGACCTGGGCCGCACCCTCGGTGAGGAGCTTTTGGAGCCTACCCGCATCTACGCCAAGGACTGCTTGGCGCTGGTATCGGAGTGCGCGGTGTCGACCTTCTGTCACGTCACCGGCGGTGGCCTCGCGGGCAACCTCGAGCGCGTGATCCCGGAGGGCCTGACCGCTGAGGTTAATCGCTCGACGTGGACTCCGGGCCAGATCTTCAAGACCATCTCCTCCGTGGGCAAGGTTGCCCTCGAGGAAATGGAGAAGACCTTCAACATGGGCGTTGGCATGATCGCCGTCGTTGCGCCGGAGGACCGCGAGCGTGCGTTGGCCATGATGACCGCCCGCCACGTTGAGGCATGGGAGCTGGGCACCGTCCGCGTCGCCGAAGAACGCGAGCCGCGCGTCCTCATGACCGGCGAGCACCCTGGGTTCTAGGTTCTGAAGAAAGGAACAGGGCCGGAGGCGCCCCTCACTGAGAGGGGAGGAATCTCCGGCCCTTCGCTTACGTGCTGTGCATGTACAGAATGGGGAAGTGATTCGCGCGCTTAGCGCTCCTCGGAATCATCCTCATCCCATTCGTCCGAGTCCCAGCGATCCGCATAGTCCTCGTAGTCCGCGTACTCCGAGTATTGATCCTCGTCCTCATCGCTGGAGCGCTTGGAGTTCTGTGAGGCGAGTTCACGCTGGAGCGAATCCAGATCCATCTCGGGCGAATTGTACTTCAGCTGGCGTGCAACTTTGGTCTGCTTTGCCTTGGCGCGTCCGCGTCCCATGTGCATGACCCCCTTGAGGTGTGTAGGGCGGTCCAGGGATTCTTGGCCGCCCCATCGTCTTAGTCAGATATGTGTATGTTCCTGTAAGACACCATAGCCTGTGTGACGAAAAAATTCCGAACTACCCCCTAGCGGTGTGCTGAAAAGTGCTCCACCCTGCGGCAAATAGTCCATTGTGTAATGCGCCACTATTTTCCGCGCAGGCGATCCACAGCGGCACGGCCGGCCTTCGGGCCCTCATCGGCAGGGATGGAATCCGGCTCGATCGATGCTGCTACCGGACCAATGGCCAGCTCTCCATGGTCGAGGGCGCTGCGCTTTACTAGACCAAGCGCGATGGGGCCATAATCACAGTCCTCCACCACGGTGCCGAGTCTGCCCACGCGACGCCCACCCAACGTGATGTCCGCTCCGCTCTCCGCTTGCTCCGGGGCGGAGCCGTCGAGGTAGAGCAGCACCAATAAACGGGGAGAGCGCCCAAGGTTTTCTACGCGCGCGACGGTCTCCTGCCCGCGGTAGCAGCCCTTGTCCAAGTGAACGAACGCGGGCTGATCCTCGCTGCGCCGGATCCAATGCGGAACCTCGTGGGCGATAGTCTTTGCATCGAGATCTGCGGCTAGTTCGGGCTCGCGTGCCCGCACGCGCTCGGCGGTAAAAGCCATGAGCCCCGCTAAGCTTCCGCCCTGGGCCTCCAACTCTTGCACCGCTGCGTCTAGTTTGTCCCGCGGCACGAGGAAGTCCTGGCGCGGGCAGCCCGGCCAGTGCACGGGCCTCTCCAACAGGGCCGTAGAAGGTTTGTCCAGCGCTTGACCGAGGACGCTGATGACCGCCACGTCTACTTCCTCTACGGTGACCTGGGACCAGAACACCATGGCGGTGAGGAAATCTCGCAAAGACTCCAACTGCGCCGCCGGCACATCGAGGTAGAAGGTTTCCCCGTCGAAAGATAGATCCATGTGGTGCAGGACGTGGCCCTGAATATTGAGGTCAAGGGCACCTGCGGAAAAGCCGGCGTCCACGTCATCGAGCTTTTGGCTCAGGAGGTTATGCAGGAAGGCCTGGGCATCGGGCCCAGAAACCGCGATGACGCGGCGATGGGAGCGGTCGATGACGGCTGAACCTGTTTCCACCGCGCGCTGCTCGACGAGGGGGTTGCCGTAGTGCCAGGGGACCCCAGAGACATCGACGAGCGTGGTGCCCTGGAACTCAGCGGCTCCGGGCCGAGAAAGAAGTGGCGAAGAGTAACTCACGCCCTCCGATGGTAGGGCATAATCGGGGCTATGAGCCTTCAGCGCAGAAAAGAGCCGGTCATCTACGTCGTGGAGCCGTTTGGGGGATCGGTGCGGCGCCACATGCCGAACCTACCGTTGGTCTACTGGGATGATGCCGCGGTCACGCGCGGAGACGGGATTTTTGAATCCCTTCTAGTGCGTGATGGCAAGGCGGCGAACCTTCCCCGCCACGCGGAGCGCTTCCGACACTCCGCCCAGGCTCTGAATTTGCCGGAGCCGCCGATGCACAAGTGGGAGGAAGCCACCGCGTTGGCTATCGCCGACTTTTATGGTCCCGCCGGCGCGGGGGACACGGGTGGCTCGCCGCTCGAAGCCAAGTGCACGTGGACCTATACCCGCGGCCGGGCCTCCACCGGGGTGCCCACGGCCTGGGTTGCGGTTCAGGAAATCCCGGAGGATGTGGTGGCGCAGCGCGCGAAGGGCGTCAAGGTCATGAGTACGCCGCGATTGTGGCAGGTGGCGGAGGAGCTGCCGGCCAAGACGTTGAACTATGCGGCAACCATGGCCACGCTGCGGCTGGCCCGCGAGCGCGGATTTGATGATGTGATCTTTACCGACCCCGACACGGGGCAGGTCTTGGAGGGGGCTACCTCAACCGTGGTGGCGGTTAAGGGAACCAAGCTGCGCACCCCCGCGGGTAAGGGGATACTCCCCGGAACCACGCAGGCCGCGCTGTTTGAATACGCCTCAGAACAGGGATATCGCTGCAAGGCGAAGGAGCTCAACCTGAGCTACCTCGAGGAGGCTGACTCGGTGTGGCTGGTCTCCTCGGTGCGCACAGCGGTGCGGGTGACGCGCCTCGATGACACGAAGCTCAAGGCGCCGGCGAACGCAGAAGAAATACGCGCGCTGATCGACGCCGCCCTGGCCCGCTAGATTCCCTTATGCCGCTAGCTAGCCTGCTACGCGGGTGAGCTCGGCGGACATGAAGGGGCGCATTTCGCCGTCGACAAGCCGCTCATCGACCCAGCCCAAGTTGTTGTTCGGCATCAGGCCGTACATGCGCTTGCCGGGGCCGAGGTTGGCGGGGCCTGTCTCCGTCACCATGGTGGAGGCGGACTCCAGCTGCCAGGCTCGCTCGTTGAACAGGGAGCCGTAGAAGATCTCGTTGACACCATTGGAGGAGGTGTAGGTCATCTCAATCTCGTCCTTGAGAGAGATGCGCCAGAATCCGGATTCGCGCACGTCCGGGCCCGCCGGGTTGCCCTCGGAATCGATCTTCCAGGTGCGGGAGGTGTAGGTCAGGTAGTTCTCACCGTCGTGGGCGATGATGAGCTGCTGGCCAAAGGCGTACTGCTCGCCGTCGGCGCTGTGGGCCTGGCCTTCGCCCTGCCACACGCCGACGAGGGGGAGAAGCCCCAAGAGTCCATCGTGCAGCGACGGACCCTGACGCAGGTTTGCCGTCTCATCGGGCAAAGGATTCTCTGCTACATCAACGGTGGGGATGTTGCGGGAGGCAGCATCCTTCCATGCTTCCGCGGCTTGGTTGACGGCTGCGTTGCCATCAATCTTGCCGTTCTCCGGCTGGGTGTTTTCCGGGTGATTCTCATTATTCGTCTGTTCGCTCATGCTGCCCCAGCGTAGTCGTGGGGGCGCCGCGGAAACCACTAGGCTCCAGTAGTCTAGGGGGTCATGCGCGCATTGCTGATCTCAAACCCGAACTCCACGAGCCAGAATTCGGCCCTCTTCCGCGAGGTTCTGCCCGTCATTCGGGACGTGGAGGGGCTGCAGCTGCTTGCTCGCTTTACGCATTACCCGGGGCACGCGGAGGATATGGTGCGGGGCATGACCAAGGAAGACTTCGATGTCATCTTGGTTTTCGGGGGAGATGGCACGGTGAACGAAATTGTGAACGGGCTGTTAGGCCCCGCAGATTCCGCGGAACGTCCCAGCCCCCAGGACATTCCGGCTCTCGCGGTGATTCCCACGGGCTCCGCCAACGTCTTCGTCCGTGCCCTCGGCTTCCCCAATACTCCTGTTGAGGCAGCCCACGTGCTGGCTCGGATGCTGGAACGCAATACGCGCCGCACCGTGTCCTTGGGGGTGTGGAATGACCGGTGGTTCGCGGTCAACGCTGGTTTCGGATTGGATGCCGACGTGCTCGCTCGCGTGGACCGTGCTCGGGAAATGGGCTTTGCAGCTACCCCGTTGCGCTATTTGGCCGTGGCCTTTCAGGCCTATCAGCGCGCCCGCATTCGCCCACCGCGCATTAGCGTGCGTGCGCGCTCCGGCTCGGGAGACACCTTCTCGGCTGATGACGTGCCCGTCATGTTCACCTCGAACACCAACCCGTGGACCTTCCTCGGACCGCTGCCGGTGGTGACGAATCCGCGCAACTCTTTCGACCAAGGCCTTGGCCTCTTCGGGGTGTCAGACCTCGGTGGCATTGATGGTCTTGTGGGCGTGCTCCACCTCTTTGGCGTGGATCACCGCCACTGGCTGAATAAGGTCACGGATGCCCGAACGCTGCACTTTGAGGATGCCGTCGAGGTGGATTTGGTGTGCCCGAAGCCGCACCGCTTCCAGGCAGACGGAGAGTCGGAGGGAACCTTCACGGAGGTGCATCTGGAATCGGAGGCAGACGCGTTGGAAGTCTTCGCTCCTACCGATCCGGCCCCGCCCATACACCGCAACGTCCGCAGGATCCTGCGCGACCTCGTTCGAATCAACTAGTTTTGACGCCAACTCGGCGGCGTCGTCGGTGCGCTGCCTACTTCGTTGGCGGTGTCCTGTGCCTTTTGCGCTGCATCCTCGACGGCCTTTTCCTCCGACCCATCGATTTCGAGAGGGGAGAGCTGCGCCGTCTTCAAAGTGATGTTGCGGCGCTGCACCTCGAACGTAATGGAACCGCCGTGCAGCTTCACGGAGGTGGCCTGGGCAGGCAACGGTAGTTGACGGGTATCCAAGACCAGCCCGAATGCTTTCTTGAGGCGCTCATCATCGGTCCCGTAGACGCTCATGCGAAATTCCGGCCCAACGAGGCGCAACGTTACCGTCGCCGTGGACTTGGTGGTGTCTCCCGGTAGCGTGCCGGTGAGCTCAGCTTCGGCAGACGGGCCGCCGGTGGGGGACATGTCATCGGGGTTGGCGATGGATAGGTCCGTAATGCCCAGCAGGCGGCCGAGGGCTACTCCGTCGATGCTAATGCTGCGCGTGTAAGTGGAGACCGGTGCACCTTCTAGGTCCCCGCTGAAGAGCTGTTCGGGACGAATGGTGATATCGCGCAGCGTCGTGGAAGCGTTGACCATCCCGAGCTTGGGAACCTCCACATCGGAGGAGTTGACCTCGAGGTAAGGAACCTCTTTGGTCAGAGCGCCGAGGGTAAAAGGAACGCCGCCGATGTACACACTGGGGCTATTTTCCAGCTGGGAACTGGCTTTCGCCTTCTGGGCCACGGTGTGCTCGGCATGCATCGCCACCGCGGAATCCGCCAGCCATGCGGTCAGAACCACTCCCGCGACGGCGGCGAGTCGGACGACGGGGCGGCTGAGGTAGATGACGGTCACCCTTCTATTACTACCGCACGTAAGCTGGGAAACATGAATATTGAGACCCTTACCCTGCCGCAGAATCCGGATTTGGCACAGCGCGTGGAGGAGCTGGCCACACGTGCCGAAACGCACGATGGTTATGCGCCGTTCTCCGAGCAGTTTGTGGTCGGCCTGCGAGATGGTCGCCTTGGGCACCGCCACCTGCTCGCACTCGAAGACGGTGAGATAACAGGTGTGGCTGCCGTCGAAGGGCAGACGGTAGAGCTCGTCGTCGACGTCGAACACCGCGGGCGCGGGGTGGGGCAGGCACTTGTCGACGCCCTCCCAACCTCCCCCCAGATCTGGGCACACGGCAACCTCCCGGCCGCCCAGGCGCTGGCGAAGCGCAACGGGATGAACGTCGTCAGGCGCCTGCTCGTCATGGCTATTGAGGGACGGGACCTACGCGCGGCGGAGGAAGCGTCCGCAAAGGTTGAAGGCCTAGAGATCTGCACGTACACGGAGTCGGTCGAGCGTTTCGGGCGCGAGTACGTCGAGGCGGAGTGGTTACGAGCCAACAACGAGGCTTTTTCCTGGCACCCAGAGCAAGGTGGCTGGGACCTGGAGCGTTTACACCGCGGGATGGAAGCCGAATGGTTCGATCCGGCCGACGTGCTCTTCCTGTGGGATTCGCACGGTGGTGAGCACAGTGCCCCAACCATGGCCGGCTTTCACTGGCTGAAATGGCATGAGGAGGACATCCCAGCCTTCGGTGAGGTCTATGTTGTGGGGCTGAGCGAGGACTATCGCGGGCGCGGGCTCGGCGGCCCGTTGCTCACCGCTGGCTTGCAGCGCATGGTCGCTAAAGGAGCGGACAAGGTCATCTTGTACGTCGAGGCGGACAATGAGCCGGCAGTAAAGGCCTATGAGAAGCTCGGCTTTGGTACTGCGGAGGAGCACTGCGTCTGGGCGAAAAGTGACTAGTCTCACCGCCTTTTGGTACAAGTTAACCGATTGTTCACCTCTTGATCCCTGTGGGGTTAACCCTCCGCATATAGCTTTACTTCCCGTGAGTTAATCGCGCTTGCCTTTGGAGAGGGTTTGGGGCGATTTCCTCGAAAAATCATTCTCTTGTATCCGTACCGGAAAGGTTCCCCGTGATTCGCAACTTCAAGCGCACTGCCGCTATCTTCGGCATCGTCGCCGCCACCTCCACCGCTCTCGTTGCCTGCTCCGAGTCCAACGAGTCTGATTCCGCCGATGGCGGCTCCGACTCCGTAGAGGTCTCCGGTGACCTCTCTGGTGAGGGCGCTTCCTCCCAGAAGTCCGCAATGTCCGTCTTCGAGAAGGCCTTCCTGAACGAGTACCCGGATGCTAACTTCTCCTACACCTCCTCCGGTTCCGGCGCTGGTGTGAAGGCCTTCAACGGTGGCACCGTTGACTTCGCTGGTTCCGACTCCGCCCTGAAGGAGGACAAGGGTGAGGTTGAGGCTGCTAAGGAGCGTTGCGAGGGCAACGATGCATGGCACCTGCCGACCACCATCGGCCCGGTTGCTATCGCCTACAACCTGGGTGACACCGAGGTCAACCTCTCCACCGACACCCTGGCTAAGATTTTCAAGGGCGAGATCACCAAGTGGAATGATGACGCCATCAAGGCTGAGAACGAGGGCACCGACCTGCCGGACAAGAACATCACCGTTATCTTCCGCTCTGATGAGTCCGGTACCTCCGATAACTTCCAGAAGTTCCTGACCGCCGCTACCGGCAACTGGGACAGCGAGGGCAAGCAGTTCCCGGATGCTGTTGGTGAGGGCGCTAACGGTTCCTCCGGTGTGGCTGACCAGGTCGCTTCCATCGAGGGTGCTATCACCTACGTTGAGGCTGGCTACGCTCACCAGAAGGAAGCCGATGGCGTCAAGATTGCCAAGATTGACTTCGGCAACGGCCCGGTTGAGCTCAACGCTGAGTCCGTCGGTGTTGCTCTGGACCACCTTGCTTTCAAGGACACCGGCTCCGAGCACAACATGGTTGTTGACTCCGACAAGCTCTTTGCTTCCAACGACGAGGGCGCCTACCCGCTCATCCTGACCACTTACAACATCGTCTGCTCTGCTGGCTACGATGAGGAAACCTCCGCTCTGGTGAAGGCATTCTTCAACACCGTTCTGGACAACCAGAATGACGAGCTGGAGAACGCTGGCTTCATCCCGGTTGCTGGTGACCACCTCGAGCGCCTGAAGGCAGCTGTCGACGCTATCCAGTAAGCGCAGTTAACTGCGGGCCTTAGTGCCGTAGTTGCCGTTTACATACACACTTCCGCCCCCAATCCGCCGTTAACGAGCGCTTTGGGGGCGGTAGCGTGTCCCGCATTTTTTATTGATCCCGTTGAAAAGGATTCCCTAGTCTCATGGCAGACAATAATCTCACCACAGCGTCATCCGCGAGGGAGGATGCCGTTTCGGCGATTCGTCCTAGCGTGCATGCATCCGACGCAGGCGCTGCCCCTACCCCAGCCGTTAAGACGGGCGTCAAGCGCCCGGGCGATCGTGTCTTTGAATTCCTGTCCACTGCGTCCGCCACGCTGATCACGGTGATGATCGCTGCCATCGCAGTCTTCCTTGTGTGGCAAGCGGTTCCCTCGCTTGCCGTCAATGAGGGCGGCATCGTAGGTTTCTTCACCTACGGCGAGCGTTGGGAAACCAATGATACCGACGCAATGAAGTTCGGTATTCCCACCATGTTCGGCCACACCGTGCTGATTTCCATCGTGGCTCTCATCATCGCGATGCCGGTGGCACTCGGTATTGCTATCTTCTTGTCCAACTACGCACCGGCCAAGCTGGTGAAGCCGCTGGGCTTCCTCGTCGACATGCTCGCTGCCGTGCCGTCCATCGTGTACGGCCTGTGGGGCTGGCAGGTTCTCGGCCCCGCATTGTCCGGCTTCTACACGTGGCTGCACTCCTGGGCAGGTGGCTTCTTCCTGTTCAAGGTCTACGACAACTCCCCGCACTTTGCGACGGGTCGCAACGTCCTCACCGGTGGCATCGTGCTGGCAGTGATGATCCTGCCGATTATCGCCGCTACCGCCCGCGAGGTCTTCGTGCAGACCCCTCCGGGCCAGATCGAGTCTGCCTTGGCACTCGGCGCCACCCGCTGGGAAGTTATTCGCATGACGGTCCTTCCCTTCGGTATGTCCGGCTACATTGCCGGCTCGATGCTGGGCCTGGGTCGCGCGCTGGGTGAGACCATGGCGCTGTACATGGTTGTCTCCCCGTTGGTCGACTTCCGCTTCTCGCTGTTCGATGGCGGTACCACCTTCGCCACCGCCATCGCCTTGGCGGCCGCAGAGTTCGGTAATGAGATGCGTGCGGGCGCCTACATCGCCGCAGGCCTCATGCTGTTCCTTCTGACCTTCGTGGTCAACGCAATTGCCCGTTCCATCGTGAAGAGCAAGTAAGGAGGGAACAGAGATGACTACGACTACAACCTCTAACGCTGTCCCGGCTTCTTCCGGCCCGACCTTCCTGGATATTTCCTCGAGCCGTAAGACCACCAACAACATCGCCACCGCTCTCGTGTGGGCGACGATGATCATCGCCATGATTCCGCTGCTGTGGGTCCTCTTCGAGCTCATTGTTCGCGGTTCCGGGGCTGTCCTGAGCCCCGAGTGGTGGACCGAATCTCAGCGCGGCATCTTGGATACTGAAGCCGGCGGTGGTGCACTGCACGCCATCATCGGTACGTTCGTTCAGACCATCATCGCGACCGTTATTTCGGTTCCGATTGGTATCTTTACCGCGATTTACCTTGTGGAGTACTCCCGCGGTGGCCCCCTGAGCCGCCTCACCACCTTCATGGTGGACATTCTGTCCGGTGTGCCCTCCATCGTGGCCGCACTGTTCATCTTCGCCATGTGGATTACGCTGTTCGGCTTCAAGCGCTCCGGTATGGCCGTGGCGCTGTCCTTGGTACTCCTGATGATTCCAATTGTGGTTCGCAATACTGAGGAGATGCTCCGTGTGGTCCCCATGGACCTACGTGAGGCTTCCTATGCCCTAGGTGTACCGAAGTGGAAGACCATCGCCCGCATTGTTCTGCCGACCGCTCTTTCCGGCATCGTCACCGGCATCATGCTCGCCGTGGCCCGCATCATGGGTGAGTCCGCGCCGGTGCTGGTGTTGGTGGGCTCTACGTCCTCCATCAACTGGGATGCGCTCAAGGGCGCGCAGTCCTCGCTGCCGCTGATGATGCTGGATATGTACAAGTCCGGTGCTGATCCGGCTGTCTTGGACAAGCTGTGGGGTGCCGCCCTCACGTTGGTTGTCCTCATCGCGATTCTCAATATCGGCGCGCGCATCGTTTCGGCGAAGTTCTCCGTCAAGAAGTAACCGTATTCACTTTCCACCTACCCCCAATAGGAGCACTACTCATGTCCAAGCTTGAGCTCAACGACGTGAACATCTACTACGGTGACTTCCACGCCGTACAGAATGTCAATATGCAAATTCCGGCGAAGGCCGTCACCGCCTTCATCGGCCCCTCCGGCTGCGGTAAGTCCACCGTTCTGCGCACCCTCAACCGTATGCACGAGGTCATCCCCGGCGCCTACGTCAAGGGTGAGATCCTCTTGGATGGACAGAACATCTACGGCTCCAAGGTTGACCCGGTGTCTGTCCGCAACACCATCGGCATGGTATTCCAGAAGGCCAACCCGTTCCCGACCATGTCCATCGAGGACAACGTTGTCGCCGGCCTGAAGCTGTCCGGTGAGAAGAACAAGAAGAGGCTCAAGGAAGTTGCCGAGAAGTCCCTGCGCGGCGCTAACCTCTGGGACGAGGTGAAGGACCGCCTGGATAAGCCGGGCGGCGGCCTGTCTGGTGGTCAGCAGCAGCGCCTGTGCATCGCCCGTGCGATTGCCGTGGAGCCGGAGGTTCTCCTCATGGATGAGCCGTGCTCGGCGCTGGACCCGATTTCTACCCTGGCTGTTGAGGACCTCATCCACGAGCTGAAGGAAAACTTCACCATCGTTATCGTGACCCACAACATGCAGCAGGCAGCCCGCGTGTCCGATAAGACTGGTTTCTTCTCTCTAGAGGCCACCGGCAAGCCGGGCCACCTCGTCGAGTTCGATGACACCACCAAGATCTTCGAAAACCCGTCCAAGAAGGACACCGAGGATTACATCTCTGGCCGCTTCGGCTAAATGCCACTAGTGCCCAAAGCCGGCGCCCTCTCTCACCTGTTTAAGGTCTAGGAGAGGCGCCGGCTTTCTTGTGCTTTGGATCGAGCCGGGTGGATCACCCACGCCCACACGCCTGCCTAGTTGCGGAATTGGCGCTCGAGCTCCGCCATGCGGGCTTCCATCTCGGCGTCGCGCTGCTCCTGGTCGCGCTTGCGCATATAGCGATCCGGGTCCAAGCCCGTGGCCAGGTAGATGATGCGCCCGGCAGCGGCGGCACAATGATCTGCGAATCGCTCGTAGTAGCGTGACAGCTGCGAAGTCTCCACGGCTTGGCGCACCGTTCCCTTCCACTCCCGCTGGGTCAGCATGCGCAGCAGGTGATGGTTGATGTCATCCACGGCATCGTCATCTTCGGTCAGGCGCAGCGCGAGCTCCGGATCGCGGGTGATGAGGATGTCTTTGAGCCCTGCAGACATCTCGAGGACGAGGCGGGTGTACTCCTCGAAATAGCCCATGATTTCTGCCGGTACAACCGGCTCTGGGTGGCGGCGACGCGCGCTCGTTGCAATGTGCTGGGATAGGCGGCCCATGCGGTAGAAATCTTCCACAATATAGATGGAGGAGATCACTTGGCGTAAGTCCTTGGCCATGGGGTTCTCCAAGGCCAGAAGGGACACCGCACGGTCTTCACAGCGCGTGCGGACCTCATCCAGTTCATCGCGCAGCGACACGGCCTCCTCAGCTGGTTGCAGGGAAGCCTCGATTAATGCCTGGGAGGCAAGAGTCATCAACCTATGGACGGTCGTGCTCATGATGATCAGATCATGGGCAAAGTTATCCAACTGTTCACGGTAAGCTGCGCGCATGCCACGTACTTTAGCCCAACTATTGGTCTAGTGCCTGTCGGGCAACACGATCAAGGCAGGTTCTGCTCCTAGCCTCCGGAGTGCATGATCTCCGCGCCTTCCGGAACCGTGGCATCCTCCGGATCATCGAGCCACCCTTCGGGCAGGACCACCTTGGCGGGTGAACCCTGGCGGCCGCGGGCGCCATCGGCGTCGTCGGCAAGCGCGGGCGAGTCCGCCCACGGCGCCAGCAGTTCGCGCAGATCCTCCAAGGAATTGACGCGAGAAAGGCCAGCGCGCACCTGGCCGCCCACCGGAAAGCCTCGGAGGTACCACCCAATGTGCTTGCGAATATCGCGGCTGGCCTGGCGCTCGCCTTCGTGCTGTGTCAGCAGTTCGGCGTGGCGAATCATAATCTGCGTGACTTCCCCCAAAGTGGGCTCCGGCGGCACCGGCTCACCCCGCAGGTGGGCGGAGAGCTCCGCGAAGAGCCAGGGGCGGCCCAAACAGCCGCGGCCTACGACGACGCCGTCACATCCGGTTTGTTCCATCATGTCGTGCGCATCGGTTGCCTTGAAGATATCGCCGTTACCCAAGACGGGAATGCCAGTATCCGCTAGGTGTTCCTTGAGGCGGGCAATCTCTCCCCAGTCGGCGTGGCCGGAGTAGCGTTGCGCCGCCGTGCGACCGTGGAGAGCGACGGCCGCGGCACCCTCAGCAACGGCGATCCGGCCGGCGTCGAGGTGCGTTTTGTGCTCGTCATCGATGCCGACGCGCATCTTGACGGTGACTGGAATGTCCGTGCCCTCCGTCGCTTTGACGGCCGCAGCGACAATGTTGCCAAACAAACGGCGCTTATAGGGCAGGGCAGAACCACCGCCGCGGCGCGTGACCTTGGGAACCGGGCAGCCGAAGTTCATGTCGATGTGGTCTGCGAGGTTCTCGTCCACGATCATCTTGGCCGCCTTGTACGTGTACTCCGGATCGACGGTGTACAGCTGCAGTGAGCGCGGCTGTTCTTCGGGGGCAAACGTGGTCATGTGCAAGGTCTTTGGGTTGCGCTCAACGAGGGCGCGTGCGGTGACCATTTCACACACGTAGAGGCCGGAGACGGTTCCGGTCTTCGCTATCTCTTGCTCGCGGCACAGCACGCGAAAGGCCACGTTGGTCACGCCCGCCATAGGGGCGAGGACAACGGGGGAGTTGAGCTGGATGTTTCCGATAGCAAGAGTCACGCCGCCAATTGTGCGCGGAACAAGCCTAGGGTGGCAAATTCTGATGAAAAAAGTGAGGGGTGCACACGGTTTGGGGCAGAGTGCGGTAAATTCGCCACCGATTCGCTAGTGTGGTGCATGTAACTAATAGGAAAGGACCGTAACCTAGGTCTTTTCTGCACATAAAAGGAGGACTCATGTCTGAGAGAATTGCATACGCGCCGTTTGAGAAGCTCGTTATGAGCGCTGACGAGGCAGCTAAGTTCGTCAATCACGGTGACCGTGTGGGAATCTCCGGCTTTACTGGTGCTGGCTACCCCAAGGCCCTGCCTACCGCCATCGCGGAAAAGGCAAAGGCAGCGCACGAGGCGGGGGAAGAGTTCAAGATTGACGTCTTCTCCGGCGCTTCGACTGCCCCGGACTGCGACGGCGTGCTCGCGGAGGCTAACGCCATCCGCTTCCGCTCCCCGTACAACTCCGACCCAGTTCTGCGTGGCCGCTTCAACGACGGCTCCGCGCTGTACCAGGACATCCACCTTTCGCACTCCGGTCAGCAGGTAGAGGAGGGCTTCTACGGTGACTTCCAGGTAGCCATTATTGAGGCCGTGCGTATCGACGAGAACGGAAACATCGTTCCGTCCTCGGCCGTAGGTAACAACCTCGAGTACATTGAGGCCGCCGACAAGATCATCATCGAGGTGAACGAGTGGCAGTCCCTCAACCTTGAGGGCATGCACGATATCTACCGGATTGAGAAGCTGCCGAACCGTCAGCCCATTCCGATCACCAAGCCGGCCGACCGCGTTGGAACCACCTACATTGAGATCCCGGAAGAAAAGGTCGTGGCAGTGGTTAAGACCGACGCTCCGGACCGCAACGCACCGTTCAAGGCTCCGGATGAGGTCTCCGAGAAGATTGCTGCGAACTTCATCGAGTTCCTTGAGGGCGAGGTCGCTGCCGGCCGCCTTGAGTATGACAAGTTCATCATGCAGTCCGGTGTGGGTAACGTCCCGAACGCTGTGATGGCCGGCCTGCTGGACTCCAAGTTTGAAAACATTCAGGCGTATACCGAGGTTATCCAGGACGGCATGCTCGATCTGATCGACGCCGGCAAGATGACCGTCGCCTCTGCTACCTCCTTCGCTCTGTCCCCGGAGTACGCGGACAAGATGAACGCTGAGGCTGAGCGCTACGCCAAGCACATCATCCTGCGCCCGCAGCAGGTGTCCAACCACCCGGAGGTTATTCGCCGCGTTGGCCTGATCTCCTCCAACGGCATGATTGAGGGCGACATTTACGGCAACATCAACTCCACCAACGTTTCCGGTTCCCGCATCATGAACGGTACCGGCGGCTCCGGTGACTTCACCCGTAACGCTTACATCTCCACCTTCGTCTCCCCGTCGGTGGCCAAGGACGGCGCAATCTCCGCCATCGTGCCGTTTGTGTCCCACACCGACCACACCGAGCACGACACCATGGTCATCATCACCGAGTACGGTGTGGCGGACCTGCGTGGTCTCGCTCCGAAGGAGCGCGTGGAGAAGGTTATCGCCGTGGCGCACCCGGACTACCGCCCGCTGCTTGAGGAATACTACGAGCGTGCCAAGGCTAATAAGTTCCAGCACACCCCGCACGATCTGAAGACCGCCTTTGACTTCCAGGTGAACTTCATGGAGAAGGGTGACATGCGCGGTTAATCGCTCATGCCGCTCGGTCGTGGCCCTTACCGCTGGAGGTGAGGGCCATTTCCTTTTCCTTAGTGTCACCTACTAAGATGGATGGGCGTTGGGCCTTTAGCTCAGTTGGTAGAGCTACGGACTTTTAATCCGCAGGTCGCGGGTTCGAGCCCCGCAGGGCCCACAGAAAGAGCCGCCTTCGGGCGGCTCTTTTGCGTTGTAGGGTGGCCCACTGAGGGCTAAGTAGGGGGAGCCCTAGCGCCTTTAGCTCTTCACGAGCTTCCGGATGGCCCGCATGGCCTCCTCTAGCTTCTCTGTGGCTACTTGCCCGTCCTCGGCGGCGGCTCCTGCCACGCAGTGCTCTATGTGGTCTTCTAGCAGCGCTAGGGAGACGTTCTCGAGCGCTGAGGTGACCGCGGAGATCTGCGTGATGATGTCGATGCAATATTGGTCTTCCGCAATCATGCGGTGGATGCCTCTGGTTTGGCCCTCGATGCGCTTGAGACGCGCTAAGTATTTTGCCTTTTGCTCGCTATCGGAGTTGTAGCCGTGAACGCCGGGCTCGTGGCAGGAGCAAGTATCGCGCTGGTCAGCCATGGTTTTCCGCCTTTCTGCCGGGGCGATTTGGTTAAGTAGGGATGTCTCCAGTATATTTTTACAAAGTTGCCTCAAGGCAACGGGCCCCCATCGTCTAGCGGCCTAGGACACCGCCCTTTCACGGCGGCGGCACGGGTTCGAATCCCGTTGGGGGTACCAACACTAACGTGTTGGTACATAAGTCAATATGTATGGCCCTGTGGCGCAGTTGGTTAGCGCGCCGCCCTGTCACGGCGGAGGTCGCGGGTTCAAGTCCCGTCAGGGTCGCCATACCAAGCCTCGGAGCGGTGTTTGTAGAAACACGCTTCGAGGCTTGAATTGTTTTGCTTGTCATAGCCCACTCAAGGCGGGGTCGGGACCGATAGGTCTAGGTGCTGTGCGGCAGTCGCGTGGACGGTACTTCTTTACTCTTAAAAACCGTATATGACATGCTGATTTGGTGTGTTTCTCAAGCTTTGTGTAGAGTACTTATTCGTGCCCAGCGCACAAGAGATAATTGAAAATGGCCCTGTGGCGCAGTTGGTTAGCGCGCCGCCCTGTCACGGCGGAGGTCGCGGGTTCAAGTCCCGTCAGGGTCGCCGAAGTCCTTGTGGCTTCTGGCCAGATAGCTCAGTCGGTAGAGCACACGCCTGAAAAGTGTGGGGTCGCCAGTTCGATCCTGGCTCTGGCCACAAGAAAGCCCCCTCCAGTACTGGAGGGGGCTCTTTTGTTTCCTTGTTCCCCCGGAGTTGCTCTAGTGGTCTGCTGCTTTTTGGTTTAATGGGGCACCATGACTACTTCAGTTGCGCACCAAACCGATCGATCCCGCTTCGTCATCACCGTCGATGGCGAGGAAGCAGGCTTCGCTGAATACAGTGACTCCGCCACCACGCGCGAATTTACGCACACGGAAATTTTTGAGTCTTTTCAAGGCCAAGGCCTGTCCAAACCTCTGATTAAGGCGGCGTTGGATGATGACTCGACGGCAGGCCGCCAAGTCATCCCAACGTGCAGCGCCGTGGCGCGGTTCATCGAGAAGAACCCCGAGTACCAGCGGTTGACCGCCCGCGAGGGCAGCCTCTAAATACGGAGTCGGCCGCCCTTAGATGTAGTAGTCCGGGTCCACCAGCTTGATGCGTTCGTCCTTCTTGCGAGGACGGTTCTTAGCGGGAATACCCGTAGCGGTGTGATACGCGGGCACATCTTTCGTCACCACGGCGTTAGCGCCTACCGCGGAGCCCTCACCGATAGTGATGGGGCCCAGCACCTTGGCGCCGGCGCCGATAGTCACATTATCCCCAATCGTTGGGTGGCGCTTTGTCTGCGTGAGAACTTGGCCGCCGAGCGTGACACCGTGGTAAAGCATAACGCCATCGCCGATCTCGGCAGTCTCACCAATGACGATTCCCATTCCGTGGTCAATGAAGAAGCGCCGACCAATTGTGGCGCCGGGGTGGATCTCAATTCCGGTGAAGAAGCGGTTCACCTGGGCCAAGATGCGTGCCGGCCCGCGCCAGCCACGCTTCCACATGCGGTGGGCAATGCGGTGCGCCCAAATAGCGTGGAGGCCGGAGTAGACCACGGCGTTCTCGACGTCGCCGCGCGCGGCCGGATCATGCTCGCGCGCGTTGGCGAGGTCTTCACGAATCATCTTCAAGATGTGCATGCAAACCATCCTATCTAGAAAGAAAAAGCGCCCCCTAGCACAGAGGGCGCTTTTATTCGGGGTGCTCACCGCAGTGCGCTTTGCGACGCCCCGCGGAAAGCCACGCTGGGAACTCTAAGCCTCGCGGATGTCCTCGAAGAGGATGGTGGAGACATAACGCTCACCAAAGTCCGGGGCGACAACCACGATGGTCTTGCCCTTGAACTCTTCGCGTGCAGCCAGCTTGAGAGCAGCGGAGACGTTGGCACCGGAGGAAATGCCGACGAGCAGGCCCTCCTCGGTGGCCAGCTTGCGGGCAGTGGAGACAGATTCCTCGGTGGTGGCGGTGAGAACCTCGTTGAGGATCTCGCGGTCCAGAACCTCCGGGACGAAGTTAGCGCCGATGCCCTGGATCTTGTGCGGGCCTGCCTTGCCCTCGGACAGGACGGGGGAGTCGGAGGGCTCTACAGCTACCAAGTAGGTATCCGGGTTCTGGGAGCGCAGGTAGCGACCAACGCCGGTGACGGTGCCGCCGGTGCCGACGCCGGCTACGAAAGCATCAACCTTGCCCTCGGCGTCCTCCCAGATCTCGGGGCCGGTGGTTGCCTCGTGGATCTTCGGGTTTGCTTCATTAGCGAACTGGGAAGCCAGGATCGCGTTGGGGGTTTCGGCAATAATTTCGTTGGCCTTCTCTACGGCACCCTTCATTCCGGCAGCGCCCGGGGTCAACACGATCTCAGCGCCATAAGCGCGCAGCAGCACCTTGCGCTCGTTAGACATGGTCTCCGGCATGGTCAGGATGACCTTGTAACCCTGGGCTGCGCCGACAAGCGCCAAGCCAATACCGGTGTTGCCGGAGGTGGCTTCAACGATGGTGCCGCCCGGCTTCAGCTCGCCGGCTTCTACGGCGGTGTCGACAATCGCCTTGGCGATGCGGTCCTTGACGGAATTTGCGGGGTTGAAGGACTCAACCTTCACGAGCACCTCGGCGCCGAGGCCCTCGGTCAAACGGTTGAGGCGGACCAGCGGGGTTCCGCCGATGGTTTCTAGAATGTTGTCGTATACAGCCACGATGTGGACTCCTTGTAAATAACTTCCGATGTACAGCAGACACCTTACACCCCGCCACTAGACAAAGTGGTATATAAATTCTGAACAGAGCATTCGGGCATGATATGTGGGATTTGGGGTGACGGAGTAGGGCGCGGTGCGATTTAGAATTACCCCCGTCGGACGGTTATACTTCGCAAATAGTGTCCACCTACCCCCGTTTCAGGCGGGGAATGTGGGTGCACCTGCTGGTTACCCCCGAGTAAGAGAGAGTCTCATGGAGCCGCACCGACTCAAGGATGATGACGAAGCCGTACGCGCAGCGCTATCGTCGCTGAAGACCGCAACGGGAATTCCCGTCACGATGTACGGAACCTTGCTGCCGGATAATCGTCTGCAGATTACCCACTGGGTAGGTCTGCGCACCCCGGCCTTGCAGAACTTGGTGATTGACGCGAATGTGGGCGTCGGCGGACGCGTTGTCAGCACTCGCCGCGCGGTAGGCGTATCCGATTACACCCGCGCCACGACGATCAGCCACGAGAACGACCGCTACATCCAGGATGAGGGACTGCACTCCATCGTGGCGGTGCCGGTGACTGTGCAGCGTGAGATCCGCGGCGTTCTTTATGTTGGTGTTCATTCGCCGGTCCGCTTGGGTGACAAGGTCATCGAGGAGGTCACCATGACCGCCCGCTGCCTCGAGCAGGATTTAGCGGTTAATTCCGCACTGCGCCGCGCCGATGGGGGCAAGGGCGGCGCCGCTCGCGGGCACGTGATGAACGGCGCCGAATGGGAGCAGGTACGCTCGACGCACTCCAAGCTGCGGATGCTGGCTAACCGCGTCAACGATGAGGACCTCCGCAAGGAATTGGAAGCCCTCTGCGACCAGATGGTCTCCCCGGTGCGCGTGAAGCAGACCACCAAGTTGTCTGCGCGCGAGCTCGATGTATTGTCTTGCGTGGCGTTGGGGCACACCAACGTTGAGGCGGCAGAGGAAATGGGCATCGGAGCCGAAACGGTGAAGTCTTATCTGCGTTCTGTCATGCGCAAACTGGGGGCCCACACCCGCTATGAAGCGGTCAATGCGGCCCGTCGTATCGGCGCGCTGCCCTGATTGTAGGTAAGTTGGGTGGGCGTGAAAGACCAATTTATTGTCTCCGGTGGGGCGCGCCTGCAGGGCACCGTCAAGGTGGACGGTGCCAAAAACAGTGTGCTGAAGCTGATGGCTGCGGCACTGTTGGCGGAGGGCACGACCACGCTGACCAACTGTCCTGAAATTCTTGATGTTCCCCTGATGCGCAAGGTCCTCGAAGGTCTCGGGTGCTCAGTGGAGATCGATGGCCACACAGTGCGCATCACCACTCCGGCCGAGCTGCACTCCAACGCGGACTTCGACGCCGTGCGGCAGTTCCGCGCGTCCGTGTGCGTGCTAGGTCCGCTGACGGCGCGGTGCGGTCACGCCAAGGTGGCTTTGCCGGGTGGAGATGCCATTGGCTCCCGCCCCTTGGACATGCACCAGTCCGGACTCGAAAAAATGGGTGCGAGCACGCGTATTGAGCACGGTGCCGTCGTAGCGGAGGTTGACCACCTGCACGGCGCAAGCATCAAGCTCGATTTCCCCTCTGTGGGCGCCACAGAGAATATTCTTACCGCTGCCGTGCTTGCCGACGGCGAAACTCAGCTCCACAACGCCGCCCGCGAACCGGAAATCGTCGATCTGTGCCTGATGCTTAAGGAAATGGGTGCTGACATCACTGGTGAAGGTACGTCCACCATCACGATTCGCGGTGTGGACAAGCTTCAGCCGACGGAACACGAGGTCATCGGTGACCGCATCGTGGCCGGGACGTGGGCCTATGCCGCAGTCATGACGCGCGGAGATATTACGGTGGGCGGCATCGCTCCCAAGCACCTGCACCTGCCTTTGGAAAAGCTCAAGTCGGCCGGTGCCGATATTGAGGACTATGTCAACGGCTTCCGCGTGCGTATGGATGGGCGCCCCACCGCCGTGGACTACCAAACGCTGCCTTACCCAGGCTTTCCAACGGATCTTCAGCCCATCGCTATTGGACTGTCCGCGGTTGCGGAAGGTACTTCCATCATTACGGAGAACGTGTTCGAGTCCCGTTTCCGATTCGTCGATGAGATGTTGCGCCTCGGCGCCGACGCTCAGGTGGATGGCCACCATGTTGTCATCCGCGGCCAAGAGCGGTTGTCTTCAACGCATGTCTGGAGCTCCGACATTCGCGCGGGCGCCGGTTTGGTGCTCTCTGCGCTCTGTGCAGATGAGACAACTACCGTCCACGATGTTTTCCACATCGATCGCGGATATCCCAACTTTGTAGAGAACCTGCAAGCGCTGGGGGCGACCATCGAGCGCACTCAGGAGGAAGAGCTCTACTAGGCAGCAGTGCTTGGCGACGTCCCCAGGTGGTACAACGAAACGGTGTA
>NZ_JASBOH010000051.1:0-327 GCF_039907205.1 Corynebacterium sp. c25Ua_47 | reverse complement strand
GGAGCCTTGGTGTCCTTGTTCAGCTTGGAGCCATCCGGGAACGTCACCGTGATCTCACCGGTGTTCTCGTCGATCTTGACTTCGTAGCCCTCAGGAGCAGTGAAACCATCAGTGATCTTAAACTTTGAACCCTCAGGAGCCTTGGCGTCCTTACCATCCTTATCAGTAAAGGTCGGCGACGACTTCGTCTCCTCACCAGGAACAACCAACTTGCCCTCATACTCCGGCTCGAAGGTTGCGGCATTGGTGGGGTTACCCGGCTCGATCGGAGTTGCCGGAATCGAACCCTTATCCTTCGGGTTAGAGCCCTTGTCCTTCTCTACCTCG
>NZ_JASBOH010000050.1:0-310 GCF_039907205.1 Corynebacterium sp. c25Ua_47 | reverse complement strand
AACTGAGCCAACTGAGCCGACTGAGCCGACCAAGCCGACCGAGCCGACCGAGCCAACGGAACCGACGGAGCCAACGGAACCGACGGAGCCGACGGAGCCAACTGAGCCGACTGAGCCGACTGAGCCGACTGAGCCGACGGAGCCGACTGAGCCGACTGAGCCGACCAAGCCGACGGAGCCGACCGAGCCAACCGAGCCAACCGAGCCGACCAAGCCGACCGAGCCAACCGAGCCAACCGAGCCGACGGAGCCGACTGAGCCGACTGAGCCGACTGAGCCGACGGAGCCGACGGAGCCGACTGAGCCGACC